>ONOD01000008.1 GCA_900319325.1 uncultured Elusimicrobium sp. | reverse complement strand
AGGGTATTATCGGTGGAACCATCGTTTACAATAATCAGCTCCCAATTAGGGAAGCGTTGACGAGATACAGAATCAATCGCTCGGGAGATCGTAGCCTGGGAATTGTAAGCGGGTAAAATAATAGAAATTAGAGGTTGCATTTCGCCCCCCCTGGGTTTGGTAGCACAAATTGATTTCCTAATGTAAAATCAAATCCATCAGGTGAAAATTGCACATAACTCGACCATGGGAAAAAGGTAAGTTCTCCAAAATAAATCTTTCCATTCACTTGGTACAAATCCACGCGTACGGCTGGAAAGTCCTTACTCAGTCGTTGAGCAGTTTGTTTCATTTGTTCTAGGGACAGCGGTTTTTGTATACAATCGCCATAGGTTTTGTGATCCGTTTCGATGGGAAGATATTTCCAATCCGCAGTGTAAATATTACGTTTGTGATTTAAATAGCGGTCCACGTCCAGGACTATATAATGAACATCTCCTTGAAAACATAAACATTTATAATCCACAATACCGTTTGGTTGTGTAGAATCAGTTAAATATTTCTCAATAATAATACGATGCTTTTTACCTTCGTAGGGCCACTCGCGGCCGGGGTGTTTGCCTTTGTAAGGATAATTTACCCACTCTTGCATACGTTTGCGCACAGCAGCGATATCCAGTTGAGTTTTATCTTTGACGATAATCACATCATTGCCGCCACCGCCAAGCGTATCTTTAAGTACAAAACTATTGGGCAATTTATCAAAATCAACATCTTCTGCTCGCTCAAATACGCCATAACACTCATTCAATAAATGCCCCAAGCCACACTTTTCCACATATTTGCGGACTTCGTATTTATCTACACATTGGGCCATCAACGGGTCTTTGTAATAGAGCTTATACCATTGCAGTTTTTCCGTATAGCGCTGCGGGTTTCTTAAATGCAATAAACGTCCTGTTTTAATAAAATACTGCACACTCAACATCAGAGCATCCGGCACAAAATCAAATAAATGCAGTATTTTCATTCTAAGGTTACGGCTTTTTATAAATTTTTTGTAGTTAAGCATAGGCCTGCCCCAATTCTTCCGAATATGCTTTTACTACCAAATTACGGTCAAACTCTTTTTCCACTTTGGCGCGGGCCCTAAGACCCATTTGGCAACGTTCTTCCCAAGACAGCGCCAGAAATTTCTCCACCGCTTGCAAGAATGCTTTTTCATCTTGTACAGGCACAATAAAGCCCGTTTTCCCATCTTCCACCACCTCACGGCAACCGGAGCGATTAGTCGTAATGGCGGGCCGGGCACTAGCCGCCGCTTCTAAAAGCACATTACTCATCCCCTCCGGGTACCAAGAGGGATGTAATAAACACGCGCATTGCTCAAAAAATGATTTCATATCCTTTTGTTGCCCATGATAAAGCACAACACCGTTCCTAACCGCTTGTTCCACCTTAGTCTGATAATCCGGGGAATCAAAAGGCCCGCAAATATGGAATTTGACGGTAGGAGAACTAAATCGTTTTGCGGCTTCCAAGTACATATCTATGCCTTTTTCTTTCAAAATACGGGCTACAAAGAGGAAATGTGTTTCTTTCCCATTCGGATAAGGCATGGGAAGATGTTTCGTTAAATTCACCCCGGAACCGGGAAGTAAAACCGTCTTGGTGTTCTTGCCTATTAAGTGTCTTTCCTCAAAGAATGTTCGGTTGGCAGTATTTTGGAAAAATATGGTATGTGCCTTACGCATTCCCAATTTATAGAGAAAAACCGTTATTTTCTGTAACAAACCAGGATACTCCACTGCTGTACCCAACCCCGTAATATTCGGCATATAGGTCAGCCCCAGTAATTGACAAGCCATTCCACCATATACGTTAGGTTTAATGTTGTAAGTTAGTACCACGTCCGGTTTAGATGCCTTTAACAGTTTGTAGTAGGTATATAGTACCTTTAAGTCCTTCAAAGGGTTTTTTTGGTGGCGATTGACCGTGAAAGGGATAAGAGTGCACCCTAATGTAGAAAATTCTTGAGTAAAATGTTGTAATTGAGCAATAATTTCGACGTGATGTCCCGCTTGCACCAAACCACGCACCACCTCGAAACGGTGATTATAGAGATTAGTTGTGTCATTACCCAAGATGGTAATTCTTAGAGAAGCAGGTTGCATAAGCGTGATGAAAAACTCTTAATAATATATGTATATTTTATCATTTTTGAAATATCAAAAAAAGGTATAATATATTGATATTTTAGGGATTTTCAACATGCTTACACAGAGATTTCATTGGTTAGTTACGGGCGGAGCCGGGTTTATCGGCAGCCATATTGTTAAAGAGCTTGTCCGCCGGGGTCAGCACGTCACCGTTTTGGATAATCTTTCCGGCGGAAAACTAGAAAATCTAGAATCCGTGCAGGATAGAATTACGTTTATACAGGGGGATATACGTAATTTTGATGCTGTTAAAAAGGCCTGTAACGGGGTAAATTATGTGCTACACCTGGCAGCGCTGATATCGGTAGCAGAATCTATGTCTAAGCCGCAAGAAACTGCCGAAATCAACGTGCAAGGTACAGTTCATATGCTGGAAGCCGCCCGTCAAAGTGACGTGAAGCGTGTGGTATTTTCATCGTCCGCCGCCGTGTATGGCACACGCCCGGAACTGCCTTACAAAGAGGATACTCCCATTGATTGCCAGTCCCCCTATGCTTGGAGTAAACAAGCCAGCGAAACGTTATGTAGGTTTTACACCAAAGTTTATGGCTTAGAAACTGTGGTATTGCGCTACTTTAATGCCTTTGGGATAGGACAAAGCCCCAACTCCGCTTATGCGGCCGTAATTGCCAGATTTATGCAACTTGCTGCCGAGAATCAGCCGCTGGGCATTGATTGGGACGGCTTGCAAAGCCGCGATTTTGTCAGTGTAAAAGACGTAGTACAGGCCAATTTGCTAGCCGCCACGAAAGGCGTGCCCGGTGAGATTTACAATGTGGCCAGTGGGCGCACCTATACACTGTTGGAATTGGCGGACATCATTGAAAAAGTATCCGGCCGCAAATTGGAGCGGGTGAGCCGCCCCAAACGCCCCGGAGATGTGCATGAATCCTCAGCCGATATTTCTAAGATAACGGCGCTGGGCTACAAACCATCCATTACGTTGGAAGAGGGGCTTCAAAAAATGTGGGCGGAAACGATGAAAACAAGTAACAATAAACGTGGAAAATCCTGAATCAAGTTCAGGAGACATATCAGTATATAATAAAACAATTTTGGTACCGCAACTTGCTTAGGAGTATATAAATGACCAAATTTGCTTTTCTGTTTGTAGACACTATTGCTTTCTTTTTGATGACATGGGGAATTTTACTTCTCCGTCATGGCGGACTAACCTGGCCTCATTTTAAAAATCAGCTCTATATCTATATTCCCATCTTTTTACTCGTTACTTTTGTGCTGTGGTTATTTTCCTTTTACGACGTAAAACTACTGCGTCAACGCGTTATTGCCTATAAGCGGCTTGTTATTGCCTATATCATTACGCTTTTAGGGGCCGCCAGCGTCATCTATTTTGTGGCCGCTTTACCCCACGCGCATTTACCAACTCCTCGCCGTGTTTTGATTGTCATTCTACTGGTTTATTTTGCATATGTTTATTTCTTCCGCCGTAACTACTTTAAATTGGACTTTGCCAAACGCAACGTCCTAATATTTGGAAATAGCCCTACTATTACCGAACTCGTAAAAGGGATGAGGGCCGGCCATGGGTATCACATCAAAGAATATGACACCGCGCCCCAAGAGGACAGAAAATACAATTTAAATAAGATTGATTTGGTCATTGTAGGCAGTAAATTATTCCGTGAAAATCCGCGTGCATGGGAGATAATTACTAAAAAATTTATTGCTAAAGGTACCTGTGTAGATACCGATTTCAATGCTTATGAACGTATTTTCCAGCGCGTATCCCGCGAAAGCGTGGAAGATAATATGTGGCTACTGCGAGGCATTGGAAACCGTCAGGAAAACACAACCTATCACATGCTAAAAAACACCATGGATATTGGTCTATCGGCCCTAATGGTACCTGCGTTAATCCCATTAGGAGGTTTTATTTGGCTTTTGGTACGAGTCATTGACAAATGTGACCCTATCTTTAAACAAAAACGGGTGGGATACTTCGGAAAAGAATTTGTGATGTATAAGTTTAGAACCATCACGCCCAAGACACAAGAAAGCGAGTCGGAAACTTTAACTAAAACCGGTGCATTTTTACGACGTTTTAGACTGGATGAAATTCCGCAAATTATTAACGTATTAAAAGGGGAACTGTCTTTAGTAGGCCCCCGGCCTCTATGGACGGGCGAATATGCTATTTTAAACGAACATATTCCGCATCATCATATTCGCAGTATTGCTAAACCTGGCATTACCGGATGGGCCCAATTAAACTTTAAAGCACCCCCCAATTACAAAACAAAAAATGGAAACAAATATTTAGATGAATCTGCCGCGTTTGAAGGGGCTTTTACACGCTTTTCTTACGATGTGTGGTACATTAAAAATCATTCCATCATATTGGACATTGAAATTTTGGTCAAAACAGGCCTTAGGATGTTTATCAAAGATTCGCATGTGGCACAATAGAAATATATAATCGGAAGATCCCCAGGAGAACAATTTAAGATGAACCCTATGTCAAAATGCCTGTTTTTTTTGTGTACTTTCTTCTTTCTTATCTCGCCTCTATGGGCCCGGGAGTTTCCTCTCTGTCTCTACGGAGCAACCGACCCTGCAGATTTAAAAATGATCAAGAAGGCGGGGTTTACTTGTATTCAAACCTATACAAAAGATTCCGACAATCTAGCCCTCTTGGCTAAACAAGCTTCCAAATTAGGGTTGCAAGTAGTTTTTCGCCCGGATGCCATCATTGGAACCCCTCATGAAACACAGGCCCAAGCCTGGCCCGTGTTGGCTTGGTATTTGGTAGACGAGCCGGATGTGCATCACTGGAGCAGAGAGCGTGTCCTCCAAGCGCATCAAGCGGCTAAAGCGGCCTTCCCAAATCACAATACAGCTCTGGTAATTGGCCAAGGAAAAACAGAAATTCCTTATTATGATATCCCCGATATCATGATGATGGATTGGTACCCCGTACCGCATCTTCCCCTTACCTCATTTGGCGACAATGTTCGCTATACCCAAGAAGGGCTTGCTCAAACAGCCATGCAAGATCATCCACTCTGGGGCGTAGTTCAAATTTTTGATTGGAAAAATTACAAACAATTTCGCCCAGATCATGACCGCATTGGGCGCTTTCCAACCACAGAGGAAATCCGGTTTATGTCTTACGATGGGATTTTGAACGGAGCCACGGGCCTTTTCTATTTTACATTTAATCACTTGGGCAAACCGCTGCCGCAAAGTGCGCCTGAGTATTGGGCCCGCGTTACCAATGTACTACGCGAATTAGCCAAGTTTAAAAAAATTATAGAAAATGGCACCCTCACCGAAAATCCGGTAACGGCCACGTTGCCTTTGAAAATGAAAACATGGCGGTATAAAAATCACCTGTATAGCGTATTACTAAACACGTCTAACGCGCCGCAACCGCTATCGTCCGCCCTAACTGATAAATCTTTCAAAGCACTATACGGTCGTAAGAAGGAAGAAATGATACCGCCTTATGAGGTATGGGTATTAAAACATTAACAAAACACACGTAATTTAAAAAACACCCCGAGTTTCTACCCGGGGTGTTTTTATAAGTATGTACAAAAAATTAGAACCGTACCGATAACGAGGCTTCAGCTCCTAAACCATAATACGCGTAGTTGGCAGCCAAACTTAAGTCTAAATACGACGGCAACTTAAAGTTCATCCCTACCGTTGCGCGGGCCGTAGCCGCATATTCGCGCTCGCCGGCCAAGGCCGTTGTGGCCACGGAATTAACGTGCAGGGTAGTATAATCCACCCCTCCACCGATGTAAGGCACAAAGTATTTAATTTTCATGGAAAGGACTAAACTCGCATTATAATGTGAAGCAGAAAAATCGCGCGCGCTGGCAGAATGCGCCGATACTACAATCATGGGTTGCAAAGAGCCCAATGTTTCGTTGGGCTGAGTAATTCCCCAGCGTAGTCCGCCACCGGCAATGGTCATACCTTGGTAACTACTGGCGCGAATAAATCCATCAATACGAAAAGGAAGCCCAATATCCGCTTGCAGCCAGGGATAAAAAACCGTCCCTACTTTATCACGATCCCCCAGTGCGGTATGATTCTTTTCTTCGGCGGTATCACCATTTCCTTTGCTCATTTTAAAAATCATACTACCGCGCGGACCAATTTGAAATCCGCCCCAACCGAGCACACGCCCAGTGGTATACGTACCCGAGCCGATTAATCCGCCCAAGTCCTTTGTAAAAGCGCGGACATTCTTTTCGGTTACGTTGGAACTAAAATCATTCCAAATATTGTTTGCAAATGCACCGGAGGTGCTTAGCATACACACGATAAAAGCAAGATATATTTTTTTCATATCAACTTCCTTATTTAATTATTTAAAATTTAACTCATCCCCAGCCTGTACACGCCCTTGCAACGAGCCACCCAGCACTTCCAGCGTGCGCCTAGACTTGCGGTAAAATTTGCTCGTCCGCCAAGGTTTCAAATTCTCAAGCACAGCTACCACATGATTTGTGTTATCTAAGAATATCACATCAATCGCAAAGCACATAAAACACGTGTGGATTTGCGGGCACGGGTCCAACAATAATCCTACATCCGGTGCGAGCGTTTTACGAAACATCAGGCCTTTTAAGCGTGCCCAAAACGTATTAGCAAGTTCAACCCGCGCTACCAGTTTTTCTCCTGTACGTTTATGATAACACGTCATTTTAATTCCTTGACGGCGGCGATGACAACATTTTCCGTCTGTTTCTTAAGTGTTCGATCCAAAAAGAACAAATTAACCGGGGTTTTCACCTGATACGCTTCCCCACGGCGAAATACTAAAAAAGTTGCTTGCCAAGCCTGATCAAATGCTACCGTTACGATCCACATATTGGACCGTTCTTTCGCCGGGCGAACATCCGTTACTGTAGGTTCCACCGTTTGTACAGGTTGCACACAGGGTTCCGTGCAGGATTTTACAAACCGGTAGGTATCTTTTCCCAAGATACGAACATTATGGTATTTTTTGCGTTCAGCAGGGAGAATCACTTTTTCCTCTACCCGCTTAATACCTGTAATTTTCAAAAAACTTCCGTACCAAACATCTAACGCATGCAAAGCAGGCGTCAAGCTACATAATAATCCGATCAACGCCCACTTTGCATACGGCATAAAACTTAGGCTGCTACACGTTCTACGTAGTTCCCGGTACGGGTATCCACCAGCACAGTATCGCCTTCGTTAATAAAGAGCGGCACCTTAATAACAGCTCCTGTTTCCAATGTGGCTTCCTTGGTGGTATTGGCAACAGTATCCCCTTTTACGCCAGGAACCGTTGAAGCAATTTTAAGCGGTACTTTAATGGGAAGCTCCACATTAAAAAGTTGGTCGTTAATATAGATGCCGGTAGCATCCATATTGTCTTTTAGATACTTTGTCAAATCTCCCAGTTTAGACGTAGGAACCTCAATTTGGTCGTAGGTTTCCGTATTCATAAACGTAGCCATATCTCCGGTAGTGTAGAGGTATTGAAACGGACGTTTCTCTACTTCCACTTCGGTAAATTTATCTTCCGGGCGATAGGCCGTTTCAATCATAGCGCCGGTATTGATGTTGCGTAATTTTACGCGTACTACAGCGCGAGCTTGCGATTTGCGATGGTGTTGAAATTCAATAATTTCCACCAATTGGCCGTTTTCATCTTGAAAAATCAGCCCTTCGCGAAATTCGGTTGTGCTTAACATATTGTACCTCGTTTAACCAGGCGGAATTCCGCCCAAATTTACTTCGTTAATTTTTTGGAACCCGTTTTAGTGATTAAATAACTGTCCTCTAAGCGAATACCCCAGCGCCCGTCAAAATAAATACCGGGCTCCACGGTAACTACAAAGTTTTCTTCTAGTATGTCCGGCGCACCCGCACGCAGAATAGGGCGGTCATGCTCTTGCAGGCCAATACCATGACCGGTGGTATGGGAAAACTCCTTCCCGTATCCGGCCTCTTCAATCACCTGGCGGGTAACTTTGTCTATCGTCCCCGCACTCACCCCAGGGCGCAAGGCTTTCACTCCAGCGCGGTGGGCAGTATCTACAATGTTCCAAAGCTTTGTGTAAGCAGCAGGGGCTTTATCTCCATGCCACCAGCTACGTGTCATATCCGACGTGTACCCTTCGTAAAAACAGCCGAAATCCATCAGTACAGCTTCGCTCTTTTTAAGCTTACGCGTTTTAGAGGGCGTGTGATGGGCATCAGCCGTGTTTTCCCCAAAACAAACAATGTTAAAAGGAACCGAATCCGCACCGCGCTTTAGCATAGCTAAAGCCATCAAGATGCGCACTTCTTCCTCCGTCATGCCTGTCTTAATTTGAGGCTTAACTTCTTCAAATGCTTGCGCAGCAATCTGGCAAGCTTTTTTCAAGTTTGCCACTTCGTCGGTATATTTTTGCATACGCATATCCCCAACCAAACTGCAGGTGCGCACCAATTTATGCTTTAAAAACAACTCTCCTGTTTCAAAACCTACTTGAGCAGGATCAAAAGCAACTCGCCCCAACTTCTTCTGTTTGATAAGAGACAATGCTCCTGCAATCATGCTACCATACGGCACATCAATCGTTTGCAAAAATTTCTTAGTAGAAGCCATTTTGGCCACAATCAATTTTTTGGTTATACAGTAGGCCTTTGTCGGTGTAATCAAGAAAACAGCTTCTCCCTTAGAGAGTTCCACTCCCGACAAGTATCGCTGTTCCAAATGAGAAACGGTAATATACCCATCCAACCCCGCTTGTTTTAAAGTACGACGCAAAGTTTGCATGCGCTGATTAGCTAATAATTTAGTCATATTATTTCCTTGTTAAAATTTTAGCCCCCGCCTTGGTAATTGCGATGGTATCCTCCAAGCGCACTCCAAACTTACCCGGCAAGTAGATACCGGGCTCCACTGTCACAATATTGCCCTCTTTTAGTTTATAAGTAGAAGTTTGATTATTGTACGGGTTTTCGTGAATTTCCAGCCCTACGCCGTGCCCGGTACCATGCGTAAAGTAATCTCCATATCCGGCGGCGGTAATAATTCCGCGGGAAGTACCGTCTACATCTTGGCACTTTACACCGATTTTGGCAGCTTTGATACCTTCCTGGCGGGCTTTATTAACAATTTTCCAAATTTTGGTATATTCTGCTGGTTCATTTTTACCATGCCACCAACTACGCGTCATATCGGAGCAATAGTTATTATATACGCAGCCAAAATCCAGCAAAATAGCGTCATTGGCTTTGAGTTTACGGGTACCCGTTTCGTGATGAGGATTAGCTGTGTTTTCTCCAAAAGCTACAATTGTGAGGAAAGAAGGTTGTTTGGCCCCATTCTTACGCATAAAATGTTCCATACCTGCAGCCACTTCACATTCCATCATACCCGTTTTGATGCGCGGTTTAATATATTCGTACGTTAAATACGCCAACCGATTAGAAATACGTAGTTGCTTGAGCTCCGGCGCTCCTTTTGCTTCCCGCAACGCGGTAAATAAACTGGGGATTTCCACCAAGCCGCTTTTGTGTAATAAAGTTCCCTCCATATAAGAGGCTTTTGCCGCATCAAAGCCAACATGTTTTAATCCCATTTTTTGCAAGTGTTTTACCATGGCTTGTACGCGGTTATCATCCACCCCCATTACGTGAATATAGGGGGCATATCTTCCAAAAGGTTCCACGTATAAGGTACGTGTAATTACTTCCACCCCTTTGGTGTGGATAAGCATGACGGCCTCCCCTTCATAAAAGAAAAAACCCGTTAAATAAAGTTGGTCAATGTTATTGATAACCAAAATTCCGTCTAATTTATGCTGACGCATGTATTGATGGGCCGCTTCAAATTTAAGTTGCGTGTACTGATCTGCTTTCATCATATTTTCCTCTTTGTATATTTTACTACTTTTTCACGCGGGTCACAATACGATTTCGCGCGCGTAGGGAAAAAATTGACGTTTTAAACGAATAATTATATATAATACTAATATGAAAAATTTCATCCGCATCATTGTATGTTTATGCTGTCTGACAGTTGCTATTCCATGTGCCGCTGATTTGTTTACTTCGCAGGATGGTCGCTTTACGATGGACATGCCTGCCGGTTGGAGCAGAGCCAAAGACACTCCGAAAGATAGCACCTTAGCCCTACAAAAAAAAGACGCTCGTATTGACATCAAAACCGTAGATTGTACTACCGAAACCTGTTTAGACGAGCGGATCAACCATGACTTGGCAGAAGTAAAAGCCAAACAAATGACTGTTCTCAAAAACACATATACGGATGAAGAAATTAAACGTATTGAATTTTCCACCGGGGAACCTTTCTACTATATTCACTTTTACACGCCTAAAAATGATTTTAGCGCCGGATATTTTTTACTGAACGGGCAAGGATATTCTGCCTTGGCTAAAAATATTACATATGCGGAGGCCGATTTAGTCTTTGCAACCATCGCCCCCGTGTTACAACAAACGCAAGATCTTCTCCCAACATCCACCGTGCAAGATGAAGTGGGCGAGATAGACCTGTTGCATTCTTACGACACACAAGCCATGCCCAATATTGAAGTAGCCGAATTGGAAGAACCCCTGGCAGAAATCCCCGTTAATGTGCCGGCCGCTACTTCCGCTGTTTCCTCCAAAGTAAATTCTTCGTTATACCCCGTTAAGCAAATTCTTCGCAAACTAAAAATCCGCTGGAAACAATTCCCGGTTCACACGCTCGTTTCCACCAATATGCCACCTTATATCCGCGAATTGGGACACATTTACGACGCCGTCATCCTGCTTTTGGGCGTTTTCTTCGTTCTCTGGTTTTCAGCTGGTCTTGTGCGCTTTTTTGTACATCCGAAACGATTAGAATTACAAGCCAACCCAAACTCACTCTACCCCATTCGGTTAGAACGCTTATACGGAACGCCGTCAATGATTTTCCGTGCCAAAGACAACCAAGGGAACATTTTAACGGCACTTTCTAACCGTTGGGATTCTCTATTAATGTTTTTTGGTATTATAGTGATGTTAATTTCCCTTGTTACCATGGCGGGCACCAGCCTCTGCGAACAATTACGTTTGTTCCCTGCATCGGCTTTTGTGTACAACACCATTTATTCTGTCACCTCTCTCCTTCTGCCTTTAGGATTTTTGATTTTCTTCTGTGCCATTGTATGGGGCCAGGTAACAATGAATGAGGTCTCTCTCTTTGACCGAAAAGGCAAAAAGGCCGCGGTATTACTGCAAAAAGGGTATAGTTTGTTTGAAGAAAATTATCAACTCTTTTTTGTAAATTCCAAAGAACTTTTACTTGCCCGGCGCAAACGCTTTGGGCTGCGCCGAGAATGGACCCTTTTGAGTAAAGACCACATTGAATTTGCCACAATCCGGGAGCGCTCTGCAAAACGCGCCTTAGTGCGGGTGTGTTGCGGACACTTGTGGGGACTATTGCGAGCCGACTATGACATTTCAGGCGTAATGGATAGTCACGGCGTTATTGAAAACACACACGCTTTATTTAATAAGAGCGTTTGTAATATTGATAAACCTGAAGCCATCAACGCGCGCGACTTACTGGCTCTCTCCTTACTGATTAGCATCCGAGACCGCGACAAATGGTACCCCTGGTTTAATTAACTACTGATTTTCTATGCGTTATTTTTTAACTGTTTTACTAAGTGTATTATCGGTGGGTCTACAGGCCCAAGCCTTACAAAATTACGTAGAAACAAACACGCAACTTTCCGCTCTGCAGGGGGCATGGTGGGGTGGTTATTCCGCTTACGCAGACGCTACGAACGAAGAAATTTTCTCCGTCAACGCAGACACGCGCTTTGCCCCGGCTTCTACGCTTAAATTACTTACTACCGCGGCCGCTTTGCACGCTTTGGGGCCACATCACCGTTTTGAAACCAAACTATACGCCTCCGCCCTGCCGGATAGCCACGGAACGTTAACCGGCAATCTAATTATCCGCGGCGGCGGGGATATGACACTGGGCTCCCGACGTGTACGCGGGGCCCAATCGTATGAGTCCGTTCTAAAACAATGGGTAAACGCCATTGAAAAAGCCGGAATCAAACGGATAGACGGCACCATTTATGCAGATATATCGCTCTTTGAAGGCCCCGAAATTGCCGATAAAGTCAATTGGGAAAATATGGGCAACTATTTTGCCGCCCCCGCCAGTGCGCTGTGCTTTAACGACAATTTGTTTGAGGTTCATTTCAAAGGAGAACTCACCGGCAACAAACCCACTGAAATAGCCGCCCTGGATCCGCAAATCCCCGGCGTAGAAATTCAAAATTTTGTCATCACGGATGCCAAAAGCAAAAAAGACAACGCTTATGTATATGGGGCACCCGACCAATACAACTTAAAAATTTTCGGCTCCATCCCCACCACGCTCACCGGGTTTACAATCCGCGCGGCCATGCCCAACCCGGCCTTATTTACCGTGCAGGCCCTTAAACAGGCCCTCACGGAAAAAGGAATTTCGGTCAGCGGTACGCCGCAAGTGTTACCCCAAGCGCCCGATTACGGACTGTTGGAACACTTGCATACCTACCAATCCCCGGAACTCAAAGACATTGTAGTTATTGTCAATAAACGCAGTTTTAATTTGTATGCCGATATGCTGCTTAGACACCTAGCCTTGGCACAAGGCAAGCCGGGCAGTATTTCAAACGGACTGGACGCTTTGAGAGAATTTTTAGTAGAAAATCAAATTGCCGGGCCAACAGATACCAAAATTTATGACGGGAGCGGCCTTTCGCGCGATAATATGATTACCCCCCGCGTACTGGTCAATACGCTTAGTTTTATGGCGTCCAGCCCCTATTTTGAGTATTACTACAAATCCCTGGCTACGCCGGATGACCGCGGAGATTTACTCATTTTGCGCCGCTTCTTAAAACCCAAACACCAGGTGGAAGATGTACGCATTAAAGGCGGCACAATTGATGGGGTAAAAGCAGTGGCCGGCTACGTGCACGATAAAGACGGGCGGCTGATTGCTTTTGCGATGATTGCCAATAATTTAGTGGGCCGGGATGAGGCCCTATGGCGCGCGCATGAAGATATCATTAAGGAACTGTTGAATTTAAAACGATAGAAATAATATTTGTGATGATAAAAAAGGGGCAAATAAAATCTGCCCCTTTTTATAATTAAGAATTTGACTAACAGTTATCGCTAATTACTTCTCCTGTTGGTGATAATAGTTGGTAGCACTTATACCACTTCGTATCCTCGTCTCCAAGATACCTTCGCATAATACCTCCATCTGTATAAATGGAATCCATATATCGTCCTTCAGGGTTAAATGCATAATGTTCATATTCACTGCCGTCCGTATTATAAACAATAATTTCATTGGGTGATATTACAGAAATTGTACGCCCTTCTTCAAGCATATCTCTTGAATAAGATCGCCACGAATCGTCGGCAGTATTAGAGCCAAACACCTTTGTAAAAGTTTCATTGAGGTCATCCAATGTAAGAGGGGTCGTCGTTGATCCGGCACTAAAATCACCTGAGCCACTACCTTCTAATACGTACGCAGTCCAGCCATTTCCCAGCAAACTACCTGTAACTTGATTTCCTCTTAAGCTATTATGGCATAACCACGTGGATTGTGAATTAAGTTCTTCATTGGCTTCACACATAATCGTACCAGGGAATTGTTCGCTATGCTTTTGATATATCACGTACGCCACTCCCGGCAGATCATCCCGACTGGCCATTACGTAGTTAAAATGCGTATCAGATTCATCGCTCACTTCTATTTCCACATTATCTGTATTGTTGGGAATCTGAATAGCCAAATCAGAAGTCCGTGAAGGAGGTGCATAGTTTCCATGCTCCATATAATAGATTTCTTGCGCATTAGCTACAGCCGCCGTAATGGGCATTAACCCGCTATATCGGCTTTTGAGAACCGCTTTTTGGTATTGTGGGAGCGCTATGGCTGCCAAGATACCAATAATGAGCACTACTACTAGTAACTCAATTAACGTAAAACCTGTTTTCATAAGTTGTTCTCCCTCCCTACCCAATTTATCAATAGAAGGCAACACGCTTTCTACATATAGTGTACGCATTTTTGAGCAAATTTCAAGGTCTATTTTTGAAAATAGATATCCTGGTATTCAACATTAAGACATAACAATTAATGAGAACAGTTTTTTGAACCAACTGGCTCCAAAAACACTTTCAAACTCAGTTGATAAAATTAAGATTTCCTGCTAATCGCAGGGAATCTTAATTTAACATCTATTCTGATTTAGTTAGAATTTCAATTGCGTGGCATGCTCACACGGGCAGGTGCGTTTATCATCCACCGGGATTTGCTCAATCATCTTGAATAAAAGTGATTTTAATTTCTCAATGTTGTTGTTGAATACCTTAAGCACCGCTTCGTGTGATACGGGCGGAACATCTCCTACCAGCCCAGCATCATAATCGGTAATAAGGGCAATATTCAACGGGCACATATTGAGTTCTTTGACAAGGTAATTTTCCGGGAAGGATGTCATGCCGATTACCTGCCAACCTTGGCGCGTAAAAAAAGCCGACTCTGCCTTAGTAGAATAACGCGGGCCGTTAATCACCACTACCGTGCCGGTCTCATGCACGGGGATGTTTAATGACTTAGCTGTTTCAATAGCTAATTTGCGTAATTGCGGACAATACAAATCCGCCGGGGAAGGATGTTGTACAGAAGCTCCTTCCAGTAAGAACGGGGTTTCAAAAAAGGTATTTTTGCGTCCATCGGTCCAATCTACAAATTGGTCACAAATTACAAAGTGACCGGGTTCTACTTCTTTTTGTAAGCTGCCCGCGGCACACGGAGAAATCACGCGGGAGCACCCCAAATGTTTCATCGCCCACACGTTAGCACGGTAATTTACTTGATGAGGGGCAATCGTGTGATTGCGCCCATGGCGTGGCATAAATGCTACTTTGTGCGCGCCAATCGTTCCGATAAAAACATTATCACTTGTTTTACCGTAAGGCGTGTCTACGGTTACTTCTTCAATATCTGTTAAAAATTTATAAAAACCGGATCCTCCAAACACCCCAATATCTGCTTTATGTAGAATTTCCATATATTCCTCCTTTTTATGTAGTGTAGCACATTTTTAGTCGGATGTAACCTGGATTTTTTTCCATTTGCCGCGCAAAAAACGCACCAGCATAAAGACGGCAGTTAACCACGCATAAAATGTCAACCAACTCCATACCCACACAACGGAGGCCTGTAGCTTATAGACCAATATCCATGTCCCCGGGATGAGCAGCAGCCACGCACAACTCATCATCACGTGCATGTAATACTTTGTATCGCCGGCTCCTCGAATAGCTTCGCCAAAGATAAGATACGTTGCATCCCCTAGCACAAAGAAGCTAACCAATTTCATCAGCGGCCAAGTTTTGGCGGCAAGTTCAGCTCCATTTTCCGTCCAAGCGGGAATAAATAAATGCAAAAACAAAGGCGTACCAAAGAAAAACAAAAGGGCAATACTCCCCGCGTACGTATATCCAATTTTACACGCATTTTTAACCACTTGTACGCTGACATCGGGGCGTTTTAATCCCTGATACTTGCTAATCAAAATTTGGATTCCTACCCCAAGCCCCAAAATCACAGTAAAAACTACCGGCTGCATACTCATCACAATGTTGCTCGCCTGTAGGGAAACCGTGTCAATATTGCCCACCATAAAAGTAAACAACGTGAATGAAACCACATCCATCAAGAAGCCAAATCCGTTGGGCAATCCGAAGCGTACCAGACGCGTAAAAATAGGTTTATAGAAACCGGCTAAGCGTGAAACTTTAAACGTAATACGTGTTTGTGTGGCAAAAATAAGCGTGCAAAAAATTGCCGTAATAAAAGCACTACCCAAAATAGTAGCCCACGCCGCGCCTTTAATACCCATCGCCGGGAAACCCAACTTTCCAAAAATAAGTAAAAACCTGAACACCTTTGAAAATCTCTTCTTTTTCTT
>ONOD01000126.1 GCA_900319325.1 uncultured Elusimicrobium sp. | reverse complement strand
TCCGCGCCTTCTGCCGGGAGCAACTTAAACCGTTGCTCGCCGGGCGCGTGGTGCCCGTTGTAAGTGCATCCAAAGGGATTGAAGATAAAACCTTTAAAACGATTTGTGAAATTGTGGAAGAAGAACTGCCTCAATTAAAAGACAAAGTACTGGCTTTTTCGGGCCCCAGTTTTGCCCTGGAGGTGGCCCAGCGCGTACCTACCAAAATTATGCTGGCCGGGGCTGATAAAAAACTCACGGACGAACTCGCCAACGTATTCAATGGGGATCCCATTATTATTGTACCTTCCACGGATCGCCGCGGAGTGGAATATGGCGGCGGTGTGAAGAACGTGTTGGCTATCGGGTGCGGTGTGATTGACGGTATCGGAGACGGCGCCAATACAAAGGCCGCGCTCATCACCCAAGCCATGCAAGAGATGAACGACATCATCACCAGCCAAGGAGGGCAGGCACAAACCGTATATAGCTTGGCCGGGTTCGGCGATGCCATTTTGACCGGAATGTCCGCCATTAGCCGCAACCGTCGCTTAGGTGAAAAATTAGGCGCGGGCCTTTCCTTAGAAGAAGCTAAAAAGGAAGTAGGAACGATTGCAGAAGGTGTTAACTCTGTACAAAGCGTGTATGATATTGCGCGCAAAAACCATTTAAATACACCCATTATTGATGCCATTTGGCAGTTAGTCTGCCAAGGCAAAAAACCATGCGTACTTTTGCATGCGATGGGATTTACAAACCGAGGTAATAAATAATTTTATGAATAAAGACGATGTGATCCGCCACTTAACGCGGACGATGTTAGATAAAAAACAAGCCAAAACAACCGTAGATAAAGTGTTTGAAATTATCAAGCACGGTTTAAAACGCGACGGCAAAGTTGTTATCAGCAACTTTGGCTCTTTCCATTTAAAAACGGCCCGCCCCGTTACACGCCGCAACCCCAAAACTGGCGCCCGAGTGGATGTACCCGCCAAGCAGAAAGTGCGCTTTAAGCCTTCTGAAAATATCTTAAAGAAATAAGAAAAGGGGCTCTAAAAGAGCCCCTTCTTTTAAAAACCGGTTTCCGTTTAAGGAAGCATACTTTGATTCTTGCGGCCATAAATCCGGTCTACAATCGTGGCGATTGCGCCGTAATCATCAAGGCGAGCTCGGGTTGGCCAAAGCCCAGCATACTTTCCAGCACGCCTAACGCCGCCATAATGGCTCCACCCGGCACACCGGGTGCCGCAATAATTGTAATCCCCAGCATGCAAATAAATCCGGCAAATTGTGTAAGCGAAACGGCCTCCCCATTCATAATCATAACAGCTATCGCACAGGAAACAATCTTCATCGTGCTGCCCGACATATGAATCGTAGCACATAAAGGAACTACAAACCCGGCGACTTCTTCGCGCACGCCAATTTTTTCCGTTTGACGCAACGTTACCGGGATGGTTGCTGCGGAAGATTGCGTTCCTAATGCCGTAGCGTATGCAACCAGCATGTGCTTAAGCATACGAAATGGATTTTTTCCCCCGATAATTCCGGCAAGAAGAAATTGCAACAACAACATTACAACCGTAATCGCAAAGATAATAACAATAATTTGCGCAAATACGCTAAGCACTTCTTTAGCTTGCCCATTCACGGTCATATTCATAAAAATACCGAAGATATAAATGGGCAACAACGGGATGATAATTTTGATAATGATTTTATCAATAATGTCGCGAAAGTCCAACATGGCCCCTTTAAGGCGGCTTCCCTGGATAACGGCCATACCTAACCCTAACGTAAACGCCAACACTAGTGCCGTCATTACATTAAACAGCGGCGGCATGGCAATTACGAAATATGGGCTTAATTCGGGCACTTGACCAAAGGAGGCAATCCCGGAGGCAGGCTCTAACAAATACGGGAATGCGGCGGCCGACACTGCGTAGCTGAAAAATCCGCTCACCAGTGTAAACCCATACGCAAGCGCCACAGTAATGAATAACAGTTTTCCGGCGCTACGGCCCAACTCGGCAATACCGGGGGCTACCAATCCCAAAATTAGTAGTGGAATCATAAACCCCAAGAAATTGCTAAACAACCCATTGAATGTAAGCACCACACGCACAAACCACGTGGGCACGAATAGTCCGCACACAATCCCGGCGGAAATAGCCAAAATTATCTGCGGTAAAAGGCCCCATTTCAGGTTTAAATTCAGTTTTCTTCTTCTAAGTTTAAGCATAACTTATTATACCTTAATTAATGCACTGTGACGCATAAATTTTCATTTTGCTATAATAAACGTATGCAAGTGAAAATAAATATTGATGGCGGCTCTCGCGGAAACCCCGGCCCGGGCGCGGCAGCTTACGTAATTTGTGATATGCAAGGCAAAATCCTCTCTCAAGAGGGATACTTTATGGCACATTGCACCAACAACCAGGCCGAGTATACCGCCCTAAAACTGGCACTTATTAAATCTGCTGAATTAGGTGCCACGGAATTATTTATTGAGGGAGATTCCCTTTTGCTAGTAAAACAATTCACGGGCGAATACAAAATCAAAAATCCCGATTTACAAACCCGCATGCAGGTAATCCGAAAATTGGCACAACCATTTGTCATTCATATCAAGCACGTTTTACGCGAATTTAACAAAGCACCTGACACCCTGGCCAACAAAGCCATGGACGCCAAAGAATCCTTGGGTTTTAATCCCATTAAACACTTACCGGAGGATGAAACTATTTTAGCATCACCCGCCCGGGAAAACATCGTCAACGGCGTGGAAGTAACCCCAGTCAAGCGCAACGAGAAACCTAAAAAATCTACCAAGAAAATTCCGCAACAACCCAGTCTATTTGATTAACAAAAAACAACCCCAGCCACTAGGCCGGGGTTTTATCTGTGCATTAAAATCTCAAGAGGGACACGTGCCCCCATTCCCCGGGCTACAACGGTATCCGGCATTTTCGGCCATAGCACAAAACTCGGTAGTACCTGCTGGATTGTTACAAGCTTTGCGAATAAAACCATCCGGAAATGCTTGCGTGCGCAATTGTCCGCCTTGATATTGCCCGGAAGTCCGCGTATACCTCATATCACGTCCTTCGCCATGGTTTATGCCGTCCATTACTTGTATAACCGCTCGGGCAATACTTACATTGCCCCAAACGTCTGCATTGGCAGTCGGTACGGTAATATCTCCGCGGGCGTTTAGATCCTCTAAGGTATCTGCAAACTGTCCAGTTTGCATGTAAAGTATGTTTTGCGCCTTCGCCATAGCCTCCAGGGAGTGGATGGCTTCTGTCATACGGGAACGCTCCACGGCTTTTTGATATTGCGGTAGTGCAATAGCCGCCAAAATACCAATAATAAGCACAACAACAAGCAGTTCTATGAGGGTAAAGGCACTATTATTAAATAAGGGAGCCATTCCAAGCTTGATTTGGAATCTTCCACGCACGCTATTTTGCAAGGACCGCAACAATCTTTGAAAAAGCTGAATCAAATTCAGGA
>ONOD01000030.1 GCA_900319325.1 uncultured Elusimicrobium sp. | reverse complement strand
GCTTGCAGAAATCCCCCCTGAGAGAGATAGCAATAACCTAATTTGCCTTTAGAAGTATGTTCTAAAACCGGCAAGCAACATACTTCCGACGATACAGCCTGGTTTACAGTAGATTCTACCGCAGAGGCCAAACCTTGTGCCCCCCCCACATGTGCACTTAAGGCCAATAATAACATACAAAATGCTAAACGTTTCATAGTGTCCTCCAATACTGCCTAGATGGTACATATAGTATAAGACTTTCTTTCAAAAAAACAAGGGCTAGGCCCCGATGGCTTGTTTTACGTCTACGCCCATGGAGGTTGGCATCCCCGTAGCATTTACGCAAACAAGGGTGGTTTTCCCCTTGGTACACAAGCGCCCGTTTTGATTGGTAATTGTGTTTTCAAATACAATTTTGATATCCGAAATTTCCAGCACTTTTGTATCTACGGTGATTACATCTCCGTAGCGTACGGGATACTTATATTCTACTTCTTGCCGGGCCACTACAAAATATTTCCCCTGTTGCATAAGAGATGCCACAGAATACCCCTTTTCTTGCATATACAGGGTGCGAGCCTCTTCAAAATATTTTAAATAGTTCGCGTAATACACCACGTTCCCGCAATCTGTATCATGATAAAAAATAGTTTTTTGCATATTCTCCCTCTTTTAGTGAGCTCCAAGATTTCATATAATAAATTATACTTATTTGCTAGGGTAACGACTATGAAAACCGAAGAAATTATTGACCGTTTACGCCATCCGCATAAATATAGAACGAAAAGCGCCGATGCTTCCAAAGCATCCACCGGCAAGCAACAAGCGTCTAACAATTCTTCTCAGTTGCTTTCCTGGATAGCACCTGCTCTCTTTGCTTGTGTATTAGTAATTATCTTTGTGACGTGGTTGTTTGTGTTGCACGCCAAAAACAAGGCCGACAATTTAACCGAAGCGTTGGAGCCTTCCCAAGTTGAAGGGCTGATGTATGATGCCGAATTTAACCCCAGCAAAGACGTAACGTACGTCCAAATCACGGAAGGATCCGACCGCAACGTTTCCGTAGATACCCTAGGGACCACCTTGCCCATTATCAGCCGTTACAATTATCAAGCCATTACTCCCAATAACTACAAAATTATCGGGATGGCCCCTTGGGCACTTACTGAAAACTTTGCCGCCAACTTGCAAGATCCGGAACTTATCCAGTACTTACTTAATCGGCCAGAGGTAGGGGAAGCTTTTGTTGCGCGCGCAGATGTAGCCCCGCTGTTGGAAGATCCGAAGCTTTTAACCGCCTTGGCACAAGATGAAACTACATTGAATGAATTTTTCTCTAGCCAGACAATTGCTCAAATGTTAGAGGATGAAAAAATGGTCCGTGCTATAGCAGGCAGCCGGTTTATGAGCTACTTGCTTATCAGTAAAGCGGTAAAATTCTACCGGGATAATCCACAGCAAGCTGTCAAACTTATTAACGCAAGCCCCACATTACGTACCTTGCGCCGAAATCCGGGCATACGACAAGCTGTAGAAGAGAACCGCTATCTTAAACCAATTGCCAAACAGTTATTAGGGAATACTTCCGCGCCCTCCGCAACTCAAAAATAGCGCTTGTGTAAGCACCGTAAAATTGCTATACTATATGGGTAGTGAAAATCGTTTTTGCGGGCGTGGTTCAATGGTAGAACGCGACCTTGCCAAGGTTGAGACGAGAGTTCGATTCTCTTCGCCCGCTCCATTTAAAAAGCCCCCTCTATTGAGGGGGCTTTAGATTTGATACTTTTTACACAATCTTTTCTTGCTGGGCGGCAGCTTTTTCAAGCTCTTTATCAATTTTGGCCGATACTTTGCGCAGGACGCTTTGCGCGTTTTTTTTCCACTCTTTCAGCTCGCGCAGCTCCTGCTGTACCTCTTTAAGTTCCGATCTGTCATCTTCCAAGATACGCAGCCGATTTTTAAGCGTAACGTTCTCGCTCGTTAATTCCTTTTGGCGAGCGAGTGTCTGCGTGATAAGTAGTTCCAGCTGTTTTAATTTATCTTGCATTAGCGAAGTTCTGCCCCCACTTGTGCTTTAAGCTGATCCACAATGCGGTTAAATGCGCCGTCAATCTCTTTATCTTTAAGCGTGCCGTCTTTTTTGCTAAACGCCAAACTAAACGTAACGCTTTTCTTACCGGCAGGCAAATGTTCCCCTTGATAGACGTCGATTAAATGATAAGACAGTTCCACATCTAATGGGGTTTTATTAAGCGCACTGGCAATCTGTGCGTAGGTAACATCACTAGGGAGAACTACAGACAAATCGCGTAGTGACGGCGGAAATACTGCCACATCCTGCGCGGGGTTAAAGTCGCGTGCGGAATAATTCTTTTCAATTTGTTTCGTGGCAAATTCAAACGCCCACACATCAGCATTTTTAATACCAAATGTTTTAAGTGTTAGGGGATGCAACTTACCGAACACACCTATCACTTTGCCCCCCTGTAGAATATCCATGCTGATTTTGGGGTGCATATATACCGGAGATTTCTTAGACGGCTCAAAGATAACATCCGTCTTCGCAAGCACCGTTTGAAGAAGCCCTTTTAGCCAGTAAAAATCTACCGGGCGCACAGGCAAACCAAAGAATTTGTCCGCTTCAATGTTCCCGGTTAGCACGCCTGCTACCGTATAATTTTCCACCGGGAATCCCTTCATATTTTGGAAGGTTTTGCTAGCTTCAAACAGCTTCAAATTATCGTTACCAAAACGCAAATTACTCTCTACATTTTTGATAAGCGAGGGCAGCAACGTGGGCCGTAAATAATCCCATCCTTGCGCCAAGGCGTTTTTCACGCGGATGCAAAACTTTGGGTCCGCGCCCATGGTTTTAAGATCTTGTTCGCCCACAAAATCAATGTTCTTACATTCGCAAAAGCCCGCACCGATAAGCGCATTTGCATAGATTTTCCCCAGGTCAATACCTTTGGGGTTATCCGCAAATGTTACGTGGGCACGTGTAGCAGAAACGGGGATATTGTCATACCCGGCAAAACGTGCGGCTTCTTCGGCAAGGTCCCACTTATGGTTGAGATCGCGCCGGTGAGTGGGCGCTTTAAATTTCCATACGTTGCCGCTGGCATCAAACTGAGCCGCTAGGCGCGCAAAAATATCTTTGAGTTTTTCTTCTTCAATATGGGCCCCTAAGACAGCGTTAATTTCGGCCGGAGTAAATTCCACCGTTTTGTTTTCAAATTTAGCGGGATATACGTCGTTAATTTCGCTCGCGCTTCCGCCACAAATTTGCACAAATAAATCGCTGGCACGGCGCATAGCAAGCATTGCGCCCTCTATATCGCTCCCGCGTTCAAAACGTTGGGAAGAATCGGACGAGATGGCAAATTTTTTGACCGTTTTATTGATAGTGGGCGGATTAAAGTACGCGGCTTCAATAAAAATATCTTTTGTGTCTTCTTTAATTCCGCTATCCAGCCCGCCCATAATGCCAGCCAGGGCCGTGGCCTTTTTTTCATCGGCAATAAGTAAACAATTTTCAGTCAGTTCCAGTTCGCGTCCGCCAAGCACGGTAAATTTTTCACCGGCTTGTGCATTACGCACAATGACTTTATTTCCTTCCACTTCGCGCAAATCAAATGCGTGCAGTGGGTTGCCCAACTCAAACATGACGTAGTTAGTTATATCAACTAAAGCATTTTTAGGATTAAGCCCCATGGCGGCCAAACGTTCTTTCATCCACTCGGGAGAATCGGCATTTTTTACACCGCGGATGATGCGCCCTATATAGCGCCCGCAACCTTCGGCGTTTTGGATTTCTACTTCCAACGATTTCCCCTGGCCCGGGATATCTTTAATTTCCGGAAGTTTCACCGGTTTGTTAAGCAAAACCCCCAGTTCGCGCGCCACACCTAAATGTGAAAGCAAATCTGGACGATTGGAAGTAATTTCCAGTTCAAAAAGGGTATCAGCTTTGCCGTAGAGTGTGGACACGTCCGTACCGAGCGGCAAATTTTCATCAAGCACTAAAATGCCATGCGCGCGGGTATGTGTGAGGCCTAACTCGTCGGAAGAACAAATCATTCCTTCCGATTCCACCCCACGGATAACGGCCGGCTTCATTACAATCTTGCCTAAACGTGCTCCTACGCGTGCCAACGGCACTTTTTGTCCTACCACCACATTAGGCGCGCCACACACAACACGTTGCGTAACGCCGTTACCGCGGTCCAAGGTAACCAGATGCAGGTGATCGGAATTAGGGTGATTATCAATTTTGATAATCTGTGCTACGTGCACGCCCTCAAAATCGGCCCCAGTTGTTTCAATACTAGCTACCTCAATGCCCAAATCGGTTAATTTTTTAGCCAATTCCTCGGGAGCCAAGTCCAAATCAATAAAATCTTTCAACCAAGAATATAGAATTTTCATAGTTACTCCCTAGAACTGTTTTAATAAACGCACATCGTTTTCATAAAATGCGCGTATGTCTTTGATGTTAAGCATCATCATGGCCAAGCGCTCCACACCCATACCAAAAGCGTAACCGCTAAACTCATTAGGATCAATGCCGCAATTCTTCAACACATTGGGATGAACGACCCCGGCGCCCAGCATTTCAATCCAACCGTTGCCCTTACAGACGTTGCAACCTTTGCCTTGGCAGAAAACGCATTTTACATCCACCTCTACACTAGGTTCGGTAAACGGAAAGAAGGACGGGCGGAAACGAATTTCGGCCTTGTCACCAAACAAGCCTTTCATAAAGGCTGTCAAATCGCTCTTGAGATCAGCCAAGCTGACGTTTTTATCTACATACAAACCCTCAATTTGATGAAATACCGGGCTATGTGTAGCGTCTAAGCTATCGTTGCGAAACACCCGCCCCGGTGCCATAATACGCAGTGGCGGTTTGTGTTTTTCCATATATCGGCTTTGCACGTTAGACGTGTGGGAACGCAACACCAGCGGCGCCTTGGTATCCACAAAGAACGTATCTTGTGCGTCGCGCGCGGGATGGTGAAGTGGCACGTTTAATAAATCAAAATTGTGTTTTTCATCTTCCACCCACGGACCTTCGGCCCATTCAAAACCCAAACGGGATAGGATAGTAGTCATCCGGTCCTGTGCCACCGAAAGCGGATGACGATGTCCACACGCTACAGGATAGCCGGGCAAAGTTAAATCAATATTGGTTTTATTAAGTTCGTCATTAATTTCTTTAGCAGCAAAAAAGGAGGCTTTGTCATCCAGCACCGTCGTCAATTGTGCTTTTAAGGCGTTTCCCAGCGGGCCGGCTTGTTTTTTGTCTTCAATAGAGAAATCTTTGAGAGATTTTAAAAGTTCAGTCAGCGCCCCTTTGCGCCCCAGGGCAGCCACGCGCAGATCTTCCACTTCGGCGGCAGACTGGGCGTTGTTAATTTTAGTTCTGTATTCTTGTGCAATGGTATCGCACGCGGTTTTAAATTCCAAAATAGTCATAGTAACATTATAGTATTTTTTAGGACGCGTACACATAAAATATCGCACCGACCGAGGATAACAAATAAAAATCCCCGGGGTTCCGGGGATTTTAAGGTATAAGCCGGCAAATGGTTATTGGAACGGAAATTGGCCGATTGTAGAATTAAAAGCCCGATTTGTTAAAGAAGCGCATACCCTATAAGACATATTGTCTGGATCAGAAGAACTGGCCCCACAGAACGCCTTAGCCGCCAAGTCTCTATTCGCCGTGTGGTCTAAATAAATGATATAGAATACCGTGTTTGTATTTTGAGTAAAACTTGCCATTACAAACGGGTTGCCGCCATTAGGCTGATAGGAAAAAAGCAAACTGCCTTTCCCATCTGTGCAAGTTGCACCCGTGCAGCGGAACCCCTTGGGGAAAAAGGAAAGTTCTTGGAAAGAAGCAGCATATACTCGGCCGGTGTACCAAAATGCTTCTTGCGCATTTTTTAGGGTCCTAACCGTAGGCATAAGTTTAGTAATGCGCGCCTTAAAAATCGCTTGCTGATATTGCGGAAGCGCAATAGAGGCCAAAATTCCCACAATCATCACTACCGCTAATACTTCAATGAGCGTAAAACCTTTTACTTTCATGAGTCCTCTCTTTTTTTTTTTTTTTCTTAAATTTAATTTATTTGTATTTATAGTATAATAAAAAACTTGCAGAAAATAAAGTACAATAGGTATATGCCTAAAGACATTGTGCAAGTAGAAATTAAACGCATCCCGCTAGAGGTGGAAAATTCCGGCCTAGGTGGAATGGAGCTGACAGAACTGGCCGCACAGGTAGAATCCTATATGCAAAACCTCCAGGCCGAGGGCGAAATTGATACGCTTAAACAAGCCTTATATGCGGCGCTCCACTTTGCTAGCCAGGCGTACCTAAAAAGTCAAAACGAAGGCGGCAAACGCCAAGAAGAACAAAACCGATTAGACGAATTAATCCTAAAATTAAAAGCCGCACAAGAAACCAAATGACCGATAATCCTATACCGTTAGCCGCGCGCCAAGCGCCTAAAAAATTGGAAGATTTTGCCGGACAACCGCACTTATTGGGTCCAGGCAAGATGTTGCGCCGCTTGCTAGAGGCTGACATGATTAAATCGGCCGTGTTTTTCGGCCCGCCCGGTTGTGGCAAAACCGCCACGGCACGTTATATTGCCTCGCGCACACAGGCCTATACCGTAGAATTAAACGCAGCGGCAGCCGGCGTGGCAGATCTTAAAAAAGTGCTGGCCGAAGCCAAAGAACGCGCCAGGACGCCGGCCTTTACAGAGCGTCGCACTTTAGTCATTTTAGATGAAATCCACCACTTTAATAAAACCCAGCAGGATGTTCTGTTGCCTTCTGTAGAACGTGGCGATATCATTTTGATTGGCATTACTACGGAAAACCCATACTTTTACATAAACAATGCACTCCTTTCGCGCTTTTCGGTCTTTGAATTTAAGCCGCTTGGCGATAAAGATTTACTCAAAATTTTGATGCGAGCCGCTGAGGATGAAAACGCTAAAATTGATAATGACGCCGCTGACTTTTTTATTACACAAGCCAATGGTGATTCCCGCAAAATGCTAAACGCGGCCGAGCTCGCTTTCGTTACTACCGCACCCGATAAAAAGGGCAAAAAACATATCACGCTGGAAATTGCGCAAGAATGTATTCAAAAACGTCACTTGCGCTACGATAAAAAGGGTGACGATCACTATGATATTATTTCCGCATTTATTAAATCCATGCGCGGTAGCGACCCGGATGCCACCGTTTATTGGCTGGCCCGTATGCTTGAAAGCGGGGAAGACCCCCGTTTTATTGCACGGCGTATTTTAATTTGCGCCTGCGAAGATGTGGGGCTTGCCGAACCCTACGCCATTATGATTGCGCAAGCCGCATTTGCCGCAGCCGAAGAACTGGGCATGCCGGAAATCCGCATTCCTTTAGCACACGCGGCCATCTATGTAGCGTGTTGTCCCAAAAGCAATTCAGCTTATCTGGCCGTAGATAAAGCTTTGCAAGAAGTACGCGAAGGCCGTTATCGTCCTGTGCCCGACCACTTACGCAGTGGCATGAAAAACCAGGGATACAAGTATGCGCACGATTTCCCTAACCACTATGTTAAGCAACTTTATATGCCCAACCCGATGAAATTTTTTGAGCCGGGTGAACTAGGACGCGAAGCTACGCTGATCAAAAAGCTCAAAGAACTCAAAGGAGAATAAATGGAGCCGGAAGCCCCCTTTAGAGGACAAGTTTTTACCGTTACCGCCATCACCCTTGCCGTCAAACAAATGATGAACGGCGTATTCCGCGATGTATTTGTGGAAGGCGAAGTGAGCAACTTGCGCGAGTCCGCCAACGGACACTTATATTTTGATCTTAAAGACCGTGAAGCTATTTTATCTGCCGTTATGTTCAAGTGGGATGCACGTAAATATTCGCTTGAGCTGCAAGATGGCGTGCAGGTCCGCGTATGGGGCAGTTTAGATGTATATGCCAAATCCGGCAAGTATCAAATTGTAGTCAAAACCGTAGAAGCTCTTTCCAAGGGTAACTTATATCTAGAATTTGAACGCCTCAAAAAAAAGCTGGAGGCAGAAGGCCTATTTGCACCGGAACACAAAAAGGAAATCCCGGCTTACCCGCAACGCATTGGCATAGTTACCTCCCCCACCGGTGCGGCAGTGCGCGACATTTTGTCCGTCTTAAAACGCCGAAACCCACACTTGGAAGTTTTTATTATGCCAGTTTTGGTACAAGGCGACGAAGCAGCCCCGCAAATAGCAAAAGCCATTGAGAATTTGAATAATTTTTCCCCTGCTTTGGATGTGCTTTTAGTCGGCCGCGGGGGCGGCAGTATAGAAGATTTATGGGCGTTTAATGAAGAAGTAGTAGCCCGCGCCATTTTTGCCAGCAAAATCCCGGTTATTTCGTGCGTAGGACACGAGGTTGATTTTACCATCGCCGATTTTGTGGCCGATTTGCGAGCGCCTACCCCTTCGGCCGCGGCAGAACTGGTGGTACAAAACTCGCAAAACACGGCCGAGCACATTTCCGGTTTGCAGAAACGGATGTTGCAAGCCGTATCCTTATTTTACGAACGCTTTAAAAATCGCTTGGAATTAGCGCAAAGTTCGCCGGTATTCAAATTTCCCGAAACACTCACGCAAGAAAAAGAACAAACGCTAGACGATTTAGCCTTGCGTTTAGAAAACGCATGGGCCGACAAACTGACAAACTTTGCGCACCGCTTTGAAGTGGCCCGCCAAAAACTAAGCGCCTTGGGCCCGCAAGCGGTACTCAAGCGCGGATATAGCATTACGCGCAAAGCGGATGGCACGGTGGTAAGCCACGTCCGGCAAACTGCTCCCGGCGAAATAATTTATGTGCAAGTGCAAGATGGTATGATTCATACGGAGGTCAAATAATATGCCCAAACTTACTTTTGAAAAACAACTTTCCCGATTGGAAGAAGTCGTGAACAAATTAGAAGCTGAAAACTGCGATTTGGATGCTTCGGTAAAACTGTTTGAAGAAGGCATTACACTTTCTAAAGAGCTTTCCCAAAAATTGGAAACAGTTAAGTTCAAAGTACAAGAACTTAAAAAGAAAGGTTCACAATTTATGGCCACTCCGTTTGATACCGAACTTGCCGAGGATGCAAATGGCGAAGAGTAGGCTGCGTTTGGACAACGCCCTTGTGGAACAAGGCTTTTTTGCCAGCCGCAACCGGGCACAAGCCTCTATTATGGCTGGGGAAATTTTGGTAAACAACGAAGTAGAAACCCGCGCCGACCGTACCATCTTGCCCGAAGATCAACTTGCACTCAAAGAAAAATCGTGCCCGTATGTATCGCGCGGCGGACTAAAATTAGCCAAAGCCTTGAAACATTGGCATATTGATTTAACCGGAAAAATCTGCGTGGATATCGGCGTAGCTACCGGCGGATTTAGCGATTGTATGCTGCAAGCTGGGGCAAAAACCGTTTATGGAGTGGACGTGGGAAAAGGACAATTAGCCGATGAAATGCGCCGTCGGCCCAATTTTATCTTCAAGCCGGAAACGAATGCACGCTACCTCACGCCGGAGATGTTTGAGCATCCCTTTGATTTTGCCGCGGTAGATGTGTCGTTCATTTCGCTTACTATGATTATGGCCCCCTTGTTTCGTGTGATGGCACCGCGTAGCGAAATTGTGTTTTTAATTAAACCGCAATTTGAACTAACCCCTAAACAAGTGCCGCACGGCATTGTGAAAACAGAAGAAAACCGCCGGGAAGCAATCACTCGTGTGACAAACTTTTTTGAAGAAAACTTGCGTGAGAAATACACGGCCGTTTCCGGTGAAGTAATTGAATCCCCTATCAAAGGCACACACGGGAACACGGAATATTTGTGGCTAGTTACTATTAACAAACCCGCCTAACAAAGCGGGTTTTATAAAAAGGTTAAGCGGCCTGCAATTGGTGCACTAACTTTTTGAATACATTACCGCGCTCTTCGTAACTTTTAAATTGATCAAAGCTGGCACATGCCGGTGATAACAATACCACGTCGCCCGATATAGCATGAGTAGCGGCGTATGCTACTGCTTTATCCAGCGTTTCGCACCGCGTGATAGGAAATTCGCCTTTGAGCTCGCGCTCAATTTTTTCCATACATTCTCCCACGCTAAGCACTTGGTTACAATGCTCTTTTAAGTAGGGAAGCA
>ONOD01000122.1 GCA_900319325.1 uncultured Elusimicrobium sp. | reverse complement strand
GTTTTTTTGCTTTCGCGGTCGTAGCGGACGATTTGTTGCTGCTCAGCCATGACGCGGATTTTTTGTGTAGTAGGCCGATCAGAATCTTCACAAATTCCATAAGTATTGATGCCTTTATCGCGCAAGAACCCTTTAAGCATTTCTCCGCCTAAATCGGGCCCAACGACGGAAATCATCACCGGTTTGGCCTCTAAGGCGGCCAGGTTGACGGCTACGTTCCCCGCCCCGCCGGCCACAAAAAATTCATTGTTAACAGCTACTACAGGGACCGGGGCTTCCGGGGAAATGCGCGAAACGGACCCTTTAATAAAGTGGTCTAACATGATGTCGCCCACAACGATAATTTCTTGCCCTTTGAATTTGTTTAAAATTGTTTTCAAGCGTTTGGTAGTAATTGCCATAGCGATCTCCTTAAAACCTCATTATATATTTAATTGCGTTGATATTCCAGTAGTTCGGCGTACACGCTGCCAATAAACACTTCTACTGACATTTTTACCGGCATACGATACTCGTCATCTGTCAACCAAACCTTGAGGCTTTTCCCCTTTGCCACAAAGATGCCTTCTCCCCTAAATTGAGGTTCTACTACCCAGCAATTAAACTTCCCAGCATCGGTTTTGACAGTTTCTTTTCCTAGAACTTTCACAACTAATGGATATTGCTTTTCACGGTTAATAATATCAAAAACGACATCTTTACCTGCTTGCAACGGTTTTTTGCGTACAAAGTATAAGGAGGAAAGCATATCTAACACTTCCATATCCAGCAGACCGGCAATGACCCGGGGTTCTTTTTTCTTTTGAATTTCTCCGTAATAACGTCCGTTTTCGTTGTCGAAAGAGACCCATTCGTCGCGCTTGTAATTTCCTTCGCGCACACTTTGCGAATATCCTAATGAGTGGAAGGTATTGGCATCTAACCAGGAATAGTTAATGTCCCGTACTTTGAATACGGAGTCAATCACGCTGGCAGAAAAAGCCGTGGTTTGAATTAAATAAGCCTTTTTGCCGTTGACATTCGTCAGGCCGCGTGTTTTGATATAAGCCGTACCAGCCTTTACGAATGAGTAATAAATTCCATATTTTAAACTTTCGTTGCTCCACGGAGCGTGTGTATTATCTGGCAGAATAGGTTCGTAAGAGAGCGGACTCAAAAGGCGTCCTTCCGTCGGCAAAAGGGGTTCTTTACTAAATACGGATTTATCAGCTTGAGGCTTAGAAAGAGTCTGTTTGGCGCGCGCTTGGGCAATTACTTTTTGGGCTTGTTCTTTACTAAACACTGGGGCAGAGGTTGCCTCTGCCGTAGGATGGGTCGGTACAACTGTGGGTGTGGTTTTTGGCGTGGAAGTAGCGGTAGAAGCTGAGGAAATGGGTTTGGAACTTTCCGGGGAGGTAACTATCGGTGGAACGAGGACAACGGCTTGTGCTGAGTTGGTTATCGGTTCGTTTGTGGGTTGGGCATGTTCCTCTGGCGCAACGGATGGTGAGATAACAGATTGAACAGGGGTAATTTCGGGGGTTGGCTCGGGCTTAGTAATATTACACGTGCAGTGACACGCTCCTAAAAAACTAAGAGATAATATAATGCCTAACATTTTCTTCATAGCAAGTCCTCACTATCTTTGATGATAAATTTAGCTGCATTTAACAGATTAGTAGCTACTTTATCGGGGTGCAAATTAGGATATTTTTTTAAATGTCGGTGCCCGTTTGCAGTGGTAACAAGCACACTTTTACAACCTAACGCATGACCAAATTCTACGTCAGCCTTTTTATCCCCAATCATATAAGAGTGGTTGGGGTCAATATGATATTTTTTTATTAAATCCAATCCCATCTTGGGTTGCGGTTTACGGCAATGGCACTTTTCATCGGGCGCGTGCGGGCAAAAGACTATTTCTTCAATGCAAGCCGGTTTTAATAGCTGCCTCAAATGAGCGTGCACGGCGTTCACTTCTTTAACGGTAAAATAGCCGCGTCCAATGCCGGATTGGTTGGATACAATAAATAGCTTAAATCCATGTCTGCCAAGAAGTGTGAGCGCCGGTTTAGTGCTCTTATATAGGCGTACTTGCGCCGGATCAGAGAGATATACTCCTGGTTTTTCATAGATAATGGTTCCGTCCCTATCTAAGAATATTGCTTTCATCATACGCGTTCCTCTGGGTGTTTAGCCAGGTAACGTTCGCCCTCGGCTTCGCGTTTCCATAGATTATGCGCCCATAACCAGGAGGAGGGGTCTTCCCTAAGGCAGGTTTCGTAAAATTCAATCAATTGATGGGTAAACTTGCGGACATTGTTGGCGTTATATTCAACGGGGGGAATGATGGGGGATTGAACGTTGCATACGAGCACTCCATCAGTTTCACGACGAACGCGCACCGGAAATACGGGCACTTGCATTTTAATAGCCAACAACGCCGAGATGGGGGAAAATGCCGC
>ONOD01000032.1:15635-25674 GCA_900319325.1 uncultured Elusimicrobium sp. | reverse complement strand
TTATGAGGGCTGAGCTTGCATGGAAAGGTTGCGTTTTACGTGCAAATAGTGCTATGATTTAAAAAGAGGAACAGCTATGCTCAAGGAATATAAAATTGCAGATAAAAAGCTGGTGGAAACACAAGACAAGCACGCCCAAGTGTTTGTTTACACGAATCCCACCCCGGAAGAGCAACGCTTTTTAATTAACACCTATCAAATTGATGAGCATACCTTGGCCAGCGCGCTGGACCCGGATGAGCTTCCCCGCTTGGAATTTGAACCGGAACATACGGTGATGATTTATAAACGTCCTAAAAATTATTCCGGTAAAGATCAGCTGGAATTTAAGGTGGCTTCCGTTGGAATGTTTTTATTTAAAGACAAACTGGTGATTGTGCTGGCGGAAGACATTCCGCTATTTGTGGGCAAGCGCTTTCAAAGTGTAACCTCCGTTAAAGAAGTATTTTTAAAGCTGGTCTATAACTCAATTTCTCATTACGTAGAACACTTGCGTATTATTCACATGATCTCAGAAGAAATTGAAGACAAAATTACCGATTCAATGGATAACCGCTACTTACTCAATTTATTTAGCCTAGTAAAAAGTTTGGTCTATTATGCCGAAGCTATTACCTCCAACGGTTTCGTGTTTGAAAAAACACGCACATTGGCAGGGCGTATTGGTTTTGACGAAAAAGATGTAGAGATGTTGGATGATATCATCGTAGAAAATATGCAGTGCAAAACACAGGCGGATATTTATTCCAACATTTTGGCGCAATTATTAGATGCGCGCGCCTCCATCGTTAACAACAACTTAAACCAGCTCATGAAGAAATTAAACGTGGTTACTATCTGGATGATGGTGCCTACGTTGGTAGTGAGTGCCTATGGTATGAACGTGGCCTTACCCATGGCCCAGCACCCGCAAGCCTTCTGGATGCTGATGGGTGTATGTTTGATGTTGGTATGGCTGGTTATGTTATACTGGCGCCATAAAAACTGGTAAACTGCTCCATTTAACAGAAAAATCCCCCTGAATAGTTTCAGGGGGATTTTTGCAAAGCTATTTTTTTGTTTCGCGGCTTTTGCGTTTCATTTCTTTCCAAACCGCTAGGGCCTCTTCGGGGCTTTGGGCCTTTACATCCCCAAAAACGTGTGGGTGTCGGTAGTGTAATTTGTCGTAGAGGCCTTGGATGACGTCATCAATAGAAAAGAACCCTTCTTCTTTGGCAATTTGTGCATGTAACAGCACTTGTAATAGCACATCCCCCAGCTCTTCTTTCATGTTTTCGGCGTCTTTTTTTTCAATAGCGGCGATAAGTTCTTCACTTTCTTCACGCATGTTTTTAATTAAACTTTCGTGGGTTTGTTTTTTATCCCAGGGGCAACCGTTGGGCCCGCGTAGGATGGCAAACGTTTCCACCAGATCGGCGAAATTATTTTTCATTGAATTACCTCGTCAAAAAATGTTATACAATTATTATATGAAAAAACCGATTGTTTGGCTTAGTGCCGCTATGCTTGTAGCCTGTCTTTCACTAGGTGCATTTGCGCAAATGACTGTAGTGCGTGTAGATGGAACTAAAATTTATTTAGATATTTCTGATGAAAAAACAGCACCTACTAAGGGGAGTACCTTCAAAGTTGTTTTGTTTTCCGAAACATTGACCAACCCTAAAACCGGTAAAAATTTGGGCGAAGTATATAAGTATTCCTCCATAGGTACGATCACCGAGGTACAACCGCTCTATGCGATCGGGGAACTCAAAGATACGAAAAAAATTGCGGTGGGTCAACAAGCAGTGTTGGAGGTTATTAAGCCAGTTGCGGTTGGTGAACCTGCCGCTACTGATGAAGAAATACCCCCCTCTTCACGCTCTAAAATAGTTTATAAACCCATTGAACAAACGGTCATCAGTTTAACGGAGGCGGATGTAACGGCTGCGGGTGCCAAGAATATTATCACGCTGGATGATAAGAACCAGGTGTGGGTGCTTTCCCGCGCCGAAAACGAAACATTAAAACCCGAAATGACGTATGCGTTGCCAGCGGATAAAAAAGGGATTACTCTATCGGCAGGCTCCGTCAAAGAAGGTCTTGCGCAAATTTTTGTGTCTGTTTTTACCGAAGGGCGCGGCACGATTACCACACTGGTACTTGAAAATAAAAACGGTACGTTGGAAAACACGGCAACCCTGCCTTATTTTGTAAAAGAATTAGGCTGCGGAGCCAATAAGAAAATGTGGAGCCAGCGGCCTTTTATTGTGGATGCCAATCCCGGGAACGCGCGCGAGATTGTGTTTGAAAAAAATAAATTTGTGGCCAGCGGTGCTACTTTTAATACGCGGCATAATTGGCTACAAGGACTAAACTATTACCCCGTAGAAAAAGCCGATACGGATAATTTAATTTTTACCGCTTCCAATGGTACGCTTCGTATGATGATGGACAACGGAAAACGTGCAGAAAGCAAAGACTTGTTTGGCTCCACCCCGCTGCGCATGTCATACAAACAAGAAATTTTGAAATTTTATCCTTCTATCCAAGTATTCGGCAAACCGGGGCAAGCTACGCTAGTTGCGGTTGAAAACGGCACTAAGTTGGGCTTATTGTCAGCAACGTTTGGGCAGTATCATAATGGAAAAGTTCACTTTTTGGAATATCAAAAAGGACGTTTGCAAGTAACGGATACGATAAAATTAGACGGCGTCTTGCATGATACAGCTTGCACGGATACAGCTATTTTAACGGCGGAATCGTTAGCCGATGGCACGAGCGCTGTTGTGGAAATTTTAAAATAAATGTAGGAGAAATACTGTGGCACAATCAACAGAAAAAATTGACGTATTAGATAAAGGTTTTGTACGCTTGATCGATTTTATGGGCGGAGATGACCGCGCCGTGCAAGCAGCACGCGTATCGTTTGGAGCGGTTTCTAAAGGGCCGGAGCAAGATAAACGACTCATTAAATACTTGATGGAACACGCGCATCATACGCCCTTTGAGCATTGTTATTTTCAATTTCATATTTGTTGCCCAATTTATGTAGCGCGTCAGTGGATGCGCCATCGTTGGGGTTCCTATAATGAAGTGAGCGCCCGTTATACCGAAGTGAAAGACGAATTTTACATTCCGCAGTCTTTCCGTGGGCAAGATACCAAAAACAAACAGGGATCTGTAGATAGTGCCAGCTTGGATCACGCGGCTTTGCGCAAAATTTATGAAGACAGCATAGAAGCCTCTTACGCGGCCTATCATAAATTGCTAGAAGCCGGTGTAGCCCGCGAAATGGCCCGCGGGGTGCTGCCGGTATGTCAATATACACAGTTTTATTGGAGCGTGAATGCACGCAGTTTATTCAACTTTTTGTGCTTGCGCACCGACAAACATGCACAGTATGAAATCCGTGTTTATGCAGATGTAATTGCCAAAATAGTGCAAGAAAAAATGCCGTGGGCATGGGAAGCCTTTGAAGCGCTAAATAAACAATTGCCCTTAGGTGGCGCATAAGTTTTAAACAAGTAAGGAGAGCAACGATGAGAGTGCTGGGTATGATTATGGCAGGCGGAAAAGGGGAACGTCTCTATCCGCTTACTAAAGACCGTTCAAAACCGTCCGTTCCGTTCGGCGGGAAATATCGCATTGTGGATTTTGTATTGTCCAACTTTATTAATTCCGGCATTTTTTCATCGTATGTGCTTGTTCAGTATCTATCTCAAAGTTTAATTGAATATTTACGTACAACATGGCGTACGGAAGGGATTGTTTCCGATCACTTTTTAACCTGTGTGCCTCCGCAAATGCGCTTGGGTGAAATTTGGTATCGCGGAACAGCTGATAGTGTGCGGCAAAATATCAATTTAGTAAAAGATTTCGCTCCGGATGTGGTGGCTATTTTTGGGGCGGATCATATTTACCGTATGGATGTACGGCAAATGATTGATTTCCACGTGGCCCACAAAGCGGATGTAACGGTTGCCGCTAATACCGTTCCGCTGCAAGCCGCTACGGCATTTGGCGTGCTGGGGACAAGTGCGGATGGGCGCATTGTGGAATTTAACGAAAAACCGGCACATCCTCAATGTATCCCGGGAGATCCCAAACATGCGTACGCTTCTATGGGAAATTACATTTTCAATACGGATGCGCTTTTACAAATTTTACAAAAACGTTTTGCGGATACGCCCGCGTTGGATTTTGGTAAACATATTTTGCCTAAGATTTTGACGGACTATCGTACGTATGCTTATAATTTTCAAAGCCAAAAATTACCCGGAGCCAAATCGTACGAAGAACAAGGTTATTGGCGCGATGTAGGTACGATTGAGTCCTTTTGGCAAACACACATGGATTTGTTGGGGTCTAAGCCTAAGTTGGATTTAAATAACCCCGCGTGGCCAATTAGCACGACGCTTAATCGGGTTCCGCCTACCAAATTTGTAGGTGGAACGATTATAAATTCGCTTATCGGAGATGGGTGTGTGATCAACCCCAAAGCGAAGATTAAAAATTGTGTAATTAGCGACAGTGTAGTCGTGGGTGAAGGGGCAGAGTTGGAAGGCTGCGTCATCATGGATAATTGTGAAATTAAGGCAGATTGTAAACTCAAAAAAGTAGTAATGGATCGCTTTAATACCATTGCTGCCAAACAAACCATTGGGCTGGATTTAGAAAAAGATTCACAAAAATATTATATTGATCCGTCCGGCATTATAGTAATTCCGCGTGGAAAAAATAAATTCTAATGCAATCACACATTTTTTATAATACGGATATCCCTAAATATTTGCGCCGTACGGGGCTCTACGTGCGCGCGTTGGAAAAAGGTCTTAAAAAGTTTGCCAGGCAAAACATTGAAGTTAATGTGATTTTTGTTGGCGAACGTGAAATTTTGCGCGTAAACAAACAGTATCTAAACCACCATTATGTAACGGACGTTATCTCTTTTAATAATGAACGCCCGCCGGTATTACCTCCGGGTGAGCCCTGGGGATTTGGGGATATTTTTGTTTGCTATCCCGTAGCGCGAAAAAATGCCAGCAAGTTCGGGCATACAATTCTACAAGAAATGATGATGTATGTTACGCATGGGGCGTTGCATTTATCCGGGATGGATGACCATGCCCCGGCGGATCGCGCGGAAATGGATCGCCAAGCCGAAAAAATCATTCAAACTATTTTGGGCTAATTTCAGTTATAAACTGATTACGGCAGGGATCCCGTGGTCGTTGATTTCCAAGTATTGTAATTTGCGGTGCAAGCCCACATCCAGCGCAATCATATTCATTACGCGGTCAATGACTAGGGTTTCTACGGGCGTGTGCCCAAAGACTTGCCAGACGGGGCTTCCCTGAGGATACGAACTGACCAAATCTTCTAAATCTTCCCAGAAAATTCCGCCAAAACGATCGGGCCCTCTGCGGCTAATGCTGATATTGAAGATAGGATGCTTAAAGAAAGCATGCTTAATGGATTCTTGAAAAATTAAATTCATTAAAATCGCTAAATTTGCCGCGTTTGGTTCGGCCAATTGTAAGCTGAAGATGCGAAAAAGCTTATGGGTGACCCCGGCATGTGTAAATAAAAAGCCTTTATAGGCATAAGCGGCTTTTAGGTCTCCCGCTAACACCTGGCCAATTAATTTTTCACGTATTTGCATGGCCTGTTCCCGTTGAAATTCGGAAATCAAATAATTTTCCATCAATAATTCCAACTCATGGTTGCCAATCAGCCGAATTACCTCCCCGCCGCTTGTTTCAGCTTCGGCCTGTAGGCGATCCAGTAAACTGGCTACTTTAAGGGAAGAGGGGCCTCTATCTAAAATATCACCGATTTGTACTAAGCGATTATGCCCTCCGCACCAATGATGCGTTTCATCAATAAGTTGCGCATGACGCAAAATTTTTACCAGTCCCTCAAACTGGCCATGCACATCCCCTATAGCTATTAATTTGCGCGCGGATTTTTGCATACGAATACCTGTTACAATTACTATAATATAGTATAGCAAACTACCTATGAAACTGACACCTGTTGCTAAAAAACAATTAGTAAAGATATTGGGTTCTGCCAGCGTATTAACGGACGAGCTTTCTTTGGCGTTGTATGCGTACGATTGCTCTTTGTCGCGTACTAGACCAGAAGGAGTTTTGCTTATAAACAAGTGTGAGCAAATCGCTCCCGTCTTACGTGTGTTACATCAGTACCATATACCCTTTGTTCCTCGTGCAAGCGCCACGAATCACGCTGGAAGTTGTGTGCCCTTGCAAGGAGGCGTAATCTTAAATTTAACAGCACTGGACCATGTTTTAGAAATTAATACAAAACAACAATTTGCCCTTGTGGAACCTGGAGTAATTACGGCGGATTTACAGGAACGGTTGGCACCGTTAGGTTATTTTTATGCGCCGGATCCGGCAAGTCAACGTGTATGCACGTTGGGAGGCAATATGGCGCAAAACGCAAGCGGGGCGCGTTGTTTGAAATACGGGGGAACATTGGACCACGTATTGGCGGCAGATTTTGTGCTTGCAGATGGAACGGAAGTATCGCTGTCGCGCCAAGATGCCGGCCCGGACTTCATTGGGCTTTTGTGTGGGAGTGAAGGCACGTTGGGAGTGCTCACCAAGTTAAAAGTGCGTATTTTGCCTCTTGTAAAACAAGTGCGTACTTTTTTAATTTCTTTTCCCTCATTACAAAACAGTGTAGAAGTAGTTAGCGAGTTAACAGCCCAAGGGATTGTTCCGCGTTGCCTGGAAGCCATGGATAAATTAACGGCGCAAAGTGTAGAAGCTTTTTCACATGCGGGGTATCCCACAGAAGCAGAAGCACTGCTGATTTTGGAATTAGATGGTACGCTTGCAAATATTGAAAGAGAAACTCAACTGGTAGAGAAGATTTGTCGTCATCACAAGGCATTGCAAGTGATTTTCGCCAAGACGGAAGAAGAACGCCAAAAATTGTGGAAGGGAAGAAGAAATGCTTTTGCGGCGATGTCTCGGTTGGCCCCTAGTGTGATGGTGGGGGATGGTACGGTGCCGCGTAGCAATTTGCCACAGGCCCTAAAGCGCGTGCAACAAGTTTTACAAAATCACCATGCAAAAGCCAGCCTGTTATTTCATGCGGGAGATGGAAATTTTCATCCGCACTTGTTGTTTGATGAACGTAATCAATTGCAGACGGTTCGAACAACGCGCGTGTTGCGTGAAATTTTAAAAATATGTGTAGATGAACAGGGAACTTTGTCGGGAGAACATGGAATTGGAGTGGAAAAACGGGCTTTGATGGCATATCAGTATGATGTGGATACTTTGTCGGCAATGGCACGTATCAAGCAAGTCCTGGATCCGCAGAATTTATCAAATCCGCTTAAAATTTTTCCGCATCAGTTTACCGAAAAAGCACGCGAACCGATGGCTTTAAGACTAAATGTGCAGGTGCTTCAAGATACACTTTTATCCTATATTCGTGCGAAGGAGCCGTTTTTTATTTGCGGGCAAAACTCTCAGCTAAAAACAAAGGCCAGTACGCTCTTATCTGCCAAAACTCTCCAAGAAATTATAGAGATTGACACAGCCAATTATACGGTTACTGCCCAAGCGGGGGTAACGCTAAATACACTATATAAAGCTCTTCATAAGGCAGGGATTTATAGTATTCTCCCTGATGGAAAAGGTACATTGGGCGGGGCTTTTTGTTCAGGGAAATTCCCGGAGTTTTATGCGCATGTGATAGGAATAGAGGCCTTGCTCCCGGACGGTTCATGCGTGCATTATGGGGGTAAGCTGATGAAAAATGCAGCGGGCTATCATCTGACGCGATTGTTGGCCGGTTCGCAAGGGACGCTGGGCCTGGTTACGCAATTAACTTTTAGAGTGTTTGCATATCCTCAAACAGTTTTGAAAGCGAAACCCGTACAACAGAAATCTTCCAATTTTCTGTGGAAACGCATACGCGATGGGTTTGATCCCTCTCATTTAATTTTGAATTGCAAGGAGGAAAAAGCGCGTGCCTAATATACAAAGGGAGCATTTGACCTCTTTGCAAACACTCAACGGATTGCGTAACATACAAGACTCCGTTTCCTTTTGCAACCGTTGTGGTATGTGCGCAAGCGTTTGTCCTTCCTATCAGCAAACACGGCAGGAACCTTTTTCCCCGCGGGGACGCAATCAAACATTACGTTTAATGCTGAGTGGCAAGGTGAAATTGAAACGGGAACCGGAACGCAAATTAGCGGAGGAAATGGTCCGCAGCTGCGTGCTATGCGGACAATGCGTGCAAGCTTGCCCCGGGGAGATTCCTACCCCTGAACATGTATTGGAGTTGCGCCGCCGATTGGGAATTTCTCTATTGCCTACTACCCTGTTTCTTTTATTACGTTTGCGACAAACAGCCCCCAAATTGTTTGCTGTGTTTGTAAAAATAGGGCTTGCATTGCGCTGGACGGGGGTTCTGTACCTTCTTGCCTGTGTTCCGGGATTTACGTGGGGTTGGCATGTTCTTCAAATTTTGCCGCGCAAAGCGGCTAGTTCTGCGGGCGGTTATTGCACGGATCCTTCGCTGATTTATTTGCCTTCATTGGAAGCCGAATATCTGATGCCCACGTTATTTCAACAAACTTACGATTTGGCTTCCCACAGGGGAAACGTGCTTGTGTGGAGAAATACACCAAGTGGCTTGTTTGAATATATTTATGGGGATATCCGCCGTGCCCGCAAGTTGGTGCGTCAGCTTATTAGTAAACATGCGGCCGTAGGGGATGGAAAACGCCCGGTACTTACCGATAGCATTGATATTTATAATTTTTTAACGAGGAGTACGCAGCTGTTTGCGGGATTTAAACTACTGGAAAGAAAAGCGGAAAATTTTGCGGCATGTATTCGGTACGTAACGGATTTCCTCCCCGAAAAGGCGCCGGCAAAAAACACTTTTGCTATGCCGGTACAATTGCTTTCCGGCGCGGCATTCTCTCAGCAAACGCTTCCTCAATTAAAAGCCCAACAAATATTGCGTTCACTTTTTCGGGAAAATTTTGTACAGTGTGGATATAAGGATGGAACAATACCACCAGTAGGGTGTGGATTTGTAAAACACACTCGCGCACCGGCTTACTCTCTATTAGCGGTGCAGTCCATATCTGCTCATCAAACAAAAACAGTGTTTGTGTTGAGCGGATTAGCCGCCCTGGAGTTGACGTTCTATGCACGAAAGTTTTATCCAGTGGCGCAGGTGCGGCATATAATAGAACTGAATGGATAGAGTATGCAACGTTTTCAACAGAACAACAAATTGACGGCCGAACAAAAATTAAAACTCTTGGTGGAGTTTGGTACTCGTACGTCAGGTGAAATCCGTTTGGATAAGCTCTTAGATATTATCGCACAGCAAATCTCTGCCATGTTGGATGTGGGCCGTTGTACGATTTATTTAAAAGATATTGAAAAGAATGAATTGTGGTCTAAAATTGCGCATGGCCGTGGTCTGGAACATACAGAAATTCGTTTGCCTTTAAATGGAAATAATGCTGTGTCTATTGTTGCGCGCACGGGAGAGGTGCTTAATTTCCCCAATGCATATGAAGACCCGCGCTTTTCGATGGACGTAGATATGGTGACGGATTTCCGCACGCATACGATGTTGGCCGTTCCTCTTAAAAATAATTCCGGCAAAGTGTTGGGGGTGTTCCAAGTAGCCAATAAAGCAGACGGGACCCCGTTTGATAAAAATGATGAAGGTATTTTAACGCTACTGGCTACCTTAGCCGGGAGTTCTATTGAAATTGCCAAACTGTATCAAGATGTACACGTGGCACAGCTGGAAACTATTTACCGGCTAGCTGTTACGGCAGAATATCGCGACCAGCAAGACACGCGCGCACACTTAAAAAATATCAGTATTATTTCTTATTTGTTGGCACGTGCACTGGGAATGGGCACGAAGGATTCCGAGCTCATCAAAAACGCAAGCCCACTGCATGATATAGGAAAAGTGGCGCTTGCGGATACTATTTTGCTAAAACCCGGTAAACTTACTGCGGAAGAATTTGAAGTGA
>ONOD01000032.1:0-15628 GCA_900319325.1 uncultured Elusimicrobium sp. | reverse complement strand
CCACACTATTTACGGAGGGCGCATTTTGGAAGGGGCTCATTCAAAGGTGCTTAAAATTGCTCACAAGATGAGTCTGTATCATCACGAAAAATGGAACGGGAAAGGATATCCGCATGGGCTCAAAGGGGAAGAAATTCCACTGGAAGCCCGCATCATTACCGTAGCCGATGTGTTTGATGCTCTGTGCCAATTCCGCGTTTATAAACAAGCGTGGAAAACCGATGAAGCGTACGAATATATTTTGGCGCAATCGGGGCAGTCGTTTGATCCACGCATAGTGGCGGCTTTCAAAAAGATTTATCCATCCATTCGTAAATTGTATGCACATATTTCTGTCAACCAAACGAACGGACAGACTGCCATGCCATCGGGCGATCCGGCAACTCAAGAAACTTTTCATGCGGAAAGCTCTTTGACTGATGAAACCTTCCGCCGTTTTATTGAAAACGATAAGTAAGTTGTTTGTTTCAATTATCTTTAAAAATACTACAATAGATATGTCCTTTTGGCTTTCAACCTTAAGTACAACTTAATCTTGTGAGGTTTTGATGGAAAAAGAGACCGTCTTAGTCGGCCTAAGCGGAGGGGTAGATTCCGCCGCCACGGCTGTTATTTTAAAAGAGCAGGGCTACCGTGTGATTGGTGCCACCATGCTCATTTGGGATCCTTCCCTTCCCGTTCCTAAAAACGGGCATCAGAAAAACGCGTGCTTGGCTCCGGAAAAAGAAGACTTGTCCGAAATTGAAGCCATTGTCAAAAAATTAGGCATTGAATTTTTGACCGTTGATTGCCGCGAAGAATATCGGCATACCGTTCTGGATAATTTCCGCTTGGAATATTCATGCGGACGCACGCCCAACCCCTGTGTGTTGTGCAATAGCTTAATTAAGTTTGGTGTTTTGCCTTCAGCCGCGGCGAAGCAAGGCGTGAAATTTGATAAATTTGCAACAGGTCACTACGCGCGCGTAGAGAAAGATGAAAAAACGGGAAAGTATTTACTCAAAAAAGCGCTGGACCTATCACGCGATCAAAGTTACTTTTTGCATCGTCTAAAACAAGAACAATTAGCGCGTGTATTATTCCCGCTGGGGGATAAACACAAGCCGGAAATTCGGGAGAAGGCCCGCCAAGCCGGATTGGTAGTAGCCGACAAAGAGGATAGTATGGATTTTTATTGCGGGGACTATAATGACTTACTTAATTTTCCCAATAAACCCGGAGATATGGTTACGTTGAATGGAGAGGTGGTTGGCAGCCATCAGGGTATTTGGAATTACACCATTGGCAAACGGAAAGGATTGGGAATCAGTGGTTTTGCAGAACCAATGTACGTAGTTAAAATAAATGCAGATAAAAACCAAGTAGTCATTGGCCCCAAAAGTGCCTTATACTCCAACACGTTGCGTGCGGATCATGTAAGTTGGATAGCAGGAAAATCTCCCGCGGATAAATTTGACTGTGAAATTAAAATTCGCAATTTACATGTGCCTGCCAAAGCACAGGTACAAGTAAATGAGGATGGTAGTTTTACGGCAACATTTGATGCCCCACAACTGTCTATTACCGCCGGACAGAGCGCCGTGCTGTATCAAGATGACATCGTGCTGGGAGGCGGTATTATTTTATAGTAAAAAAATTATTGACACAAAAAATATATTTGTGCTATACTAAACGTATGCAAAGCTGTAACACACATAAACATTGTCTATCTATTATTATTATGAACCTATTTCCGATTATGGGGAAAGAGGTAGACGCTGTTTGCGAGTGTGGCAGATAAAAAATAAAAAAATTTGTGTAGTAATAATAAACCTCGCATTAAAAAATGCGAGGTTTTTATTTTGATACTAGATTAGGAGAAAACAAAACATGAAAAAAATAGTAATAACAATCGCTGCAGTGGTACTTGCCGCAGTTGCAGCCCAAGCTCAATCCCCTCGGGTTGAAGCAGGAATAATGAGCGACTCTTGGAAAGGGAGCCTGGCTTTGAATCGCAAGGTTACGCAGCAAGTGCAGCGTGCAGAAGCAAACCATAATCAAAGTGCCGCTGCAAAACAGAACACTCAAAAAAATTCTGCGGCAAAACCTGCACAAAAAGCGCCGGCTAATAAAACGGCTGCTAAACCTGCCACGTCTAAGAAAAACAACAAAAAGGCGGGGACAGCAAAAAAAGAAACAAACGCTAGTGTTGGCGAATGGCTGCAAGCTGTGTTCTTGGGAGGCAAACTTCCGGGAGAAACAGATGAGGCGTATCACGCCCGCTTGTTAGCTCAGTCGCAACCAGCTTCAATGCCGTTTAAATAAAGCATTAGTTGTTGTGTGCGATGTAATATATATTAAAAGGTATAAATGTGAAGGTTTGCAAAATTTTGCAGACCTTCTTTTTTATTTTAGAAAGATAGTGCTAAGCAAAAATCCTCCCCTCTCCCTTAAGGTCTTGCCGCTTGTGTTTATTTTTGCTACAATAAATATATAATTAATAAGGCAGTAAATGACCAGGCAAGTTTTTGCAAGAGTCTTTGAAAAATGTCAAGCATATAGAATTTTCCGACGGGAAAATAAATGTTGACAGAACTTTCCAAAACTGCTATACTAATTATATAAGGAAACAAAAACGAGTTTGTTTCCGGGAGTTTTCAAGGGCCCTTTTTCAGATTTTGAAAAAGAAGAAAAAAGGGTACTTGACTTTTCTGCCCCTTTTTTGCTAGACTATATACATAGTTGGAATTGATCTTTAATAAGCAATAAAACTTCTTTAAAAATAGTTTGTAAGCAGAAAACTTTCCTGCACCGAAACATCACCTACTATTATAATAAAGGTTCAAACGATGGGCTGAGGCCAGCGGGTCAAGTTAGTCTTACATACTAAAATAACAAACATATATATAGTTAGCCTAACCCTTTGGCCTAAGCGCCGTGACTAGCTTGAATAATCAAGTAGTATATAATAGGTTAACGCTGATGCAGTTGTAAAGCGGACTGGAAAGATTTGCAAGAAAGACTTGACAAACTTTGAAAAATATGCTTTAATAGTAGTGTAGTAATTGAAAAGTTGTAACTAAAAGCCTAATTTAAAAAAGGCTTGACAAAGTAGTAAAGTTTTTGCTATAATATCTTTGTAGCAAATGAGTGCTACGAAGAAGAAAAGATAAATTTCCTCGCTTTTTTCCAAAAGCAGAAAAAAGCAAAGGGGAAATTTCGCTCTCTGAAAATTTGACAGCAATGTGCGAATGGGCGATTTGAAATGACAGCGCCGCAAGGCAAAACAGTTCAAATGCTCATAAGTTAAGTCTTATACTTCAAAAATAAGACACCAAGTTAATTCAAACAAGTAAGAGTCAAATGTCAACAGCTCACTGTTAACGATTGTTTGTCTTTAAGCTCTCTGAGTTTAAAGATAAATAATTTTAATGGAGAGTTTGATCCTGGCTCAGAGTTAACGCTGGCATCGTGCATAACACATGCAAGTCGAACGGGACTTAATTTGTAGCTTGCTATAGATTAAGTTTAGTGGCAGACGGGTGAGTAATGTATAAGAAACCTACCTCTGAGTGGGGAATAACGGTCCGAAAGGATCGCTAATACCCCATAACATATTTGAAAGGCATCTTTCAAATATCAAAGATTTATCGCTTGGAGATGGTCTTATATTCTATCAGCTTGTTGGCAGTGTAACGGACTACCAAGGCGACGACGGATAGCCGGCCTGAAAGGGCGACCGGCCACAAGGGCACTGAGACACGGGCCCTACTCCTACGGGAGGCAGCAGTGGGGAATTTTGGACAATGGGCGAAAGCCTGATCCAGCAACGATGCGTGGAGGACGAAGGTTCTCGGATTGTAAACTCCTTTTGTGAGGGAAGAAAAAAATGACGGTACCTCACGAATAAGCCACGGCTAACTACGTGCCAGCAGCCGCGGTAAGACGTAGGTGGCAAGCGTTACTCGGAATTACTAGGCGTAAAGCGCGCGTAGGCGGAATGTTAAGTCTATTGTGTAATCTCTGGGCTCAACCCAGAAACTGCAACAGAAACTGGCATTCTTGAGTGAGGCAGAGGAAATCGGAATTCCTAGTGTAGCAGTGAAATGCGTAGATATTAGGAGGAACACCGGTGGCGAAAGCGGATTTCTGGGCCTTTACTGACGCTCAAGTGCGAAAGCTAGGGGAGCAAACGGGATTAGATACCCCGGTAGTCCTAGCCGTAAACGATGATAACTAGTTGTGGGAGGTATCGACCCCTTCCGTGACGCCGCTAACGCATTAAGTTATCCGCCTGGGGAGTACGGCCGCAAGGTTAAAACTCAAAGGAATTGACGGGGACCCGCACAAGAGGTGGAGTATGTGGTTTAATTCGACGCTACGCGAAAAACCTTACCTGGGCTCGAACGACTGGTGGTAAGCTTTATGAAAGTAGAGCTGACCCGCAAGGGAGCCAGCCGAGGTGCTGCATGGTTGTCGTCAGCTCGTGTCGTGAGATGTTGGGTTAAGTCCCGCAACGAGCGCAACCCTTATCCTGTGTTGCCTAGCAATAGGATCTCTCAGGAGACCGCCGCGGATAACGTGGAGGAAGGTGGGGATGACGTCAAATCATCATGGCCTTTATGTCCAGGGCTACACACGTACTACAATGGTACGGACAGAGGGCAGCAATACCGTAAGGTGGAGCCAATCCCTAAACCGTGCCCCAGTTCAGATTGTGGGCTGCAATTCGCCCACATGAAGCCGGAATCTCTAGTAATCGCAGATCAGCACGCTGCGGTGAATACGTTCCCGGGTCTTGTACACACCGCCCGTCACACCACGAAAGTCAATTGCAACAGAAGTATCCAGGTCGTCTGGGTCCTAAGTTGTGATTGGTGATTGGGGTGAAGTCGTAACAAGGTAGCCGTACCGGAAGGTGCGGCTGGATCACCTCCTTTATTCTATTTTCTTTGAAAGTAGAATAGGTCGGTAGCTTTGCACTGGTACATCGCAAGATGTTACTTATTTCAAGTCGGCCACTCGCACATAGATAGAGCTTAGAGCTCTTAGTGAAATTTGAATATCCTGGGCTCGTAGCTCAGCTGGTTAGAGCGCACGCTTGATAAGCGTGAGGTCGAAGGTTCGATCCCTTCCGGGCCCACGGTAAGCTTATTAGGGGCTGTAGCTCAGTTGGGAGAGCGCCTGCTTTGCAAGCAGGAGGTCGTCGGTTCGATCCCGATCAGCTCCACAACTTTTACCAGATAATCAAAACAAAATGTTGCGTCAAATTTGTTGTTCTTTGAAAATCAGATAACTTATAGTCAATCGTCTCTTGTAAGACTCCACAATCCGAGCGGTTTTGATAAATCAATCGGCGGTAGCAAAGAGAATGAAACTATATTTTAGAAAAGCCAAGCGTTTGTATATTAGATATGTGATAATAATATACTTACACTTACACAATTAAGCGACCAATTAACTTAAAGTTAATGGTTATCTATTAGATAAGCAATTATCTAGCATTTGTAGGCTATATTCAATCTGTAAGATTAAAGAATATGGTCAAGCTACAAGGGTGTATGGTGAATGCCTTGGTGCCAGAAGTCGATGAAAGACGTGATAAGCTGCGATAAGCTACGGGTAGGAGCAAATATCCTTTGATCCGTAGATCTCTGAATGGGGGAACCCTTACAGGTGAGAGCCTGTAAATCATCACTTGAAGGTTAAGCCTTCGGGCTTGAAGATAGGGTGATAGAAGACAACGTAGGGAAGTGAAACATCTCAGTACCTACAGGAAAAGAAATCAACGAGATTCCCTGAGTAGTGGCGAGCGAAATGGGAACAGCCTAAACCAACTCCCGCACAGTGCACATTACGGTGTGCAGTGTGCGTGGGTTGGGGTTGCAGGGCTTGCGATATGGAATGTGTTGACGGTTAGTTGAATGGTCTGGAAAGTCCAACCATAGCGGGTGATAGTCCCTTAAACGAAAACTGAAGACCTCCTAGCGAGTACCTAAGTATCACTGGTCACGTGCAATCCGGTGAGAATCTGGGGAGACCACTCTCCAAGGCTAAATACTCTCTGGCAACCGATAGTGAACCAGTACCGCGAGGGAAAGGCGAAAAGAACCCCGAGAGGGGAGTGAAATAGAACCTGAAACCGTACATCTACAAGCTATTGTAGCACTATGCCCGCAAGGGAATGTGCGACAGTGTGCCTGTTGAAGAATGATCCAGCGAGTTAATGTGCCGAGCAAGGTTAAGGGCTGAAGAGGTCCGCAGCCGTAGTGAAAGCGAGCTCGAATAGAGCGATTAGTTCGTCATATTAGACCCGAAGCCAAGTGATCTAACCCTGTCCAGGCTGAAGTTCGCGTAACAGTGAATGGAGGGCCGGAGTGTTAAACGTTGAAAAGTTTCTACATGAGGTGGGGTTAGGGGTGAAAGGCCAATCGAACTTGGTGATAGCTGGTTCTCCCCGAAATAGCTTTAGGGCTAGCGTTGAAATTTAACCCGAGGGGGTAAAGCACTGGTAGATTTAGGGGGAGCGACCCTCCTTCCGATGTCTGTCAAACTCTGAATACCTCGGCGTATATTTCAGCAGTCAGTTCGTGAGGGATAAGCTTCACGTGCGAGAGGGAAACAGCCCAGACCGTCAATTTAGGTCCCAAAATGTATGCTAAGTGGTAAAGGATGTAGATTTACTTAAACAGCTAGGAGGTTGGCTTAGAAGCAGCCACCCTTTGAAGAGTGCGTAATAGCTCACTAGTCGAGTGAATCTGCGCCGAAGATGACTCGGGGCTAAGCATACTACCGAAATTACGGATTGTACATTGATTCGTCTTTGTACAGTGGTAGGGGAGCGTTATTAGCAGCTGCGAAGGTATACCGTAAGGAGTGCTGGAGCGCTAATAAGTGAGAATGCTGGAATGAGTAGCGATAAGGAAGGTGAGAATCCTTCCCGCCGAAAATCTAAGGTTTCCTTGAGCAACGTTCGTCGGCTCAGGGTCAGTCGGGCCTAAGCTCAGGCCGAAAGGCGTAGGCGAAGGACATCCGGTTAATATTCCGGAACCATAGTAAGCGCGTCATAACCTAGGGAGGGACGCAGGAGAGTAAACCCGTTGGCTATATGCCAATGAAAGGCCGTAGGCATCTTCGGATAGGTAAATCCGTTCGGAGGCTAAGCCGAAAACCGAGACTAGAGACCGTAAGGTTTCAAAGGGGTCCAATCACGCTGCCTAGAAAAACTTCGTAGGGAGTTCTTACTATGACCGTACCGTAAACCGACACAGGTGGATGGGGTGAAAATCCTAAGGCGCGCGAGATAACCATCGTCAAGGAACTAGGCAAACTAGCTCCGTAACTTCGGAAGAAGGAGTGCCTGATTACTGGTGTAGCAATACATTGGGAAAAGGCCGCAGTGAAATGGGCTTCGTGACTGTTTAACAAAAACTTAGGGCTCTGCTGAAATCTCAAGATGATGTATAGGGCCTGATGCCTGCCCGGTGCCGGAAGGTCAAGGGGAGTGGTTAGCCGCAAGGCGAAGCTGCGAACTTAAGCCCCGGTAAACGGCGGCGGTAACTATAACCGTCCTAAGGTAGCGAAATTCCTTGTCGGGTAAGTTCCGACCTGCACGAATGGCATAACAAAGAAGCCGCTGTCTCGACGGTGGGCTCGGCGAAATTGTGGTTCAAGTGAAGACGCTTGATGCATGCAACAAGACGAAAAGACCCTATGGAGCTTTACTGTAGCTTGTTATTGGATTACGGTCTTCAATACGTAGTATAGCTGGGAGCCTTTGATACATTCCTTGCGGGGGGTGTGGAGGCAACAGTGAAATACCAGCTTTTGTGGATTGTGGTTCTAACCTATTACCCGTGAATCCGGGTTGGGGACAGTGGCAGGTGGGCAGTTTGACTGGGGCGGTCGCCTCCTAAAGAGTAACGGAGGCGTTCTAAGGTTCCTTCAGGCCGTATAGAAATCGGCCATTGAGCGCAAAGGTAGAAAGGAGCTTGACTGTGAGGACGACGGTCCGAACAGGTGCGAAAGCAGGACTTAGTGATCCGGTGGTCCCTCGTGGGAGGGCCATCGCTCAACGGACAAAAGCTACCCTGGGGATAACAGGCTGATCGGGCCCAAGAGTTCACATCGACGGCTCGGTTTGGCACCTCGATGTCGGCTCATCACATCCTCCCGCTGAAGCAGGTGGGAAGGGTTGGGCTGTTCGCCCATTAAAGTGGTACGTGAGCTGGGTTCAGTACGTCGTGAGACAGTACGGTCTCTATCTGTTGTATGCGCAGGAAACTTGAGAGGAGTTGTCCATAGTACGAGAGGGCCTGGATGAACGAACCTCCTGTATATCAGTCGCCTCAAGATAAGGTTTCCCTGGTAGATTAACTACCCAGAAGACCCCCGGAAGACTACCGGGTTGATAGGCAGAGTGTGTAAGCACAGTAATGTGTTCAGCTAATCTGTACTAATAGGTCGTGAGGCTTGGCCGTATTCTTTAATCCTATAGATGCGAATAAGTGTAATAACACTTGCGCTTTTCTAAAAATTATCTGACGTTGGAAGTGATGCGATGAGGCGCCTAGTAAGCGCGGAGCAGTGTTCCAATGGGAAAGGAGGAGTTGAGATGTATACTAATCCTTTCACGATTTGTTCTTTTATAATAAGAGGCTTTAATGAGATCGATATTAATTCCGGTAAGGTCACACCCGTTCCCATTCCGAACACGGCAGTTAAGCTTATCAGGGTCGATGGTATTGGCACCCAATTCGGTGCTGAGAGAGTAGATCGGTGTCGGTCTCATTAAGGCCTCTTATCCATTTTATATCCCCCTTTTCTTGAAGGGGGATTTTTGTTTGTAGAAAATTATTTTTCTTTTTTGGCAGACTCTATGAAATGGTTGGTAATCTTTTGACCGGCAGGGTTTATGCTGGAGTTTCTGATAAAGATTATTTTTCTGGACGGGTCTACATCAGCAAAAACCTGCTGATTGTAGGGTTCAATATAAAAACGATACCCGGCCCCACGCCCTAGTTTTTCGATAGGCAACTCTTGGTTGGGATGTAGTAAAAAGTGGATCAGAGCCTGTTTGGTGGACGTTGTCACATGGGGGGCATCCACTAAAACAACTTTATAATTAAAAAAGGCAGGGCTTTTTGCAATAGCCTGTGCAATAGCAGGGTACAAATCTGCGCGATTTTTGCCGGAAAATACAAAGGCTTCATGGGCAGAATTGATGGCCAATGCAACGGCTCCCCCCGCCAGAAGTGTACCTGCAGCAGGTCCCCCGGCAATGCCAAAGAGTTCAAGAGAAAAGGCCGATACGCTACCAAACGTCATGCCTTTGGCCAGTTTTTGGCTTACCTGTCCTCGTGTAAGTTCTCTATTTTGTGCAGTTGCTTCTTGTATAGCACGTCTGTACAAAGAATCTGTTTTGATTTTCCGCTGCGCGTACGACAAATTAGATAGTAGTAACAGGCAAACAGACACAGTTGTCCACTTATATTGTTTGTTCATATATCCCTCTAAATATATTTTATATGGTTTATTTCTGTTTACACAGGGTCTTAAGACCTAAACTGTTTAAAAGAAGGGCCTATCCAAAGATGGGTCTTTTTGTCTTGCAAGTTCATATGATTTTTTGTTATAATATAACTATAATCCGCGGATAATACGTTGTAACAAGGTTGCAATTGGCGGATAAAACTGATAAAATATATCAGTTGAAGTTTGAACAGATTTTTACGAGAACCATAACTCCTCCGACGAGAAATCAAACGGAAGGGAGTTTGTGGCTGTCGTGTTCTCTGTCTTTTTTGAGACAAAAAACCGCAGCCGTTCTTGTTAAAAAACAGGCAATAAAATGAACCTGACAAAAGACCAAAAGAAACAAAAGTCGCAAGACTTAGCTTCTGAAATTACTTCCACGGGCACGTTGTTTTTCACGTCCTATCAGGGCTTGAAATTCGTGGACATGGCAGAGCTTCGCGCGCAATTAGCTCCTACCGGGGCGAAGTTCCGCGTAGAAAGAAACGCCATCGTGGAACATGCTATCAGCCAAGCCAAGATTGAAGGCGCTGACGCAAAGCTCTTCCAAGGGCCGACCGCCATTGCCGTTGGTGGCGATATTGCTGCCGTGGCCAAGGCGTTGGTAGATTTTCAGAAGAAGAATGCGGCTTTGAAGCTGCGTGCTTGCTATTCTGACGGTGTTTGGTACAATGAGGCTCAAGTAAAACAACTTTCTACCATTGGTACGAAAGAAGAAAACTTGTCCAAATTGGCCGGCGCGTTGTACAACGCGGTTGCACAGTCTGCGCAAGTGTTGCAAGCTCCGATCCGGGATTTTGCCTACGTTATCAAAGCTTTGGAAGACAAGCAGAAATAACGCGTCAGGTTTTCAGTTGGCTTTAGCGGCCAACTGAAAATCGGTGAAATCTAAACCCGCCATGTGCGGTAGTAGCCCCGCAAGGGATAAAGGTACGGGCTTAACTGGGTTAAGCAGAAGGCCGCTACTCTAGAAACAAAAGGAATAAATAAAATGGCTAAAATGACCAAAGATGAATTAGTAAATGCGATCGCTGAACTCACCGTTTTGGAACTTTCCGAACTCGTGAAAGCGATTGAAGAAAAATTCGGCGTAAAAGCTGCTGCTCCGGCCGTAGCTGTTGCCGCTGCCCCCGCTGCTGCTGGTGCTGCTGCCGCTGAAGAAAAAGATGAATTCAACGTCGTGTTGACCGCTGTAGACGCTGCCAAAAAAATCGGCGTCATTAAAGTAGTGCGCGAAATCACCGGTTTGGGCTTGAAAGAAGCCAAAGACTTGGTTGAAGGCGCCCCCAAAGCGGTAAAAGAAAACGTTGCCAAAGCCGAAGCTGAAGAACTCAAAAAGAAAATTACCGAAGCCGGCGGCACCGTAGAACTCAAATAAGCAACCGACTCATTTAATCCCATCCCCCTTGTGGGGGTGGGATTACGTACCGTAAAGGTGCTGGCGAAAAGCGTAGTGCGTTGCGTCATTCGCCCGATACAGCAGGAAGAATTTAGAAATGATTGAAAAACAAACAAATTTCGGCAAAATTTCCACCAAACTTCCCTTACCCGATTTGCTGGACATGCAAAAGAATTCCTTTAAGGATTTCTTACAAGAAGATGTAGCTCCGTCCAAACGTGAACTAAAAGGTTTGCAAGCCGCTTTTGCGGACGTATTCCCTGTGGAAGCGCCCGACGGCAGCATGAAATTAGAATTTATTAAATACGATTTGTGTACTCCTCGTTATGCCACCCCGGCCGAAGCCACCGTGCGCGACAGCACTTTTGATGCGCCGCTCAAAGCGACGATGCGCTTGGATCTTAAACAGAAAAACGGGAACTATAAAGTGGGCGTAGAACAGGACGTAACCCTTTGCAACTTACCTTTGATGACCGACGCCGGTTGTTTTGTATTTAACGGTGCCGAACGTGTAGTCGTCAGCCAGATGCACCGTTCTCCGGGCATCATCTTTGAAGAAGACGAAGAGAAAAAACAATCCACTTTCGGTAAACGCTTATACGTCGCCCGCATTATTCCGTATCGCGGTGCTTGGATTGAATTCTCTTTTGACTTAGCCAACGTCTTGTGGGTGCGTATTGACCGCAAGAAAAAAGTAGCCGCTTCTACGTTCCTTCGCGCGTGCGGTTTGGAAACCAACGCACAAATTATCCAAACGTTCTACAAATGCGAAGATATTGACGTAAAACCGTCCAGCGTAGATAGCGTAGTCGGCCGTTATGCGGCAGATGATATTTACGATCCGGCCACCGGTGAAGTTCTTTGGAATTTGGATGAGAAAGCCGCTTTGCCGATTGATGATAAACTCTTCCACACGTTGATTGAAAAGAAAGTCAAAACAATTAAAGTGATTGCCGGCAAACCGCGTCAGGAAGATCCTGCTATTTTGGCTACGCTGGAACGCAAAGATGCCGTTCGCACCGCCAAAGAAGCGCAAGCTGAAATCTACAAGAAAATGCGCGGACAAGACTTTGTAGTACAAGCTCAAGCAGAATCGTTCTTGGATAATTTGATTTTTAACAACTTGCGTCGTTATGATTTAAGTTTTGTAGGTCGTTATAAAATCAATAAAAAATTTGCCAACATGTTTGAACTTATCAAAGGGTTCAAATGCAAAAAATATAATACCCCCAAAGATAACCGCCGCACTTTAACCCCCGAAGACGTTGTGGTCACGATTAAGTACCTCTTGGCCTTAAACGCGGGCGAAGATGCGCAAAAAATGTATGGGGATAATTTTTCTTTTAAAGTGGACGATATTGACCACTTGGGCAACCGCCGTGTTCGCGGAATTGGTGAACTTTTAGAAAACCAAATTCGCATTGGTTTGCATCAAATGGCTAAAACCGCCCGCGACCGTATGAACCGCGAATTGACCACGCCTACACCGCGCGCTTTGATTAACGCGCAACCCGTGCAGGCGATCATCCGCAAGTTTTTCGGCACTTCTCAATTGTCTCAATTCATGGACCAAATTAACCCCTTGGGTGAACTTACGCACAAACGTCGTTTGTCTGCTTTGGGGCCTGGAGGTTTAAACCGTAAGCGTGCCGGCTTTGAAGTGCGCGACGTGCACTATACGCACTACGGCCGCGTCTGCCCGATTGAAACCCCGGAAGGTCCGAACATCGGGTTAATCACCTCTTTGGCGTGCTACTCTAAAGTGAATAAGTACGGTTTAATTGAAACCCCGTACCGCAAAGTAGTCAACGGAAAAGTAACCGATCAAATTGAAGAATTAACTGCCGACGCCGAAGACGATAAATTTGTAGCCCAGGCCAACACGCCTACCACCAAAGACGGTAAAATTGATACCGACGCCGTGGCTTGCCGGGTGCGTGCCGATTATCCTATGATTGCTCCCAAAGAAGTAGATTATATGGACGTCTCTCCTTTGCAGGTAATCAGTGTATCCGCCGCGTTAATCCCGTTTTTGGAACACGACGACGCCAACCGTGCTTTGATGGGTTGTAACATGCAACGCCAGGGTGTGCCGCTCTTAATGCCGGAAGCTCCGTACGTGGGGACCGGTATTGAACATGAAGTCGCCCGTGACTCGGGTACCTCTGTGGTAGCCAAACGCGCCGGCCGTGTACAATTTGCCGATGCTTCTAAGATTGTAGTAGAAGCCAAGGACGGTACATGTGATGTATATGAACTTTTGAAATACAAACGTTCCAACCAAGATACTTGTATTAATCAACATCCCATTGTAAAAACCGGGGATGATGTAAAAGCGCGCCAAGTAATTGCCGACGGCCCGGCTATGGACAACGGCTACTTAGCTTTGGGACGCAATATGCTCGTCGGTTTTATGTGCTGGGAAGGATATAACTATGAAGACGCTATCTTGGTATCCAGCCGACTCATTAAAGAAGATGTATTTACCTCTGTGCACTTGCACGAATTTACGGTAGATGCTCGCAACACCAAGCTCGGTGCGGAAGAAATCACCCGCGATATTCCAAACATTGGTACAGAAGCTCTTTCCCACTTGGACAACGACGGTATCGTTTTCCCTGCTACGGTGGTGGAACCGGGGGATATTTTAGTAGGTAAGGTAACTCCGAAGGGTGAACAACAACTTACCCCGGAAGAACGTCTCTTGAAAGTAATCTTTGGTAAAAAAGCCGACGATGTAGTAGATGCTTCTTTGCGTGTGCCGCCTGGGACCAGCGGTAAAGTGCTGGGTACTCGCGTGTTTGTGCGCAAAGAAAAATTGACCAAAGAGGAAGAAAAGAAACGTGCCGCTGCTTTACTTGAAGAACGCGATAATACGGTTGCCTTGCTCAAAGAACAACGCAAAACCGCTATTGCTAATGCGCGCGCTACTATTAAAAATGCCTCTTCTTTAAAGAAAGAAGAAGAACGTTTAACCGCGCTCTATAAACTATTAGAGAAAAAAGCAGAAGAACACTATCGTCGCGAAAGTGAATTCTCTAAACAAGGCGATGAACTTGCGGTAACAGTCAACAAATCTGTTAAAGTGTATATTGCTTCCAAACGCAAATTGCACGTTGGGGACAAAATGTCCGGCCGCCACGGAAACAAAGGGGTGGTAGCCCGCATCTTGCCGGAAGAAGATATGCCGTTCCTACCGGATGGCACGCCGCTTGATATTGTGCTTTCTCCGCTAGGTATTCCTTCTCGTATGAACGTAGGCCAGCTTTTAGAAACGATGTTAGGTTGGGCAGCCCACTACTTGCATTACAATGCGGCTACCCCTGTGTTTGATGGCCCGAGCGAAGAAGAAGTAGTCAACGAAGTACGCAAAGCCAAAGAAAAAATATTGGATGACAAGGGCCTCAAAGGTAAAGCGCGTGAAGAGTATGCCGCTAAATACTTGCCCGATGATTATTGCCGCATCACCTTGTACGATGGAAGAACCGGTGAACCGTTTGAAGAAAAAGTAACCATCGGTTACATGTACATGATGAAACTGATTCACTTGGTGGAAGACAAAGTACACTCTCGTTCTACGGGGCCTTACAGCTTAATTACGCGCCAACCGTTGGGTGGTAAAGCGCAATTTGGCGGTCAGCGCTTCGGGGAAATGGAAGTGTGGGCCATGGAAGGGTACGGTGCTACGTATACCTTGCAAGAATTCTTAACCGTCAAATCCGACGATTACGATGGCCGCACCAAGATGTATGAATCTATTGTAAAAGGCAAAGCCCCCACCTCGCCAGGTGTACCGGAATCTTTCAAGGTTCTCATTAAAGAATTACAGGCCTTGGGGCTCAGTGTGGACCTGTTGCAGAAACACGAAAACGGCGATAACACCGTTGTAGAAACTGCTGATAAACCTGCCGCAGAGGCTTCCGCGGCTAAGGAAGAGGAAGCCAAATAGGCGGGAGAATAACACATGCAAACGAAAAAAGTGAAGAAAAATAACGACTTAAACTTTTTTGACTTTGATGCCATTCGTTTAGGCATCGCCAGCCCGGAACAAATCAGTGCGTGGTCTTTCGGCGAAGTAAAAAAGCCCGAAACCATCAACTACCGCACCTTGAAACCGGAGCGAGACGGCTTGTTCTGCGAACGCATTTTCGGCCCCACGAAGGACTTTGAATGTGCGTGCGGAAAATATCGCTGGCCTAAATACAAAGGCATTAAATGTGACCGCTGTGGCGTAGAAGTAACTGAAGCTAAAGTACGTCGCGAACGTATGGGACATATTGAACTGGCTGTGCCGGTGGCCCACGTGTGGTTCCTGCGCAAAAACCCGTCCCGTATTGGTATTTTATTAGATCAACGCACCAGCGATCTGGAACGCGTGGTCTATTATGCAGCATATGTAGTGTTGGAAGATTGTATTGATAATGTAACCGGTCGCCCGGACTTTAAGAAAGGCACGCTCCTTTCCGATGCGCAAGTGCGCGAAGCCCGCAAAAAACACGGTTCCCGCTTGAAAGTGGACATCGGGGCTCCGGCCATTAAAACATTACTTGAAAGCATTGATTTTGACAAAGAAGGTTATCAGGATCCTACGCCCTACACAACATTTAACTCTTGGATTGAGATTGACGGCTGTAATCCTATCAAGGAAGGTTATAAGGAAGGCAAGACGCAGATTGAGACCAAGGACCACAGTGGTGAGTTCCTGTCACTGTCTGT
>ONOD01000079.1 GCA_900319325.1 uncultured Elusimicrobium sp. | reverse complement strand
AGAATTCAAGGAAAGCGGTAACCGCCCGGAATGGATGATTTTAAGCGTGCTACCTGTCATTCCGCCGGATTTGCGCCCGTTAGTGCCGCTTGATGGCGGACGCTTTGCTGCTTCCGATCTAAACGATTTGTATCGTCGTATTATTAACCGCAATAACCGTTTGAAACACATTGAATCTTTGCGTGCGCCGGAAGTGATGATTTACAACGAAAAGCGTCTCTTGCAAGAAGCAGTGGATGCGCTAATTGAAAACGGTGCCCGCGGTAAAGTGTTTATCGGCCCCGGTGGCAGACCGCTTAAATCCTTGTCTGATAGTATCAAAGGGAAACACGGTCGTTTCCGTCAAAACTTGCTCGGTAAACGTGTGGACTATTCTGGGCGTTCTGTTATTGTCGTCGGTCCGAATTTGAAAATCCATCAATGCGGACTGCCGAAATTAATGGCTTTGGAACTGTTCAAACCCTTTATCATTGGCGAACTCATGAAAAAAGAAGGGACCACCCTCAAATCCGCCAAGAAGATGCTTGAAAAGGTGCGTCCGGAAATTTGGGATATTTTGGAAAAGGTAACCCAATCTCACCCGGTTATGCTTAACCGTGCACCCACCTTGCACCGCTTGGGTATTCAAGCCTTTGAACCGGTGCTTATTGAAGGTAAAGCTATCCAGTTGCATCCATTAACCTGTGCGGCTTTCAACGCTGACTTTGACGGCGACCAGATGGCTGTACACGTACCGCTTTCTTTGGAAGCTCAAATGGAAGCGCGTACATTGATGTTGGCTTCTAACAACATTTTATCACCTGCTTCCGGTAGACCGATTGCTGCGCCCTCCCATGATATGGTATTGGGCGTCAACTGGATTACTACGGTGAAAGATGGCGACATTGGTGAAGGTTCTATCTTTGGATCCAAAGAAGAAGCCTTAGTAGCTTTGGAATACGGGAAACTTTCCTACCACGCTAAAATTAAAGTGCGCGGTATGAATGCAGTACCGGAATTGGATGCCAAAGGTAAAACTATTACCGATCCTGCCCAGTGGAAAGATTTTACTTCCGTGGGACGCATTATTTTCAACCAAGCCTTGCCTAAAGGCTGGGAATTTATCAATAAAACTATCGGCAAGAAAGAATTGGGCGCCTTAGTAGATGAATGTTACAAGAGCAAAAAGTATGGCCGCGCTGCTGCTGTACAACTTTTGGATAACATCATGAAGATGGGATATCACTATGCCACCTTATCCGGCTTGTCCATTTCTATAGCCGATATGACCATTCCTTCTGCTAAGAAAGAAATGATCAAAAAGGCCAAAGCCGAAGTAGCCAAAATTCAAGCCCAGGCTGAAGCCGGTATTATTACTGAAGGCGAACGCTATAACAAGGTAATTGATATTTGGACCCGCGTTACCGATGATGTAGCTAACGAACTCTTCAAAGAAATGAAAAAGTTTGAAGAGTCCAAATATGATCCTACGAATAAAGAACATAGCGGCCAGCGCTTTAACTCTGTCTATTTGATGGCAGATTCCGGGGCTCGCGGTTCCCGCCAACAGGTGCGCCAGTTAGCTGGTATGCGCGGTCTGATGGCTAAACCGCAGAAGAAACTTACCGGTGGTCAGGGTGAAATTATTGAAAACCCGATTACCGCTAACTTCCGCGAAGGTTTGTCCGTGCTTGAATACTTCATTTCCACGCACGGTGGACGTAAAGGTCTTTCCGATACGGCTTTGAAAACGGCCGACGCCGGTTATTTAACCCGTCGTTTGGTAGACGTTGCTCACAACGTCGTTATTACTGAACAAGACTGCGGTACTCATAATGGGATTGTAGTCAAATCTTTAATGAGCGGGGAAGAAATGGTAGAGCCGTTAGATGAACGTATTTTGGGCCGCACTTCGTTAGAAAATGTAGTGGTCAAAGTGCAAAAATCCAACGGGAAAGAAGAAGAAAAGACCATTATCAAAGAAGGCGATTTGATCACCTTGGAACAAGCCAAAGAAGTTAAGAAATACGGGGTGGAATCCGTGCGTATTCGCTCGGTACTTACCTGTGAAGCTTCTTACGGTGTATGTGCCAAATGTTATGGCTTGTCCTTAGCCACGGCGTCCAACAGTAATCCGGGCGATTCCGTGGGTATTATTGCCGCGCAGTCCATCGGTGAACCTGGTACGCAGTTAACGCTCCGTACGTTCCACATCGGTGGTACGGCGTCTCGTGTACTTTCCCGCAGCCAAGCTGTAGCGGAGACGGATGGTAAGGTAACCTTCAAAGATGTGAAGATTATTACCAATCAGTATGACAACCAAATCTGCATTTCCAGAAACGGGTCTATCTTTGTGACCGCTGGAAATGGTACAATAAAAGAATACAAGATTCAGTATGGGGCTACCATCTTAACTCAAGATAAAGCCTCTGTTAAAAAAGGCACTCTCCTTGCCGAGTGGGACCCTCACTCCATCCCGGTGCTTGCGGAAACGAAAGGGACCGTAAAGTTAACGGATGTAATAGAAGGTATCACCTTGCAGGAAGAGCGCAACAAAGTGACCGGCGTTATTGAACGCAAAATTACGGCCAGCCGCGGCGGGAAACACAACCCCCGCATTAGCATCAGCGGAAAGGGCAAAGGCATTAACTTGCCGCTCCCGATTGATACCATCTTGATGGTGGAAGACGGCGAATCCGTAGAACCCGGCGATGTCCTTGCAAAAATCGGACGTGAAGCCGGCGGCACGAAAGATATTACGGGCGGTTTGCCCCGTATTGCGGAGTTGTTTGAAGCTCGCAGACCTCATAACCCGGCCATTATTTCCGAGTTTGAAGGGATTGTAAGTTTGGAAACTTCGCCCAAAGGTTTAATTGAAGTAGTCGTGCGGAATGAAGAGACCAACCAGGTCAAACAATACAGTATTCCGCAAGGCAAACACTTAGTAGTATATGAAGGCGACCATGTAGGTGTGGGTGAAGCCCTAACCGACGGCGCCATCGATCCTCACGACGTGCTGCGCGTGAAGGGCGAAAAAGAAGCACAAGAGTTCCTATTAAACGCCATCCAAGAAGTGTACCGCTTGCAGGGCGTAACCATTAACGACAGACATATTGAGGTTATTGTCCGTCAAATGTTAGGGAACGTGAAAATTCTGGATGCGGGGGACACCCACTTCCTGAAAGGAGAAGTCATCAGCCGTGGCCGCTGGTTGCGCGAAAATGCAAAAATGAAAGCAGCCGGCAAGCGCTTAGCTGATGCGGAAACGATCCTGTTAGGTATTAGTAAAGCGTCTATCGCATCTGAATCGTTCATTTCCGCGGCTTCGTTCCAAGAAACCACCAAGGTTTTGACGGACGCCGCCATTGAAGGCAAAATTGACGAATTGCAAGGCCTCAAAGAAAATGTAATCGTAGGCCATTTGATCCCCGCGGGTACTGGTATTTCCGCGCGGCAAATTGCCAAAGAGTTTAACCAAAAACGTAAAGAAACTAAAATAGGAGAGAAGTAATGCCAACAGTAAACCAATTAGTAAAATACGGTCGGGCAAAAGAACAAAACAGAACCAAATCGCCCGCGTTGCAAGCCTGCCCCCAACGGCGCGGTGTTTGCACCCGTGTTTATACCACTACCCCTAAAAAACCGAACTCAGCTTTGAGAAAGGTGGCCCGTGTGAAGCTCACATCCAAAATGGAAGTGACTGCTTACATCCCGGGTGTGGGTCACAACTTGCAGGAACACTCCATTGTGCTTGTGCGCGGTGGTCGTGTGAAAGACTTGCCAGGTGTGCGCTATCACATCATCCGCGGCGCTTTAGATGCCGCCGGCGTTGAAAACAGAAAACAAGGCCGCTCGCTTTATGGTGTAAAACGCCCGAAAGCCGCTAAATAATTTTTTAGGAGTGAATTAAGAATATGCCAAGAAAAGGTTTAAGACCCAGAGATAGAAGACCGCTCCCCGCGCCGGATTATAAATACAATTCCGTGCTCGTGGCCCGGTTCATTAACAAATTAAATTTTGAAGGCAAAACAGCCACTGCCGAACGCATTTTAGATGACGCGATGGCCATCATTGCCGAAAAAACCAAAGAAAACGCCATTGACGTTTTCAATAAATGCATTGAAAATGTACGCCCCTTGGTGGAAGTAAAAGCCCGCCGTGTGGGTGGAGCCAACTACCAAGTGCCTACCGAAGTAAAACCCTTACGCAGCACCACGCTTGCTATGCGCTGGCTCATCGGTGCGGCACAAAGCCGCAAAGGCCGCCCTATGGCTGAGAAATTAGCTGAAGAAATCATCTTGGGCGCTAAGAAAGAAGGCACCGCGTTCAAAAAACGCGAAGACGTGCACAAAATGGCTGAAGCCAACCGCGCGTTTGCTCACTTTAAATGGTAATTGGGACAGAAAGATATGGCTGAATTTAAAACCTATCCGTTAGATAAAATCCGCAACATCGGTATTATCGCGCACATTGACGCCGGTAAGACCACCACTTCCGAACGTATTTTGTACTATACCGGTAAAGTGCACAAAATCGGTGAAACGCACGATGGGGCGTCCGTAACCGACTGGATGGAACAAGAACGTGAACGTGGTATTACCATTACCTCAGCGGCTATTTACTGCGTGTGGAAAGATTGTCAGTTAAACATTATTGACACTCCCGGACACGTGGACTTTACTGCTGAAGTAGAACGTTCCTTGCGCGTGCTCGACGGCGCTGTATGCTGCTTTGACGGTGTACAGGGCGTAGAACCGCAATCTGAAACGGTATGGCGCCAAGCCGATAAATACCATGTACCGCGAATTGCCTACATTAACAAAATGGACCGCATTGGTGCGGACTTCATCCGCTCCGCTAACTCCATTAAGGAAAAATTAGGTGGTAACGCCTGCCCGATTCAATTGCCTATCGGCGCCGAAGATAAATTTGTCGGTGTGATTGACCTGGTTAAAATGAAAGGTATTGTATGGGATGGCGATCACAACGGTGCTACGTTTACCGAAGGTGAAATTCCTGCCGAACTCAAAGAACAAGCCGAACAATATCGCAACGAAATGTTGGAAAAATTGGCTGACTTTGATGAAGCCATCATGGAACGCTACCTCAACGGCGATACCAACTTCACCGAAAAAGAAATCAAAACGGCTATCCGCAAAGGTACACTTACAGGTAAATTCTTCCCCGTAATTTGCGGTTCTTCGTACAAAAACAAAGGTGTTCAACCCCTCTTGGACTGTGTAAACGACTATCTACCCTCTCCTGTAGATGTGCCGCCCGTCAAAGGGACGAACCCCAATACCGGCGAAGAAGTTTTCCGCAAACCGTCCAACAGCGAACCTTTCTGCGGACTTATTTTTAAAGTACAAACCGACCCGTTCGTAGGAAAGCTCAGTTTCTTCCGCAT
>ONOD01000109.1 GCA_900319325.1 uncultured Elusimicrobium sp. | reverse complement strand
CAAGAGAAGAAGGCGGGCGCATCGTCCACAACTTCCGCTACGCAGGGAGGTGCCAATGCTTTATAATATAAGGGTATATCTCGTTTTGGCCTTAACCGGGAGCTTGCTGGGAACTGCCCTCTATGCAAGTGCCCAGCCCGGCGGCATGTCCAAATATGCAAATCCTTCTGCAAGCACTGCGCAAAGAGCCGGTAGCAGATTTGCGGGGAAAGGAATGCTGAAAATACGCGTTACTTTCAATCCCGCTAAAAAGCGCGACCCGATGCTCTCTCCGGATGATATATTATTGTTGGAACACCGCGAAAAACAACGCTTGGCCGCTATAGAAGCGGAACGCAAACGCAAAGAAGAAGAAGAGCGCAAACGCAGAGCGGAAGAAGAACGTAAACGCCAATGGGAGTTATTGCTCCTTAAGGATCCGTCCATTGTAGTGCGCGATAAAATTAAAATAGACGGTATTATTGACAAAGAAGTCATGATTGGGGGGAAACTCTACGGGATTGGCAATACGTACTTAGGCGCCAAAATTGTAGGCGTAGGGGAAGACTCAGTTACGTTCTCATATAAAGGACACAGATTTGTTAAGAAGGCAAGACTGTAATAACTTAGCTGTTTATTTTTAGTAAACTCACATAGGAGGAAGGATGACAAAACGTATAGTTGTACTATTCGCAAGTGTAGTTGCACTGGGGCTTGCAAATACGGCGTTTGCTCAACAGGAACGTCAAATTCTCCCCAGCGATGATACAATTGCCTTGCTGGGTAATGATGCAAAAGCGTCTACCACGGCGGATCTATATAAAGAGGTAGAATTAGAATCCCCGTTGGATAGAATCGTATCTATTCGGGTGGCTAATGTAAAGATATCGGATTTCTTAAATAGCATTACTGCCCAAGCCAAGATTAACTTTATTATGAGTGAGGAGTTCTCTAATAAAAGAGTTACGGCTTCTTTAACCCGCGTAACCGTGCGCGAAGCATTGGACACGTTATTGCGTGTACACGGGCTGGCTTACCAACGTATCGGTAAGAGTGACAGCTACGTCGTAACCAAACGCTCCAACGATGCGCCGGATACCATTACCAAAATCTATACGCTTAGTTATATCTCGTTGCAAGGCTTGGGTTCTTCTCAAAGCGAAATGAACAGCGTGATGCCGCAGGATGTGTCCAGCGGTGGTTTTGCTAACAATACGGGAAGCTCTTCCTCTTCGGGGAATGACTCGTATGCTTCCGGTTCTACCATCACCAGCATTGTAACAAGCATGCTTTCCCCGGTGGGTAAAATTGCGGTGGATCCGCGCACGAATAAACTCATCATTACCGACGTGCCGGAAGTATTCCCGCAAGTAGAAAATATTTTAGCGGAATTGGATATCAAACCGCCGCAGATTTTAATTGAAGCCCAAATCGTTGAAGTGAGCAAAACCAGCGGTCTTAGCGTTGGGTTTGAATATGGCGGAAGCGATGGGACCTTGGTCTCCGTGGAAGCTCCTAAACGCCCCTTGTATTCGGACTTGTTTCATGGCCGCGGGGTGGACGGCAAAAGATTGCACGGTTGGGATTGGATTTTCCCGAGCAAAGCGGAAGTTGATGCGGACGACTCGAGCGATAGCGGATCTAGCAGTGGTAGCTCCGACAGCTCTGACAGCAGCTCTGATTCTTCCAGTATAAAAGAGGGTGTGCTCAATTTCTCTGCTTTTAACATTGTGCTCAAAGCGTTACTGACCCGCGGGGAAGCCAAATATTTAGGCAAACCCAAAGTAGTCACTTTGAACAACAAAGAAGCCATGATTACGGTTTCTACGGATGCAACGGTCGGCCGTACGGTCAGCCAATCGGGTGATACCGATTCTACCAGCTTAACCACCACTTCCGCAGAACGTAAACGTGTGGGTTTAACGTTGCAGGTAACTCCGCAAGTAAACCGCGAAGGTTACGTAACCTTGTATGTGAAACCTTCTTATTCCGATGTGGTAAGCTCCGGCTTTGACTTTGCGTTGGATACCACCACCCGTGCCGCTTCTACGTTGGTACGTGTGAAAAACGGACAAACGGTTGTCATCGGCGGGTTGCTCTCTTCCCGCGAAACCGATCAGACCCGCAAAGTACCGCTGTTGGGTGACATCCCGATACTTGGGTGGTTATTCACCAGCCGCTCTAAATCTAAGAGCACTACAGACTTAGTCATCTTTATTACTCCGACCATTTTGGCCGAGTAAATGTGAGTTTGTATACCTGCCCTCCCCTATGAGGGCAGGTATACGCGTTTGTAGTAAATCGTGTTGTAAGAGGACTATGAAATGGCCAAACCGTTAGATGAAATTTTGATTGATCAGGGGATTATCACTCCCGAGCAAAGCAAGCAAGCGCATCTGTATTCTAAACAGAATAACATTAATATATCCGATGCTATTTTGCAATCCGGCTTTGCGACGGAAGAACAAGTGACCGTTGCCCTGGCTAAGCATTTTGCCATTCCGTATGCTTCGCGCGAAAATGGAATTTTAGTGCCCGAACGGGAACAAAATTTACAAGAGATTATTCCCGAAAAATTTGCCCGTGAAAATATGGTCATTCCGCTGTTTATAGAGGATGACTCGCTGGCGGTAGCTTTACTGGATCCCACCAACTTGTTTGTCATTGAAAACATTAAGATGATGTCCGGCAAGCAAGTGCAGCCGTTTCTCACATCCAAGTCGCAATTATTAACAGTTTTAGACAGCTTTTATTCAAACAAAAACTTGTTGGAAGAAGTACTCAACGAAGCTCCGCCAACCGTGACAAACATTGCGGCCGAAGACGAAGATGTAGAGGTCAACGGCGTGTTGGATTTGGACCGCATGGCGCCTACTTCTTCACAGTACGTAAAGCAGGTAAACGCCATTTTGCGCCAAGCCATTACCGAAAGGACCAGTGATATTCACCTGGAGCTATTTGATGAACGCGTCAGTTTGCGTTTCCGTATTGATGGTTCCTTATATGAACGCCCTGCGCCTGCCAAAGACGCCGTAAACGCCATTATTTCCCGTATTAAAATTTTGTCTAAGTTGGACATTGCCGAGAAGCGTCTTCCGCAGGACGGTAGCTTTACCATCCGGTTCCAAAACCGTTCCATTGAAGTCCGTGTATCAGTGTGTCCAACGGTATTCGGGGAAAAGTTAGTGCTTCGTATTTTGGATAAAGGTACCGGCGAAATGAATATTGACAAGCTAGGTTTTGAGCCTGCCCAAAAGAAAGCATTCTTGGAAGCCGCCAACTTGCCGCACGGACTTATTTTCTTGACAGGGCCTACCGGGTCCGGTAAATCTACCACCTTAAACGCGGTACTTACCACCATCCGCACCACGGAACTCAATTTTATGACGTTGGAAGACCCGGTTGAATACAAATTGGCGGGGATCAGCCAAGTGCAGGTAAAACCGGCCATCGGGCTTACGTTTGCGGCGGGGCTGCGTTCCTTCTTACGTCAAGACCCGGACGTCATCCTAGTAGGGGAGGTCCGCGATAACGAAACGGCCGAAGCCTGCTTAAAAGCTGCTCTTACCGGTCACTTAGTGCTTTCTACGTTACATACGAACGACGCCTTGGG
>ONOD01000062.1 GCA_900319325.1 uncultured Elusimicrobium sp. | reverse complement strand
ATTCTGCCTCATTATCCACGCAAAAAACATCTATTGCGACGAAAAAATAATTTTCAAAATGGGCCTTGACAAATTTACGTTTGCGCTTATACTATGGGTAAGGAAGTTAAACTGTAGTATTGGTTGGGCGTTGTTGTAAGGGGTTCTGCCCGCTGCACGGAGCGCGTTTGAATGGGCGATGCGGTTTTGTTACATAACCGCGGATACTGTGCAAAGCGCGTTGGGGAGTGATAAGTTCCGCACCTCCCGATTGTGCAGAGCCGTGAGGTCTGGTTGGTTCAGGCGTGGCGGCGTATACTGGGGGCTCAGGTGTAGATGTTTCAGCCTGCGGTGTAGATACGACGACATAAGTCCCAGCTTATCACAATGCGGACGAGGAGATAAATGATGGTATGTAGTGGTTGTGGATGTTAAAGGCCCTCGGATGGTTGAAAAACTTTTCGGGGGTCTTTTTTTGCGTGCAAAATCAACGATTACTCTAATACACTAGGCGTAGGCAACGCTGTATCCAAGGCAGGTTCTTGCGCCGGCGTAGTTGTAGGCATATCTTCTTCTTCCGGCAACGGAGCAATCACTTCTTCTTCGTACGAGTTATCCGGTAGCGGTTCCGTTTCCTCGGTAAGAGGGACGGCTTTGCGCACCGGTGCGGCCGGTTTGTCTGCAGGCGCACTTTCTTGGGCTTGCCCATAGCGGTTGCCCGGATTCCACCACGCAGGCGGATTGCCGGCACAAGCAGCTAACAAGCCAGCCAACATACTCACACAAAGGATTTTTTTCATACTCATATTATACGTTTTTCCCTGTTGCTACTTCAAGCATCGCTTGACGATACAGCGCCCCAGCCCGATAGCTACTGCGCACCAACGGCCCGCTGGCCACTGCCTTAAATCCCAGGGATAACGCCTCGTCCTTCCAGGCTTGATATTCGGCAGGTTCGGGGTAGCGTTGCACCGGATAGTGTCTGGCCGAAGGCGCCAAGTACTGGCCAATGGTTAACAAGTCCACCCCAACGTTTCGCAAATCTTTCATCAGGCGGGTGATTTGGGGAGCCGTTTCCCCAAGGCCCACCATAAAACCCGTTTTAGTCAACATCCCGGGCGCTAATTTCTTGACGTTTTCTAATAGTGTCAGCGTGCGTGTGTAATCCGCCCCGATACGCACCTGCGCGTACAAATCAGGCACCGTTTCTACGTTATGCGCAAGCACAGTAGGATGCGCCTCCAACACGGTCCGGAGAGCTGCCACACTGCCGTGCAAATCGGAAATAAGCGGCTCGGTATATACATCGGGCGTAGTCGTGTGAATGGCGCTCAGTACGCGGGCAAAGTGATGGGCACCGCCATCGGGCAAGTCATCGCGCGTAGGCATTGTAAGCACCGCATAGCGGATATTCCATTCTTTCACGGCGTCCGCTACCCGCTGGGGTTCTTGCGGATCGGGCGGCAACGGGCGCTGTTTATCCACGGCACAAAAACGACATCCGCGCGTGCACAGATTGCCCAGCACCATAAAGGTAGCATCCCCACAATTAAAACATTCCCCGCGATTAGGACATTTGGCGGCATGACACACAGTGTGCAGGGCATGCGCGGAAATGGAAGATTCCGCCGTAAGGGCTTGCGAACTGCGCAACGCCTCTTTATTCGTGCGAACCAAGTGTTTGAGCCAATCGGGTACGGGTAGTGTCATATAACATATTATACCAAGTTCCACAAAAAGGTATAATATGGATAGGGTTATGAAAAAACTATTTTTCATGTTGGGATTACTTGCAGGGATGAATAACGCTTTCGGCGCGGCGTACACCATCCAGGAACGCCTAGAAGAAGCGTCGGCGTTGTACTTTTCGCACAAGCCCAAAGAAGCTCTTGAAAAATATGTAGACATTTCCAAAGATACCGGCGAACGGACCGCGTTTTTAAATGCGATCTACATTGCCATGGAGCAAAACCGCCCCAAAGAAGCCGTGGACATTGCTTTGGAAGCCTACCGGCTTTACCCGCAAGACAACGACGTTATTGAAATGGCTGCCGAGGCTTTGCTGGCCGATGGGCAATATGCCGCCGCGGAACGTATTTTATCGCTCCTACCGCAAGATAATAAAACGGCGGGATTCTTTCACATCAATCTAGCCCGCGCCCAACTGGGGCTTAACGAAAAAAAGCTGGCCATCTATAATCTCAAACAAGCGGTGAAGGCGGCCTCGCACCCCAGCCTGGCAAACTTTCTCTTGGGGCAAGTGTACGAAGGAGACAAAAGTTATAAAAAAGCGGCCGAAGCTTATCAAAAAGCTGTTGATTACGACCACCAATTTATGGAAGCCCGCGTGCACGCCGCGGCCGACGCCAAAAATACCCGTGCCAACGAAGCCCTGACCCGCCTAAAACCCAAAGCTAAAAAAGCCAGTAAAGAAGAAAAGAAATCCAAACCGTTGGAACATACCTCCGTGCAACCCTTAGTATTGCCCCCCGGCGTTGAAGAAACCGAAGTTAAAATTGGGCTGGGCACTACGCAAAGCGGCCTGGCTTCCCCCCGCACACAAGTGACGTTCATTCCGTCCGCTTCGTTTACCGTGCAAAACGCGCAAGGCAAGCAAATTGCCGCCGGCAAAGCGGGCGAAACGTGGCACGTCATTCTCAACAATAACAAACCCGTTTTGCAAAGCCCCGCCGGGCGACAAATTGCGTTTACCAAATCTGTGACCGTAATCCCTACGGCGGAAAATCCCACGCAAGCCCCCACGTTTATCGTTAAAAACTTACTTAGCGGACCGGGAATGAGCTGGGCCAGTGTGGGCGCCAAAGAATATCGCGGGAAATTGCAAGTACTGCATAACACTTCCGCCCATACGCTTGTGCCGATAAACATCCTCACCCTGGATGAATATGTCCAAGGCATTATTGCTTCCGAAATGCCCAACGGTTTCCCCACGCAAGCTTTGCGCGCACAAGCGGTCCTCGCCCGCACCTACGCACTTAAACACTTGGGCAAACATAAAAAACAAGGCTACGATTTGTGCGATACGCAAAACTGCCAAGTCTACAACGGCGTGAGCGCCGAAACCGAAGCCGGAAACGCCGCCGTAGAAGCCACGCTGGGTGAAGTGCTTACCTATGAGGGAAAACCCATTGAGAGTGTATTTTCAGCCAACTGCGGCGGTGCTACCCAAAGCGCCAAAGACGCCGGCTGGAGCACTACGCCGTATTTGGACAGTGTGTCTGACTATCAAGAATTTGATTTCCAACAGCTGCAACCCTATCACTTTAAGGCACTCTTACAATATCCCCCCGCCGCTTATAGCAAGTACGATAAAAATGTAAGCATGGCGGCGTTTCGTTGGGCCCGCGTAGTCAGCGAGCCGGAACTGCGCGCCGTCATCAAAAACCAAAAGAAAGACATCGGGCAAATCACGGCGCTTATCCCGCTGGAACGCAGCCACGCCGGGTATGTCACTAAACTATTAGTGCAAGGCACCAAAGGGACCGTTACCCTCAATAAAGAGAATGTCATCCGCAACAATTTAAGTTTTGGAATGCTGCGCAGTAGCTATTTTATCGTGCAGCCCAATTACGAAAACCACCAGCTTAAATACTTCGTCTTTTATGGGGGCGGTTGGGGCCACGGGGTGGGATTCTGCCAAACCGGCGCCGCCGGACGTGCCGATGCCGGGCAGGGCTATCAAACAATTTTGAAGCATTACTTCCCGCTGGCGCAACTCACCTCCATCCAGTAAGCCGTTCCCACAAAAATTGCCACATTAAAGTAAATTTGGTATAATATGTCAAGGGAATTTTCACTATGTATAGGGAAGAAATACTCTTGCAAAATTACCAAGCTGTTTGTGCTTCCCTGGAGCAGGCCGCGAAACGTGCCGGACGCGACCCGCGTGAAATTACGCTCTTAGCCGTTACAAAATACGCTCAGGATGAAGATGTACTAGCTTTGTTAAAACGCGGCGTTCTTGCAGCAGTAGGCGAATCCCGCGTGCAGCAAGCATGGGCACGATGGCAAGAGGATCCCCGGTTTAGGCAATTTTCCCACGTGAAAAAACATTTCATTGGGCATTTGCAAACCAACAAAGCGGCCAAAGCTGCCCTGTTGTTTGACTCGGTTGATTCCGTTGATTCGCCGGAAACGATCCAGGCATTAGCCAAGCATGTGCCCGCCGGCAAAATATTGCGTGTACTGGTGCAAGTAAAACTAACACACAAAGAAACGCAATCCGGCTTACCGCTAGCGCAAGCCCGCCACTTAGCCACACAGGCACGCGGAGCTTTTGAAAACATAGACGTATGCGGATATATGGCGGTAGCTCCTCAAGGAGCGGATGTCTCCACCTTGCGGGCGTTATTTAGGCCACTAGCGAAGGCGTTTAAAACGGATTTTGCCAATCATCCCTCGGCACAACTTTCATTAGGGATGAGCGAAGATTTTGAAATTGCGGTAGAAGAGGGTTCCACCTTACCGCGTATCGGTAGTTTGTTGTTTAAGTAGATTTGGAGGGGATATGATTATAAAAGTACGTTTAATTCCGGGGGCCACACGCAACGAAGTCATTAGCCGCATCGGCAGTGTGCTTCGGTTGAAAATTCAAACCAAAAAAGTAGATGACGACCCGGCAAACGCAATGATGAAAACCTTCCTGGCGGATTTCTTTGATGTAAAAGAAGGTAGCATTATTTTAGTAAAAGGCGCCAAAGGCAAAGAAAAAACCGTAGAAGTACGCGATAAAAGCGAAGAAGAACTTCGCCAAATTATGGATTCCATTCCGTAGTCTTTGCGTCTTTTTGTTTCATCATAACTCCTATCCTCGCGCATCCTGCGAGGATTTTTATTCTTTTCTTCGGTTCTGGGTCCTTTGGGGAAATTTTACCTAGGCCCTTTTTAGTTGTTTTATTGGGTCTCAATTGCCCTTGAAAATCGGGGTTTTAAGCGTATACTATTAGTACGAAGCATTCACGATTTGTTTGCTTAGCTAGGAGGAGAAAAAGAGATATGAATACCTGGATATGCCGCATTCTAATGGTTATTTTCTTTATTAACACGTTGCCTGTCGGTGCTTGGGCAGGACGTCGTAAACAGACGCCGAAGTTTAATCAACAAGCGCTGGCCAAAAAAATAGAACATAGCACTTCTACCGAAGAAGACTTGAAACAAGAAAAAGCCGAATTAGAAGCCTCCTTAATGCATGCTAATTTATCTCCCCGCGAAAGAAAATTTACCGAGCTGGAGCTGAAAATTGTCAATACCCGGCTGGAATGGTTGCACGTCGTTACAACTAGCAATGACATAGGCGACATCAATAGCCGTATTGCCGTTCTCTACGACAATAAGATAAAAGAATTGCAAGCCAGTGAAAAACTTGTGGAGAAACAAGAAGCCTTTAACGACTTTTACCAACAAGCCGACTCTTTAACTTGGATTGGGGCTGCCGTTGGCGCTTTGCATAATGCTGCCAAAGAGATTTACGACTCTTCTTTAAGAGTATACCAGTACGACCAGAAAGTCTCCGAGCTAAAAGAACAAAAACGCACTTTGGCCGGACACTATACAAACCCCACGGACGCAATTCCCGCTAATCAACAAGCCGTGCCGGCCGGAGACCTTATTAATTTTAACTCCGAAGTATTTGATTTGTGGGAACAGAATAAAATTGATATGGAAGATCTGGTAGAATATCTAGACCCGGTTGATGGTCTGCCCCCCTCCAATCATCTTGTGACTGTTGCCGACGCGGCTGAGCTTCTATACATTTTCTTCTTATCTTATAACTCAAACCAGGGACAACTGGTCGGTGAAGAAAAAGATAACGCCCTGTGGGTAGCCAAACGTATCAAGGTACGTGCTACGCGCCAACTTTCTATCTATGAACATTACGGCCTGCTGGAAGCACGCACTAACTTGACCTTATTATTAATTCAGGTAAACGCGTTCTTAGATCGGTATTATAAAGAAACTGAACAAGAAAAGAAAGCCGACCGCGAACGCCCCGGCTATGACATGATCGCAAAAGAATTAAACGAAGGAATGAACGCGTACCGAGCGTGGACCTATAGCGACATGACCCAAAACATCTACAACGCAATTTTAAAAATGATTGCCTACAAGCCCTCTCAAGATAGTGCCAATTATGAAATCTTACGTCGCGACTTGGCTGCCGCTGTAAGCTATTTATTCACACTTGATAACCAAGCCCAATTATCCAATATACTCGTACAAATTAATAAAGACGGCAAGACCTTCCATGGTTATAATGAAGCTTTGGTAACCGAGTTCTTTAGCGCTATTTACAACATCTTACTCATTATTCCCACTTCCCATAGCCAACAGTCCTACGTGCAAAATTTATTACAGGTGGCAGCTTCTTCCAAAGCAAGATACGGGAATGATACAGTCATTTCCAACGCAGTCAATGTGCGTGTCCAAGCGTTAGCATTGGCCAGCGTATTAAAACAAGCAGCTGACACCCATACTGTCAAGATCTTTGAATCTCCTAAAAAGATTGATCTCCCTTATTTGGAAACCGGTTTGTTTACCAATGCTGATTTCCGCCAAGCGATGGCTGACTACACCGTGGAAGTATATGCCCCTACGGTGGAATGGAACGTAGGCAGACGTTTCTATAGTGATATACGCGAACACCCCATTGAAAGATATGGCATGCAATTAAGCGAACTGCAAGAATTAAGCAATCACTTAACATTCATCTTTAGAAGTTTCTTACCTGTCTATGAACCCAACGCCGTTTGGAGCAAAGAAGTTACGGGTCAATTTAAAGGATGTTCTACCCGCGGATTTTTAGACTCGCCCAAGCTCATGCAGGAAGCGGATCTACTTAGAACCGATAATAATTCCCACTGGCAAATCAACCCTGTATTTGGTGACGACACACCCAACACAAATATAAAATGTTCGGATCATCCTTCTATTGTACGTTTTGGTATAGATACCGTTATCGTGTGGGATAGCACCCATAGCAACAAATGGGCCATGAAATACACTACCCCCAGCCATGACCGTATTGCAATGGAAGATATGGCCTTATCCGTAATGTGGGAAGCCGTTACTTGGTACATGTGGGGTGCCATGTTCAAAGTCCTTGGATATGTTGGAAAGGCCTCCAAAGCAGCTATTATCGCTACCAAAACAACTGCCAAAGCCCGCAACGGTTTTAGAATGGCCCGCTTTGAAAGCAAATTCTCACAAGTGTGGAAATACAGTACAGGGGCTTGGCAACAAGAATTAGGTGTAGCCAGTGTAACTAAAGGAGGAAAAAATATGGTCGGCAAATTGTTTGCCCGCCAAAGCGCCCAAGGCGAATACTACGTTGTAGATGTGGTCCGTGAAGGCTTTGAAAAGATAACATTGGAAATTCCGGCCAAGGGTATCTCGCTTCGCACCTTGAAAGGGCGCGTGTTACTCAACCGTGCAATCCAACGTGAATTGCGAGAGATTAACGTGGCCGGCCGCGCTACCGCCAGCACGATAGGAAAAGCTGCCGGTACAACCCACACCGTGAAACAAACGTTAGATCACGCCGGCCAAGCAGCCGTTCGCGATGAACAGCACCTTGTCCAAGCTGTGGAAAAAGAATTAGCCAGCGGTCGCAAATTTACAGTAGTGGAAACAACTGTAGGCAAAATCGTAACACCGACCGGTAGCAAACTTATTAATCCAGGCTCTGCCTTACCCAAAAACCTTACGCTTGATGCCGCCACCAACAACTTGTTTAGCACCTCGGGCGAATACGTAGGAACCGTATTATCCGACGGAGAAACGGCCGTCCAGGTGGCAAACCAAGTGACAAAAGGGTTGGTGCAAAGCCAAAGCGCGTTATCTCCTTCCCTTATAGGCCGCTACTTGGCCAACACCTACCCGATCACAAAAGAAATGTGGGGTATTACAAAACTGATGATTGCTTTTAAAATAGCAGATCCGTTTGTGTATAGCTTATACACCAAGCCCTATAATGAAAAATTTGCCAAACGCCAAGATGACTACTTTAGCCAAAAACATGGCGTAGACCAGGCTGCTTTACAAACTCAAGATGCGCAAACTAGCCCCGACGGCAATGTCTTAACACGTGTACAAGGGTTACAACCCAAAGAAGAAGATACCAGCTGGGCAGCATTCTCCGGTATTTTCTTAGGAGCCAACCAAGTGTTAAACACCTTCTTGCCCGAATGGCTCCAGGAAGGGCGCCGCTGGTTATTTAAAACAACCGAACAAGTAATTGAAACGGTAGATGGCCCGCTCAAAGACTTATTGCCCGCTGACCAAAGAGAAGCCTTCCCTACGCCAACTCAGGTTGCGTTAATGCCGGGAGTGTTGCTTGGAGACCCGACTCCTACCGTTGAAGATCCAACGAAAAAGAAATTCAGGTTGCTCAAAAAGACTTAGATACCACGTTACAGGATAAAGACATCAAGGCTTTCTTGAACGCTATCCCAACCGGCGTAAAAGAAATGAAAACGGCTTACAATACGTATATCCAAGCGCTTAAAGCCGCCAACCAGTTAGCACAAACGGATTTGAAAGGATCCCAAAAAGCCGCGGATGATGCTTTCAGCAAATTTATCAATACAAAAGCGGGTATTTTAACTCGGGGCATTAAAGCGTTCTTAGCCACTGAGAAACCGCAGACGCTCCGCGCACAGCACGAGCTCTTTGAGGGAAACTTCCCGAATTATTTCAATAAGAATAAAAAAGCGCAAGAACGTTTGACGAGCATTATCAACAACTACTACGCCAAACGAGAAGAAGTCCTCATTGCCTTCTATACGGCGGATAATGAAGCGCTCAAAACGAAACAACCGGTCCAGGTCTTGCAGGAAGCAGCCACAAAGCAGTTCGCCGCTATTGAAGAAGAGGTAAGAAAAGAATTAGAAGCGCTCCAGAAAGAACTCGAGTCAGCTTACTTTGCCGAGCAGCTTGATAAGGAAATTAAACATCTCAAAGGGGATGAAAGCAAGACCAACACCTTAAAAGAATACATGTCCGATGAGAACGTAGCCGCTTTCATAGGTGCGTTGCCCGATGGCGAAAAACAGTTAAAGATGATTTACAAAACCTATGAACAAATCTTGAAACGCGCCAAAGACGTCCTAAATGAAAATTATGACGAAGCAATCAAAATCGCCTCAGAAGCGAAAGATGCCTTGCTAAATTCCCGCGTGAATCTTCTGTGCCAAGGCATTGATGCTTACGCCAAAACTAATCAGGAGCAAACGACGACCTCACTTATAAATGAATTAAGCGAGTACTACGCAATATTCTTCACAGACGAAGACAAGGAAGCACTTGCCCAGGCCATTTCCTTCTACTGGACCAACTGGACTGAAAAGGTTAAAGGCATTTACCGCTTGGATGTAAATCAAGAGTTAAGTGAGGATGACATCAAGATTAAGCAAGAGGTCCTCTCTCTGGGATTGGAAGCATTACAAACAATACTTAACGAGAAGATTTCCAAAATACAAGAAGCTTGTAATGAACGCATTGATTCTTTTGAACGCACGAGACAAGCTAAGCAAAAATAACATCAAAAAACTCCCCGGGCAATCGTCCGGGGAGTTTTATTTTATACAAACTAACTATTAGTTATACTTGGCTTCCTTCTTGAGGAAATCAAACACTTTGCGTTCTGTAAGCGTAGCGATGATTTGATCTTTGCGTTCGCTAAAGAACGTTTTGATTTGTTTGTCATCGGCTTGTTTGTTTTTATCGGTTAAGCTCTTGTCCAGCTCGGCTTGCCAATCGGCCTCCGTGGCTTGGAGGTTCTCTTTCTTGGCAATGGCGTGGATGATGTAACCGATGCGCAGGTCCTTCTCTACGCTGGGGCGGATACGTTCGGCAAACATTTTGTGTTGCTCCGCGGTCAGTTTATGCGGGTCCAGCTGCGTCATGCTATGCACAAAGTTATGCAGCGAAGATTCCGTATATTCTTCTACCAAGCTTTGCGGCAATTCAAACGTGTTGGCAGCTACCAACGCATTTTCAATTTGGGTAACTTCGTCACGTTCGGCGGCACGTTTAGCTTCGGCGTCCAAATTTTCTTTTACTTTGGCCTTGAGTTGGTCAAGCGTATCAAAGCCCATATCTTTGGCAAAATCATCATTGAGAGCCGGCACTTTTTTGTACTTGATTTCATCCACCGTTACGTGGAAAGAGAGGGTATCGTTGCCTTCTTTGGTTTCGTAATCTTTCACGTCGCCTTTTTTAAGCCCTTTGATGGCTTCGGCCAAACCGTTCATGGTTTGCGGTGCGGACATATCAATCAGTTCGCTATCGGCGGAAAGTTTATAGTCATCGGCCCCGTTGCGTTTGCCGGTGTAGTGCACCACGGCGTAGCATTTATCGTCAATGGTAGCACCCTCTTGCGCGCTTTCCAAGCGGGCGTTGGCATCCAACACACGGTCCAAATTTTCTTGCACTTCTTTGTCGGTAGCGGTTTGGGATTTCTTGGTAATAACGATTCCTTTATAACCGGTTACGTCAAATTCCGGCGCTACATCTACGGCCATTTCAAAGGTAAATGCTTTGCCATCGTCAAACGTATTAAAATCCGCTTTGGTTAAGGTGGGCACGGCCACGGCGTCCAATTTTGTTTCGCTTAGCGCGGCATTGATAGCAGCTTTTACCGCCATATCCAGGGCGCGTTCTTTAATGTGACCGGCAAAATTTTGTTTGACTAGATCCAGCGGTACTTTACCGGCGCGGAACCCTTGCATTTGCGCGCGGGATTGCACCTGAATAGCGGCATCTTGAAAAGAGCGAGTGATTAGTGCGGGGGTGGCTTCTACCGATAGAGTTACCCGGCAGCCTTCTTTAGAAAGTTGTTTTGTTTTTACTTCCCCGGTTTGGGCAGTTTTGAAAATAGACATGTCTTACGTCTCCTCATCATTGGCCTGAGCCAAAAAATATGGACGGAGAGGGACTTGAACCCTCACGGTGTGAACCATACGCTCCTAAGGCGTACGCGTCTACCAATTCCGCCATCCGTCCGTTTCGTTATTTTACCTTGAAAACAATGTGGGCCATGTGAGGCTCGAACTCACGACCTTACGCTTAAGAGGCGTCTGCTCTACCAGCTGAGCTAATGGCCCGATTGAAAGGGTACCTGTAAATTATAGCAAAAATTGTGCGCGCGGTAAACTCCAAACGTAGCATTTTTCCTCGTTTGTATCAGCTAAGCGCATACGTCCGTCATTCAAACGGACAAAATAAATTTGACAATCTCTCCACGTAAACACTAAAATATAGTGGGTGGGTGTCGTCCTACCCCTAATTTATAATGACACAAGGGAATAAGAAATGAATAAAAAATGGCTGTTTTTAGGGTTACTATCGGGGATATTATTATCCTTTCCTGTAGTTTCACAAGCACAAGTAGATTTTTCAAGCGGGAATGTGGATGTTCTGTTAGAAGAGAACGCCTTGCGTGAAGCGTTTACACGTTATACGTCTATACTCGTATTTTTCCAACCGGAAGAAGCCTCCCGGCTGGGCTTTTCTGCCGCGAACAACCGCCTCAACGACCGCGCATTACAATCAGATATGCAAATCCTGCAAGCGTTGGAAAGCTTACGCAAGACGATGGACGGAATTGATCCCAAAAATTTGTCCGCTAGTAAACGCATAGAATATCATTTGCTTCAGGATACCCTGCACCGCCATATTTGGACATTGCAACAAAACCGCCTGACGCAAGACCCATTATACTACGCGCAAGCCCTGGATGCATTGTATGATGTATTGGCCCTGCCTACTTCCAGCGCGCAACAACAACGGGCCGATTTGTTAGCCCGTTTGGAAGCCTTATCCACCGTATCTGAACAAGCGCGAAAGAACTTATCCCTTGTTTCCCCCCGCTTAGCCCAACTGGCGATGGAAAAAGCCTACTATGCGTATTTATCGTTTGATACGATTCGGGAAAGTGCCACCAACGGGGGCGAATTAAACGACGACACGCGCGACAGCGTAAGAATTGAAAATATCCTTACCAAAGCCAAAAACAGCATCTCTGATTTATTTGAATTATTCAAGGGTTTATCCAAGCAATCCGCCAGTGCTACCGTGCTTTCCAATTCCAAAGCATATGCGCAAAAATTGAAAGATTATTATCAGTATGATAAAAAGTTAGGGTATGTGCAATCGGTACTGGAAACCCGCTTTAAAGATGCCCAACATATGTTATTTACGGCGTTGCGTCCGTTTGAACTATCCGCTGACGAAGAAGAAATGATTATTGTGGAGGACCTAAATCAACGCCCGCAAGAAAAGCTGCCGTCCAAAGCAAAAACCGGCACGCTAGAATATGTCCCCCCTACCGCCAATCAATTTTACGCGGTAGCCGGGCAGTTGGTTTCTCCGTTCTCGCAAGAACAATTACTCACCCAATTTGCCCAGCACGCCAACGATCAGGAACTTGTCTTTCTGCAACAAAAAGCCTTGTCAACACCTGTACCGATGAAGATCCAAACTCTGTCGCCCTACTTTGCGTATCAAAAGACTTTCTTGACGTACCCGGCGTATGCTACGTTTTGGCTGCGCATGCCCAGCGGCAACGAATTAGCCAAAACCCAAATGCTCAACCGGGATTTCAACGAACCCGCCGTTAAATTGCTTATTAGCGAAGAGCTTGTCCCGGGCCGTTATTATCAAATTCAATCGCAACAAAATGTCGTACGCCGGTTATTCGGCTCGCCTTTGTTAGCTAACGGATGGGTACTGTACTCACTACGTTTGGCGCAACAAACCAATATTTTTGTAACGGATGAAGAACTGCTCTTTGCAGCCTGGCAACGCTTCACACGCACGCTCAGCGCGTTGGTAGATTATCGGCTCAATACGCAGCAATATTCATACGAAGAAGCGGTGACTTTTTTAACGGAGCAGAATGGGTTTACGCAAGAAGCCGCAACCGCCATGGTGGATGCTGTTTTGAGTAACCCCGGCGAAGCCGCAAGCTATGTACTGGGCGAGACTATCTGGCAAGATAACGCGGGAAAATATGATAAAAAGACCAAAGATAATAATGCCACTACCGCGCTCCTGCTGGAGATGGGCAACGTTTCCCCCCGCGATATTAACACAGAGTTAAAACGCCTCTACCGCAGTAAATAATTAGTTTGATTTTTCCACGCTCCCCGGTTTACGCCGGGGAGTTTTTTATGGGGATGACGGGGGTGCTAATGAAGGTGTCATTCCCGAAGGTGGTAATCGGGAATCCCCACCGCTTGTTGTTCCGTTGTTGCGCAATTACACGGCAAACGACATGCGTGGAAGATGCTGATTTTCATCAGCATGACGGGCTTTTTACATGAAATATAATATGAGAAGTCATCCTGAACTTGATTCAGGATCTTCCACGTGTGTAGTTACGCAAGGGACAATCAACGGCGTGCGTGGAAGATTCCAAATCAAGTTTGGAATGACACTAATGGATGAATGAAATGCAACGGCGCACGTGGAAGACCCCGTATCAAGTACGGGGTGACGGCCCTTTATAAAAAGTAATGAGAAGTCATTGCAAACTTGATTTGGCATGACGGATTATTTATCATGGGCTATGAACTGACCCATAAAAAATCCCCGGGAGAAAATCCCGGGGAATATAATGCTATATTAATAACTACTCATTTTCGCAAACTGCTGTATATAATTGCACAGTTCCTTCGGAACCAGCTCCTTGATACCATGTGATAGACTCGTTTGGACTTGTGCAAGGCCATTTTTGCATGTTTCTCCATGCTTCAGGAACAGGAGTTAAATCACTACACCATCCTAAAACACCTTTTACGTCAGCATCATTAGTAAACATAATATCTAAACAGTCCACGCCAAGTGTTGGAGTGTGATCACCCGATCCCATTCCATTGTCAGATGGATCGCACCTGGTAGATATCGAACTTAAATTGCTTCCTCCGCCTATCACAAATACTAAATCCGTATCTTCCGTCCACTCAACACCTGGACCAAAACAGTTTATTCCATATAAGTCAAGGACACCTCCGTTCATTAGTAAAATGTCCACCGGACTTACATCTCGGTTTTGATCTAACATTGCATGATACGATGTCATATCTATATTTACTTTACACGTAATGGGAGATACTTTTTTCCATCGTAACACTTTTCCTGGTTCACACGGTCCGGTAGGTTCTTCGGGGGCCTCGCCACATTCTAGGAAGGTTCGGTTTGAACCGCCTATTTTAAACGTATTCCAGCTTACAGTTGCGGCACATCCCGGCAAAGCGGAAGCTTCTTCAGAAGTAAATGCATTCGAAATCATCTTCATCTTTCCGTTCACCTTTACTTTTTTCGCGTTAATTTCGTCGGCCGGATGATCTGTACTTTTCGTTAACTCTTTAGCGAACAAGTTGTTAAAGGTTAATTGAGAAGCAGTAGACGACGCCGGCGCATCGCTATAGTTACCAAAGGTGGCCTCATTAGTATAAATATCAACGTTCCACTCCAAATTATTTTTTGAACTTTCCGTTCCTCCCTTTAGCAAAGCAATGGAAGAAGAATCCAATTGCAGGGAAGGAGTAATGTCGTCGTTATTAATTTGGGGATGCCCCAACATAAGGGTAAAGGGACCTTTCTGCGTTCCCACGTCAAACCGATCCGTCACGTAAATATTGTTATATGATACGCTCGGAACCGGGAAAAATGTATACATTTCTATATCTTTCCCTGTCCCAGACCCTGCCTCCGCAAAAGCAGTCACAGAGCCCAAAACCATTCCCACGCACAAGCCCCATTTTAGTAGTAACGTATTAAATTGTTTCATAGCTATTCTCCTTATAGGCAACGTATACTTAGACCAGCTTCTCCTAATCCATAAATGCTTTGACAACTTGCTCCCATACATTGGAACTGGGCAGGTGACCCCGCAGCAGTTACTCCCGGGGCTGCATACACAAAAACACTACGGGGCGCGGCCCAGCGGTAAAGGCCGCGGTTCAGGATGACTTTATAATCCTCATTAACAACCTGTTCCTCGCTCAAAGCTCTACCGAACCCCGGGGAAAATTATAATACTATACTAATTAAA
>ONOD01000011.1 GCA_900319325.1 uncultured Elusimicrobium sp. | reverse complement strand
TTCTTAGATAAAAAAGGCGATATCTCTCGCGCCAAAATGGTAAACGCCAAATAAGTTTACTAATTACAAAAACCCCTCGTAGAAATACGAGGGGTTTTTAGTTAGGTATTTAGTGTAATAATTTGGCCCAAAAAGATATCTTGGTCGGAGATTTTCCTCGTACAAGCCAAGCGAATAATCCGTATTTCCACCTTCTAGGCCAGGTACAAAAGCAGGCATATTTATTTACCACTTCTATAACTTCTTCCATCTGTGCTCGTTCAGTATCATTCAACGGGCAATAATCTGTCATACAATGCCTAAGAATTAAATGCAACAAACAACTATATAAAACCGCACTATTTAAGTGCCTTTTATAAAATTCCCCCGTTACATAACACCACTGGGCAAAAATATCGAAAGCCATTTTCCTAGTTTGTACCGTTAGGGAAGTAGCATTGCTTCTACGATAGAATGCAACATATTGCTCTACAAATTCAATTTTATTAGCGTACTGATATAACAACAAAGACAGTGAAGTATCCTCCGCCAATTTATGGGGCAAACAATGTAGATTATGTGTTGCAACTACAGATAAGCGTGTCAGTCTCCCCCATACTTGCAAATAAGAACGTCCCGCTTCAAACCTTTCTTTAACACTAGTCGGAGGTTTATGTCCATGATATAAGCGATACAACTCATCACAATTTTTGTAAGAATTGCTATATTCATCATATTCTTTGTACCAACCTTGTACAATATCTGCATTTGTGCTTACAGCCCGTTCATAAAGCACTTGCAAACAATCCATACTAATCCAATCGTCACTGTCTACAAAAATAAAATATTCTCCCTTGGCTTCTTCTAGCAAACGATTGCGCACACAAGCAAGACCTTCATTTTTTTGCGAAATAATGCGGATCCTTTGATCCGTTTTAGCATAGCTTTGTAAAATCTGCAACGATTGATCAGTAGACCCATCATTAATTGCAACTAATTCAAAATCCACAAACGTTTGAGCTTGAATTGATTTTAAGCATTGTTCTAGATATTTCTCTACATTGTAAACTGGTACTAAGACAGATATTCTTGGAGGCATAAGGTTCTCCTTTTTCTGCATTGGAAAACCCATAAAAAACGGCCACTTGTCACCAAGATCTATTATCCCCTCAGCAACAAACAGCCGTAGTCAGCCGCAAAGCGGCAAACATTAGGCCCTATGCCAGGGCAAGAACTGCCCCGGGTACTGTCACACTATGTTAGTAAAGTATGTAAGCAATGTCAAGCATAAAAAAGACCCAAAAAGGGCCTAGAGAAAATAGGTCCCTTTTCCCGGTAAACCTAGGCCCTATGGGCCTTGAAATGTTTACGTTTATGCTTATACTATGGGTATGCGCAGGGTAGGAGGGAAGACCAAAGAATGCTAATTAAATATACCGCCCCATGTTGATGCCGGCTAGCAGGCAGAGGCAGGGGCGGTGTTTTGCGTCGTATTTTCGTACGCGCAAGCGCGCGTATATACAAATAGTTGACAGCTACCCCCGGATAATGATTTAATACTAGTGCGGGGTTTTCTCGTAAACATTCTTGGAGGACACTTATGGACATTAAAATTACGGCCAAAAATATTAAACTCACACCGGCCATTAAAGAATTTATCAATACGCGCGTAAGCAAAGTAGAAAACTATTTTGATAACATTGTTTCCGCTCAAGTGCTTATTTCCGTAGAGAAAAAAATCAATCAACGCGCGGAAATTATCCTGCATACCGGCGCCAAAACAACTATTAGCGCCAGCGCCGTAGAAAGCAACTTATACAAAGCAATTGACGCGGCTGCCGTAAAAGCGGAAGCTCAAGCTAAGAAAATTAAAAACAAAGCCAAAGCTCGCAAAATTTCTAAAAAATCTGTTAAAACATTAGAAATGGAACCGTTTGCCGAGGTCATGCTTCCGCAAAATGATGTGAAATTCTCCGTCATTAAACAAGTAGAAGTAACGCCGATGAACCCGGAAGACGCCGCCTATGAAATGGAACGCCTCGGGTATTCCTTCTGGATGTTCTTAGATGAAAGCTCCAAGCAAATCAACCTCATCTTTAAACGTCTAGATGGCACTTACGGTTTAATCAAACCGATTAAGAAAAAATAGCTAACGGAGCATACGTTGGAATTTACAAAGTCCATTACCGTTAAAGAACTGCTCCAAGTGAAAGCCCTTCACTTGGAGCTAGTTTGCGGTAAAAGATATATCCACCGTGAAATTACTCAGCCGCGCGTCAACCGCCCGGGCCTGGCACTTGCCGGCCAACTGGAAAACTTTCGTGCCAACTCGGTACAAGTTTTCGGGCGAAGCGAATTCTCATTCTGCCAAAAAGAAAACAAAACCCGCCTGCGCGCCAACATTACCAAAATGTTAAATGAGGGCGATGTGCCGTGCCTCATTATGACCGCCGGCCTAGACCCGCACCAAGCTATCCGCAAAGGTAGCCTTAGCGCCGATGTAGCTGTGCTAAAAACCGAGATGGAGTCGTCCGCTTTTTTGGCGGCCTTTTCCCGTTTTTTAGACGAAAAGCTCTCCCCCGTTACTCATGTACACGGTGTATTAGTGGACGTAAGTGGTATTGGGGTGCTTATCCGTGGGGATGCCGGGATTGGCAAGAGCGAATGTGCCCTGGAGCTGATTAAACGCGGACATATTTTGGTAGCGGACGATGTGGTGGAAGTACAAAAACGCGGACGCTACTTAATGGGCAGCTGCCCGGCCATGCTCAAACATTATATGGAAGTCCGTGGACTAGGCGTGTTGGATGTACCGCTTCTCTTTGGCGTAGGTGCTACATTAGACGAAACCAAAATTGATATGGAAGTAGTGCTTACTTCGCCCAATAAAGCCCCTATTGATCGCTTAGGCGTAGAACAAAAATCAACCGATTTGTTAGGGGTAGAACTGCCTTCACTCGTTCTGCCGGTAACTCCCGGGCGCAACCTCGCCGTGCTAATTGAAGTGGCCGCTCTTAATCAGCAACTAAAAAGCCAAGGCATTTTTTCGGCCAAAGAGTTTAGCCAAAAAATTTTAGACAAAATGAAACAGGGTAAAACCAATGAAAAAAAATAAGCAACGGATTTTCATTATTACTGGGCTGAGCGGGGCAGGCAAATCCCAGGCGCTCAAAATCTTTGGTGATTTTGGCTTTTATTGCGTGGACAACTTACCGTTAGCACTATTTCAGAATTTTGTAGATTACGTTGCCACTACCGAATATGAAAACATCGCGCTGGGTATTGATATGCGCGCGGGAGACCGCCTAAAAGATTTGCCCAACTTGGTCAAAGCCATTAAAAACCAGGCGTTTGATATTAAAGTTGTATTTTTAGACGCCACAGATGAATGCTTGATTCGCCGTTTTTCGGAAACAAAGCATCGCCACCCCATTCATAAAAAATTGGCCGCCGCCATTACACACGAACGCGAGGCCTTACGCGGTATTCACACCATGGCAGACAAAGTCATTGATACCAGCGATCTTAAATTAGGTGAACTCAAAGAGAAATTATCCATTTTACTCAACTCCAAACGGACGAACGACATGCAAATTTCCGTCGTATCTTTTGGGTTTAAAAATGGGATCCCCACAGATTGTGATATCGTCATGGATGTACGCTTTTTACCCAATCCCTATTATGTACCTGCGCTAAAAAATAAAACGGGATTAGACAAACCTGTTCAAGATTATATCTCCTCCTTCAAAGAAACGCAGGAATTTGCGACCAAATTTACCAGTTTAGTAAAATACTTAATCCCCAAATATATCAAAGAGGGAAAAAGCTATTTAACCATTGCTATGGGATGCACCGGCGGAAAACACCGTAGCGTTTTTATGGCACATGAACTGGCAAAACGCTTGAACGAAGCGGGGCTCACGGCCTCGGAATTTCACAGGGATATAGGACTCTAATTATGGTAAAAATTATACTAGTTACACACGGACAGCTCGCTAAGGAAATGTTGGAAACTGCCGGACTTATCATCGGCAAACCGACCGATGACGGGTTTGACACATTCGCCGTTACAACGGCTGCTTCTGTAGAGAAAGAAGCTGCCAAACTTAAAAAAGTATTGGAAACCTGCGAAGAAGGGGCCATCATTTTAACCGATATCTTCGGCGGGAGTGCCACAAACATTTCGCTCACAGCCAGCAAAGATTTGCAAAATTGCCATGTCATTACCGGCTTAAATTTAAGCATGTTGCTTACGGCCATTAACAGCCGTAAAAAATTAAAAGCCAAAGAATTGGCTGAAAAAATTGAAGCGGACGGAAAACGCGCCGTTATCAATGCAACGGAACTTTTAATCAAGGGGCTATAATGCCAATTATTTTTGCCCGGGTAGACGATCGCTTGATTCATGGACAAATTGTACAAGCGTGGTTGCCCGAATTAAACGTAGACGAAGTAGTTATTCCCTGTGCCAAACACAGGGCGCGGGCGCTTAATGAGGCACTTCTTCGTCTTAGCTTACCCTATGAGTATGCCCTTACTATTTTAGATTCACACAAAGCGGTACAATATGCCCGTAATTCCAAAAAACGCATTTTCCTTTTAATGAGCACGCTGGAAGAAATGGCAGATCTTATTGAAGACGGTCTGCAAATTAAATCCATTAACATTGGCGGAATGCATTTCAAAGAAAATGCGCAGAAACTGGCCGAAAATGTTTTTTTGGATGCGCAAGACAAGCACTTACTAAAAATTATTAACGGTTTAGGCATTCGCATTGAAACCCGCGCCGTTCCTAACGCCACCTCTATTACTGTAACGGAGGCCATCCAATGACACAAGTGTTGCTTATTTGTATTGTAGGCGCATTACTAGAGCTGGATACCACCTATGCCTTTCAGTTTACGCTCTCACGCGGAATTATTGCGGGGCCGCTCCTCTCATTAATCACTGGAGACTTGATGGCCGGTTTACAAATAGGCATATTTACAGAGCTTATTTTCATTGACATTAGCCCATTAGGGGGGCTTCTTCCTCCTAGTGCAGCTGTATGCTGCACGCTTTCACTAGCCCTATGCAGTTTGGGAATTCCCACTTATTTTGCTTTTTTCTTTGGGGTCATCGGCTCCGTACTGTTCTCGGTATGCGAAGTGATAGTTCGTAAAAATCGTTCCCAATGGCTTACGCGGCAGGAGCATATCATCCTTAAACGCCCGCCTTATCTTTCTTTTGTGGTAGTCAAAGCGCTGGGGATTTCCTTTACGATGACCTTGGCATTTTTATTGTTTTATAGCGCCGTTATGGGCAGTTCCTTTGCGCGCTTATTGCCTTTTTTACCTGAGAAATTACACTTAGCTAGTAAATTTGCTTATATGGCCGTACCATGGATTGGGCTAGCCACCCTGGTTTCCATATTTCGGCTTAAAACGAGGTAACTATGACACGCTGGATGCAATTCCAATTATTTTGGCGTTCATTCTTCCTGCAAGCCGGGTGGAACTTCGCCAAATATCAAAATTTAGGATTAGCCTTCGTCATGACACCTTTCTTGCGAAGCGTTTATAAGCAGGATAAAAACGATCTTCCTTCCGTACTTGAAAGGTATCTGGAAAGCTTCAATACGCAACCGATGATGGCCTCTTTCTGCTTTGGGGCTTTAGCCCGGCAGGAAGAACGCATGGCACAAGCTAAAACCTTAGCCGAATATCGCGAACGCCTCAGCGAATGGAACAGCTTAAAACGCAGCTTGTCCATCACCACCGCTTCATTGGGAGATCGCTTATTTTGGGGAACCTTAAAACCTTTTACGTTATTGTTGGCTTTGTTTATTTGGTTGGCACTTAATATTAATTTCTTTGAACCCACCCCACAACGGGGACTTTCTTGTCTGGATGTGTTTGGCGCTTGCATCGTTGTATTTTTTGCGTTTAATGCGGTAGCCCTATTTGTAAAATGGAAAGGGATTTCTCTAAGCTATGATGCCCCCAACAACGGATGTTTCGGCCTTACGCAGTTTGATTGGAATAAAACGATTTACAATACCAAACTTTTTGGTATGTTGCTAGCCCTAGGGCTTTTATTGGGCGGGCTCTATTATTTTTTACATGATTTGGCATCCTTTTTGGGGCTTCAATTTATCACGCGTGCGATTATTGTGCTTTTCTTCGTCAGTATTAGTTTGATGACGCGGGATTTACGCATCCCCAATATGTACTTATATATTGCCGCTATGTTGGTATTTAACATTGTGTATTTATTTTAACGTATGGTACAAAAAGAACTAACTATTTTAAACCGTTTAGGATTACATGCACGCCCTGCTGCCCAGATTGCGCAAACCGCAGCCGGGTTTGGATGTGACATAGAGCTTACTAAAGACGGCGTAACCATTAACGCTAAAAGCATTATGGGCGTTATGATGCTAGCGGCTGAGTTTGGTTCCAAAGTGTGTGTAACTGCCAAAGGGGCCGATGAAGAGTACGCTTTAGCGGCTCTGGAAAAATTATTTAATGATAAATTCAACGAGGAGTTTTAAGCATATATGTTAGTACTTAAAGGGATCCCCGCCAGCCCAGGCATTGCAATCGGACGCGCCGTATTAGTCCCGGGTGAAAATTTAACCACTGCTAAGCATTATATTTCCTCTGAAGCAGTGAACGGGGAGCTACATAAATTCCAGCAGGCTTTGCAAAAGTCCATGTTGGAGCTGGATGAATGTTCCCAAAAAGTACGTGCTACGTTGGGGGCTGAATATGCCGGGCTTATGGATACTCATAAGCTTATGCTTCAAGATCCCTCTCTCAAAGACGCCATCATTCATAAAATTCAAAAAGATTTCTTAACAGCGCGTTCTGCTATTTCACTCACGCTGGAAGAAGTGGCCGCCAATTTTGATAAAATTGAAGATCCCTTTTTCAAAGAACGGCGTAACGACATTTTTGATGTAGGAAAGCGCCTGCTAGCTAACCTGGAAGGCAATAAAAAAGATTTTTTGGCTTCCATTAAGCGCCCCTCTTTGTTAGTAGCACATGATTTATTCCCTTCGGATACAATCAGCCTTCCCGAAAACCAGATCCTGGGATTTTGCACAGACGTAGGCGGTAAGACAAGTCACACCGCGCTACTGGCTCAAAGTTTAAGTATCCCAGCTGTGGTAGGGTTGTCAACTGCTTCCAAAGACGTTTCCAACGGAGACCAATTGATTATTGACGGGGAAAATGGCCTTTTGGTGATTAATCCGGATCGCTACACCCTTGCCAATTATCGCCAAATCAAACGGGAAATCAAAAAAACAGAATCCCTGCTTAAAACAATCAATCACTTACCGGTGGTGATGCAAGACGGGCGACGGGTCCATCTGTACGTCAACTATGATCCCCGTACCGATAACAAATATAATAAGACTTTAATCACCGACGGCCTCGGGTTACTGCGCACCGAATTTCTATTTATGAACACCCCGCAGCCCCCCACGGAAGAGGCCCAATACAAAATTTACTTGTCTGTAGCTAAACGCTTTGATATGCGCCCGGCTACTATTCGCTTGGCTGACTTAGGGGCCGATAAAATGCCCGATTTTCCGCTGGATGAATTAGATGATGACGACAATCCTTTTATGGGTTGCCGCGGAGTTCGTCTACTCCTAAAGAACCCTGAGTTATTACACAGCCAACTACGTGCTATTGTGAGAACGGCTTGCGAAGTGCCTGCCCAAATCAGAATTATGATTCCCATGGTATCTTCTGTGGAGGAAGTTCGTCATGTACGTCATGCCTTTGATCAAGTGCTTCAGGAATTTGCCCAAGAAGGGAAAAAACCGCTTAATAAAATTGCGTTAGGGGCCATGATTGAAGTGCCTGCTGCCGCCATCGCGTTGGACGGTATGATTAATGATTTGGACTTTGTTTCCATCGGCACCAATGATTTAATTCAATATTTGGTAGCCGTGGACCGCGTAAATCCGGAAGTAGCCCACATGTATGATCCGTGTCATCCTGCTGTGGGCCGTACAATTCATAACATCATTCAAACGGCTCACAAACGCAACAAACCGGTTTCCATCTGCGGCGAAATTGCTTCCGATAGCAAAATGTTACCGTTGCTGTTAGGTTGGCAGGTGGATAGCCTGTCGGTAACTCCGCGCATGTATTTACGCGTAAAAAACAATATCCGCAACTTAAATTTTGAACATTGTTCGGACCTGGCGCAAGCTGCCCTTTTAATGGGAAGTTCCGCTGAAATAAGAAATTTAGTAGAAGAAAATCAGTATGAAAATTCGTAATTTTTCCATTGTAGCACACATTGATCACGGCAAAACAACTCTCTCTGACCGCATTCTGGAAGATACCGGCACCGTACCCAAACGTAAGATGCAAGCCCAACTATTAGACGGAATGGACTTGGAACGGGAGCGCGGTATTACGATTAAAGCTAAAGCTGTTCGTATTCAGTACAAAGATTATATTTTAAACCTAATTGACACTCCCGGTCATGTGGATTTTTCTTATGAAGTCTCACGTTCCTTGCGGGCGTGTGAAGGTGTTTTGCTTTTAGTGGATGCTTCCCAAGGGGTGGAAGCACAAACAGTAGCCCATGCGCATTTGGCCCAAAGTTTAGGGCTCAAAATTATCCCCGTAATGAATAAAGTAGACTTGTCTCAATCTGATGCGGATGCCTCGGAAGAACAATTATGGGATATTCTGCGTGAACCCATTGAAGCTGAACGTGTCAGCGCCAAAACCGGGATGGGGATTGAGCACTTGTTGGACCGTATTGTGACGGATATCCCGGCTCCTTCCGGCTCCGCCAACAAGCCGCTACGCGCATTGATTTTTGATTCTTATTATGACGCTTTCCGTGGGGTCATTATGTATATCCGCTTGGTAGATGGCACGCTTAAACCCGGGCAAACGGTTCAGTTTATGTCCTCCGGGGCCACCTATAAGGCCGAAGAAATCGGTTTTATGACACCCAAACAGCTGCATAAATGTGATCAGCTTTCTGCCGGGGAAGTAGGTTACTTAGCCGCCGGAATTAAAGACATCCATCAAGTGAAAGTAGGCGATACGGTAACTCTGGCAGATAACCCCGCTACCGAGCCACTCCCAGGATACGAAGATGCCAAACCGGTGGTATTTGCCAGTATCTTCCCGGTGGAGACAACCGACTTTCCACTGCTTCGCAAAGCACTTGAAAAATTACACCTTTCCGATAGTTCCTTCCAATATCAAAGCGAAACCTCCAAAGCCTTAGGATTTGGGTTTCGGTTAGGATTTATGGGAATTTTGCACATTGAAATTGTAAAGGAACGATTAGAACGCGAATTTAATTTATCCTTGATTGCTACCTCTCCAAACGTAGTGTATCATGTAAAGTTCACCCCTCGCAAATCACACTCGCAGGAACTAGCGGCCCTACCCGAAGCGCCCGATGATCCCGGCTACAAAATTATTGATAACCCGGCCAATTTTCCACCCTATGGGGATATTATTGACATCAAAGAACCTGTCATCCATATCACAATTGTCACGCCGGTGGAATTTATGGACGGCGTAATGACGCTACTCAAAGAAAAACGCGGCACGTTTATGAGCATGAACCATCTGTCCAATCAGCGCGTTATCATCAAGTACGAAATGCCCATGGGGGAAATGGTAATAGATTTCTATAATAAATTAAAATCAGTCTCCAAGGGCTATGCCTCCTTTGATTACGAAGTGGCAGGATTCCGCAGTTCCAACGTCGTGCTGATGGAAATTTTACTGCATGGAACGCCGGTAGATGCCCTTTCTACTGTGGTGCATAAAGATAAAGCCCAAACGATTGGCCGCGCACTATGCGCCAAACTAAAAGAGCTTATTGGCCGCCAACAGTTCGAAGTTGCTGTGCAAGCCGCCATTAACGGCAAAGTAATTGCGCGCGAAACAATCCCCGCCTACCGCAAAGACGTAATTGCCAAATGTTACGGCGGTGATATTACGCGCAAACGTAAACTGTTAGAGAAACAGAAAGAAGGGAAAAAACGCATGAAGTCCATCGGCAGCTTAAACATCCCGCAAGAAGCGTTTGTAGCCATGCTCAAAATTGACGAAGAGTAATTTGCTAAAATATATCTATGATTTTAGAGGGGAAAACACTAGCCAAAAAAATTCGCGAGCCCTTAGCCAATAGGGCCGAAACCGTTTGCCAAAAAATCGGTCGCCCCATTAAGCTGGCAGCGATCGGTTCTACGGAAGATTACGGTGCCTATGTGTACCTCAAAAAAGAAGTAGAAGCTGCCCAAAAAATTGGGTTACAAACTCAAATTTTTGAAGTAAATAATCAAACCTTAGCCCAAGATTTTGTAGCCCTTGTAAAACGTGTATCGCAAGACAAGGATATTGACGCTATTTTAATTCCGCGTCCATTGCCAACTCATCTGGCAGCCACCGATTATGCCGCCTATTTATCCCCGCAAAAGGATGTGGATGGTATGTCCAACATCAATATGGGCAACTTATTTCTATGCAAAACCTGGGAGGAAGTGCAAGCTTTGCCCGGATTTGTCCCTTGTACAGCAGCCGCAGTCATTAAACTGTTGGAATTCTATCATACAACTCTAGCCGGCAAAGAAGTGGCGGTTATAGGGCGTTCTTCTACCGTGGGGCGTCCGTTAGCACACTTATTGACATGCAAAAATGCTACCGTTAAAATTTGCCATCGCCATACCGATTTACCCCGTGCCGTAAAAGATGCAGACATCGTCTGTTCAGCCGCCGGGACAGCCGGGCTCTTACAAGCGAATTGGCTAAAGCCAGGAGCCACCGTCATTGATATCTCTACTAATTGGCATAACAATCAACTAACCGGAGATGCTGACCCGACCGCTTTAGAAAAAAATGGGATTCACTTTTCCCCCGTCCCCGGTGGCGTGGGCCCGGTGACGCTTGCGGTCTTACTCGAAAATATGGTACGCTCAAAAGAGAGGTTATTATGAAGGATTTTACTTTTTTAGTAATTGTATTGGTATTGAGCGCCTTTTTAGGGGCTTGTTCCTCTCAGCCCAAGCAAGAGGAAAGCGAACGCTATGCTAAGAAAATTTATCTAACCAAAGAAGATTACCTGGAAGATTTAGGAAATGCTGCCAACCTAGAACGTCGGGATTTGGCCCCTAACGTAGAATCCAAATACATTTTTAACGTTGTACCTCAGAAAACGGAAGATGTTGCTGTTTACTTTTTTGACCAACATCAACAACCCAAAGTGCCCGGTGAATATACCGCCAACGATTACAAAAATGAAAAGCGCTTATGGAAGAAACCCAAACGCTACACTCCGGAAGAATATTACGGCATGCAAGGGGATTCCGGCGGTTCATCTGAAGAAAATTCCAGCTATGGTTATTAATAAAACCCCGCTTAAGCGGGGTTTTTTAAGGCTGAAAAATCGTTATATCATCCGTAAAGATACCATCCACCCCCTGATCGGCTAATCGCTTAGCCAAGGGGACTTCATTCACAGTATAGCAATATAATTTTAAGTGATTTTCCCGACAGGATTGCGCAATCCCCGGCGTGAAACGGATGTGATTGATATGCACGCTTTCTGCCCCAAGTTTGAGTGCTTGTTGCACATCAAACTGCCGTGTTAATAAACCAATACGGGCTTGTGGCGCAAGTGCGCGCAAACGTACCAGGGACTCATAATCAAAACTAGAAAACAAAATTTTAGATGTTAGCTGAGGATACCCTTGCAAGAAAGTTAACAGATGTTTCTCAATCCCCGGGTAAATATTATGATCGTTTTTAAGTTCAATATTTAAGAGTTCAAGCCCGTGCAAAATAACCGGGAGTACCTCTTGCAAAAGAGGAATGACCGCTGTTCCGGTGGCAAATGGATTTTTAAGTGGATAGTTTTTGAGTGCGGAGCTTGTTAAGGTACTGAGTGGCACATCTATTCCAGTTGTATTTAGTAGCGAATAATCGTGATGCACAGCCAGCTGCCCATCTTGCAAGAGATGGACGTCCAGTTCATAGCACGCAGCCCCCTGTGCCCTTGCCAGGGCAAAGGCTTCTACTGTATTTTGAACACGCCGGGTATTAGCGCCCCGATGGGCAAAATAAATCATAGTTATAGTGTAAAAAAATTAAGTTATTAAAGCAATGGGACCTAACACGCATGTTAGATCCCATAACAAACAAGGAATATGAAAATCCTTATTTAATTTCAGAAGTGCAGTGGGGGCAGCGGGTGGCTTCCAAAGCGATGTCGCTGCAGCAGAAAGGACACTTCTTGGTGGCCGGAGCGGCCGGGGCCGGCGCCGGTTTATTTAACTTATTAATGGCTTTGATCAAGATAAAAATACAGAAAGCCACAATAATAAAGCTAATGATTGCATTTAAGAATAAACCTAAATTAAGGGTAGTAGCACCCGCATCCTGAGCGGCGGCCATGGTGGCAAAATCACGCGCGCCATCTTTACCGGCTTTAATGACAACAAACCAGTTGGAAAAATCTACTTGTCCCAATAATAACCCCAAGGGCGGCATGAGGATGTCCGCTACCATAGAGTTGACGATTTTCGTAAAGGCACCGCCAATGATGATACCAACTGCCATATCAATCACATTGCCGCGCATTACGAATTGCTTGAATTCCTTCGCGATGTTTTTCATTTATTTCTCCTGTTTGATTAATTTTGCCGCCCTTAGTAAAGGCGTATACAAATCGTCTTGTACGGGATATTTAATTTCATCCCGGTTTATTTGGTCCGTGAATACAACAGGTGCTTGTTCTATGATACAGAGCGGGCATTGTTCATCTGCCTCGCCCATCACCAGGGCCGCCGCCGTAGCTAAGCTATCGGCCACATCTACCAGCGTAGTTTGTAGTTTTTTACCAAAGAGATCCGGTTTGCCTCGTAAATCTTTTACCCCGTAAAATCCGGCATATCCAACTGCCGCTGCAATTACCCCCGCCCGCAACGGCAAAATAAAGCTATCCGTTACCACAATGCCTAAATTTTGAACTTGCCAGGCTTTTTGCAAAGCCGTGCGTAGTTCCTGTGCACACGCATAGCAATCAGGCAACAAGATTAGTTTCCCCTTTGCGTTGGACTCATCAATTCCAGCGTTGGTCATTACCATACCCTCTTTGATGGTTAACCATGCAAGCGGCGTTTTTAAAGCAGCTTGGCTATGGGATTGGATAAGTGCCTCTTTTTGTGCCAAGTCCAGATACTTAACCGCAGTCCCTTTCCAAAGAGCCATCACTTTTGAAGATACTGCCAGCACGGTATTTTCGGAAACTGTAGGCAAAAAACGCACAACAAAATCTGCTAGATTTGTTTTTTCTTCAAAGATCTCAGTACGCACCGCAGTTACTTTCATATTTCCTCAAAAGGGGCCACAAAACTGCGCATCACTTCACTTGCCAAATAAAGTCCTTCTTTACTTAATTTTACCTTTTTATCGGTCTGCGTGAGAAGTCCGTTTTTAATATGTCTCTGAATTTCCGCCCCAAAAAAACTCTTTTGTTCGACGGTTAATTCTACCCCGTCTAATTGCCGAAATGCCAGCATCAGTGTTTCGCCTTGTTTGGCTTTCCCGGTAAGGTGTTCGGAAAAGATAATAGGAGTCTTTCCATTTTCCATGCAGGAGATATAGTCACTCATGGAGGAGGTGTTTTGGCAGCGCGTGCCCTTACGGTAAGAAGCAGCCGCACTCCCCAGGCCCACATATTCTCCATTTTGCCAGTAATGGGTATTATGAAGCGCCCGCTTACCAGGCAAGGCATAATTGGAAATTTCGTAATGCTCATAACCAGCTTGAGAGAGTAATTCGTGCGATTTTTCCAGCATGGCCCGCATTAAAATTTGGTCACATACAACGCCCTGTTCAAAAAATGGCGTGCCCTCTTCAATTTGAAGACCATATACGGAAATATGCTCCGGACGGATGTCAATGAGCCGCTGTAAACTATCCAAAAAAGTAGCCATCGTTTGTGTAGGCAACCCGGCAATTAAATCCACATTAATATTGTCAAATCCACCGACACGCGCCGCTTGATAAGCTTGCAAGAATTGAGCCGCATTATGCACACGCCCTAATATTTTTAATTCGTTATCATTAAAACTTTGCAGCCCCATACTTAGACGGTTAAAGCCCATCTCCCGCAAGACGGCAATTTTACCGGAGGTTAAACTTTCGGGGTTAGCTTCCAAGGTGCTTTCTGTAAAAAGAGAAATGGGACAAAAATTTTTGTTGATAATCTTACCGAGACGACGCAATTGATGTTCCGCAAGCAGGCTGGGGGTTCCGCCTCCCACATACAATGTATGGCACGTTATTCCCTTATAGAGGGCTGCTTCGCGGGCGAGTGCGCCTAAATAAGCATCTATTTGATTTTCTTGCCCGGAAAAAGAGGCAAAGTCGCAATAATTGCACTTGTGTTTGCAAAAAGGAATATGAATATACAAACCGCGTGTCATGCTTGTTTGCGTTGTGCTTCGTAATTAAGATAAGCCAGGATAAACGGATCTAAATCGCCATCCATGACTGCTGTAATTTGACTGGTTTCGTAGCCGCTACGGAGGTCTTTGACTAATTGGTAAGGCATAAATACATACGAACGGATTTGATGGCCCCAAGCAATTTCGCCTTTTTGACCGTAGCGTTTTTCGGCTTCGCCACGTTTTTTATCCATTTCCAGTTCATAAAGTTTGGCTTTTAACATCTTCATGGCTGTTTGACGATTTTGTAGTTGACTACGCTCTATCCGGCAAGACACAACAATTCCCGTCGGTTTGTGTAACAAACGTACCGCACTTTCCACTTTATTGACGTTCTGTCCGCCGTGTCCACCGGCGCGGGAAGTTTCCAACTCAATATCACTCTCGGGAATTTCAATGTTTATATCTTCGTCAATATCCGGTAGTACATCGCACGAAGCGAACGAAGTATGCCGCCGCGCGTTGGCATCAAAAGGGGAAACACGCACCAAACGGTGCACTCCGTTTTCTCCCTTGAGGTATCCGTAGGCAAATGGCCCTTCCACCATGGCAGAGAGGGTTTTAATGCCGGCCTCGTCCCCGGGTTGAGAATCCAAAATAGAAAACTTAAATCCGTGTTGTTCTGCCCAGCGTGTATACATACGAACCAACATTTGAGCCCAATCACACGATTCAGTCCCCCCTGCGCCAGCATGAATCGTCAAAATCGCGTTTAGTTTGTCATTTGGCTCACTAAGGCGAATGGCCGCTTCCTTTTGGGCTACATGTTTTTCGGTCTCTTGCAGAGAGATAAACAGATTGTTTAGCTCTTGTTGATCCTGCATTTCTTTGCAAAGTTCAAACAATGCCCGTGCATCTTCCATGCGTTTTTGTAAATCAAAAAAAGTGTCAATAGACGTCTTGAGCATGTCAATTTGGCGACTTACCTCTTTGGCTTTCTGTGTATCATTCCAAAATTCCGGGGAGGCGGATACCCGCTGTAAAGAAGCAAGTTCGGTCTGCTTCTCGGTTACTTTATCAATGGCTTTAATCTTAATTACCCGGGCAGCCAATTCGTCAATCTTTTGCTCTACGTCTTTAAATTCAACATTATTCATAGAAAAATACAATTGTAGAAATCCCTATAGTAAAAAACAGAATAGCACAGATCCAAGCGAACCAATCCCCCCATTGTGTATAGAAAGTATTTCGCTCCATGACCGACAAGGGAACACTGGTTGTTAGGATTTCTTTCGTAAATAAGTTGGACTGTTGCTTGATGTTGCCAAAAGCATCAATATAAGCTGAAAAACCTGTATTGGCAGCGCGCAGTACCGGACGGCCGTTTTCAACGGCACGTAGTACGTTGGCGGCCAAATGTTGATACGGAGCTGCCGTATTAAAGAACCAAGCATCATTGGTAATATTTACAAACAGCTGGGCCCCTGTGTTATTTTGGCGGCGCCACAATTGCGGGAAAATAGATTCGTAACATACCGTAGTGCCTAATTTGACCCCGCCCGCTTCCAATAACGGTTGCCCTTGAGGTCCTGGCACAAATGAACCCAGTGCCCCCATTACTTCTATGTCTTTAATCACAAAGTGAAGTAGATTTTTAAACGGAATAAATTCCCCAAAGGGTACCAGTTTCTCTTTACGATAGGCAGATAATCCATCCCCCTCCGGGTTCATCAAATAGGCACCCACGTATTGTTCCCCATCCGTGGAAACAATATTGGAACCGATCACTTGATAGGCTCCGCTTTGTTGCCCCATTTGTGCAAACAAATTAAAATACTTTTCATCCGTTAAGGAACCGGGGACCACGCTTTCGGGCCAAACAGTCAAATACGTATTTTGCCCTTCTATTTGCGTTCCCATCTCTTGCAGCGTATTGGAAATTTCTTCTTCAAATTCTGGCGTCCATTTTTTATATTGATCAATATTGGGTTGCATCAGCGCCGCTTGTACGGTAAGTAACGAACGCGGATGCGCCAGGAAACGAGCCATTTTATCTTGCATGTGTTTGCCAAAACCATACACGCTTATAAAAACAATAGTTGCCAAAATTAGCTGCCATAAGCCCTTGCGAAGACCGCGCTGGCCGAAACACCATCCCACACTTGCTCCGACAAAAGCCAGCAAGAAACTAATACCGTATACTCCCGCATAGGAAGCAATATACAATACGGAAGGCACATTCCATTGCGTGTATCCCAACATTACCCAGGGGAAACCCATTTGATGCAACCATTCTAATGCTACCCATCCACATGCCGCCAAAAGAGGGAAAAAACTTCCGGTCTTTTTAAGGAAGTGACACGCTGCACCAAACGCCGCAAACTGCAACGCCAACAAGCCGGATAGCCCCAACCATGCTGTTAATGACAATGCCTGAGAGAGACCTCCCCCATGCAAACAGGTGTAATAAATCCATGATAGCAAGGCCGCGTTACTTAATAATCCTGCCAACCAACCGTAAGCAACCGATCCCCAAAAACCGCGGATATGACATATCCCCCAAATAAAGGGAGCCAAAATAAACCAAGCAGCAAAAGAAAAAGAATTTTTGGGGTAGCTAATATAAAACAGACCTACACAAAGGGCCAGGCAGGCAATTAAAAACAAACTGCGACTCACACTGTGGATAAATTCTTTAATTCCTTGCCAAACCCGCGAGGGTAGTTTCGTGGAAGCGTTTTCTGTATCGGCCATAATTAGTACGTTATTTTACAAGAACGAGCTTTGCAGACCGCCCGAGCGGAAGCGCTACACTCCTTTATAGTAGACGCTTTCGCAGAACAGGCCTTAGTCACCATTCTGGAGCTATTAAGCGCATTAAAATCAGTGATATAATTAATATTGATAGCCACTACCCCCGAAGGGCCTGCATAGCAACCACAGGGATCTTTATCTACAATCAAACAATCTGCATCTTGTTTACAAGAATAAATACGAGCCAATTTTGCTTTACGGGCCGCTTCTTGCGCGGCTTTTTCACTTTCTTCTTTCTGCGCAGCCAATTCTTCCTTCGTCAACTGCGGAATATCCACTTTAATGGGCGTATTATGCGACAGAAACAACGGAATCAATGCCAATACCACTATTGTAAACGTTAAAAGGACAATGTTAGAAATCATTTTTTTCATTGGTTCGCTCCACAACATTTTTTATATTTTTTCCCGCTTCCACACGGGCAAGGATCATTGCGCCCAATGTGCTTTTGCACAGGGGACGTTTGATCCGGGTTTTTAGCAGCTGCCGCTTGGGCACGCTCGGCGGCTGTTCGCCGAGGGGGCAATTGCAAGCGGAAAATATAACTGACCATCAAATCGCGGATACGATTCATCATGGCAGTATATAACTTATACGACTCTTTCTGATATTCAATCAACGGATCTTTTTGTGCATACCCGCGCAAACTTACGCTGTTTTGCAACTGATCCAATTCATACAAGTTTTGTTTCCAAGCAGTATCAATAATTTGCAACAGCAATGTGCGCTCAATTTCACCGAAATCAAGCCCTTGTTCTGCAAAATATAAAGTACGCTGCGCATACAAATCTTTCACAGTATTCATGATGTCTTGAACAAGCTCATCTTGTGATTTTTTCCCTATATTTTCAGCCGTAAGTTCAAAGGGTAACGGGAAGAATTGATGCAACCCCGCATTGAGTGCGGCAAAGTTGGACTTCTGCGGATGCTGCGGATGATAATATTGCTCTACCAATTCATACACAATTTCTTCCATCATT
>ONOD01000033.1 GCA_900319325.1 uncultured Elusimicrobium sp. | reverse complement strand
AAAAAATAGTTGTATGCAATAACAGCAGGAATCGCAACAAATAGCCCGGCTGCTGTATTGACCAATGCTTCAGCAATACCGGCGGCTACAACAGAGGCACCCCCAGCAGCGGCGGTATTAGCGGCCAAATCTTTGAAAGCATGCATAACCCCAATTACCGTACCAAATAATCCGATAAACGGCGTAATGCTACCCAATGTACCTAAAATGGATAAGCGGCGTTGTAATTTAGCGGTTTCAAAATCAATAACACTGTTGGCAATTTTTTCAATGTCTTCTTTTGCGCGTTTGCGTTCTTTGCATAGACGCAATATCAAAATGGCAGCCGGTGTATTTTTGACAGTTTCTTTACGACAGGCATCTTCAATTTTGGCATAATTTCCAGTTTGTAACGCATTACGCACATACGCCATTAAACGTTGGGAATAATTAATGGCCCGACGTAAACGAAAATAACGTTCCAAAATTACAGAAATAGAATAAACCGAGAGCAAAATTAAAATAATTAAGATGGGTCCCCCGGCGGCGAGCAATTCGCGAATATTAGTCATGCTTGAAAAGTCCATAAGTTCTCCTTACCCTAAATTTATCAAAATAATACAAATTTGAATACAGATGTTTGCCAACAATCCGGCTGACACATCATCAAATACAATACCAAAGGCATTTTCCATTTTGTCAAAGGTTTTTACCATGCCAGGTTTTAATGTATCAAACGTGCGAAATAGCACAAAAGCGGCCAACATATAAAGCCATGTATGTGGCAAAAATGCCATCGCAGTCACATAGCCGGCCATTTCATCAATTACAATTTTGGGGTTATCGTGCCCTGTATACCCTACAAATTTCACTTTTTTGCATACATATACGGCACCTACCCAAAAAAGCAACATAAAAATCAAATAAAGCAACGGATCTGCCGGGGATATTAAAACAAGCGGAATACCCCACAATGTGCCCAGAAATCCCGCGCCGGTATTCTTTTTAAATTTAATTACCTTGGTGGGCAAATAGCTGATAAATAAACCTGTGGCTAAGGCCTTCCAAATCAGTTGCATGGCAAGCTCCACGATTTCTTTAACAAATCCCAGTTATTGCGCAAATAAGAAATAGCGCTTACCCACGTAATAACCGCGGCGATTGCAGTTACGGCATAGGGGAAATGAAGCAGTGTTACAAATAAAATTTGACAAAAGTGTTGCGCTGCTCCATGTAATAACTGGCTTAAATGCATAAGCAGGATTACAAATAAAATAACTCCGATAGCTGACATTTGAACAACCGTTTTGAATTTTCCCCAGCGTTCTGCCGCCATCACTTTCCCGTCAAGTGCGGCGATTGCACGCAAATTGGAAACCATCAGCTCACGAAGTAGAATCAAAAACACGGCCCAAATCGGCACGTTGAGCGGACGGATGGACACAAACGCAAAGAAAGCCGCAATTACTAAAATTTTATCCACAAAGGGATCCACGATTGCGCCAAAGGGGGTGATGGTATTTGTTTCCCGCGCAATCTTTCCATCTACCCAATCTGTGCTGGCGGCCACGATGTAGATGATAATCCCTATAAAACGTGCCCACCAAAAAGGTAACAAGATGAAAAAAAACATTACAAGCGCCAAGCCTGCACGTATCAAGGTGATTTTATTGGCAAGTGTCATCATTTAAATAATCCTCCGGCCCGAAAGGTGTTAAACGAAAGGGGTGTATTTTTTTGCGTATCAGTGAGTTTGGCTTCAGTTGTCATTAAATCCGCTACAATTTTGATATTTATGGGAAAATAATCCTCTTTAGATAAAGTTAAATACAACGTGTATTTTTCCCCCTCTTTCGGGGTAAGTTCCAATAGATAAGGCTCTTTGAGGGCAGCATTATGCCGAGCCAGTAACGCCGTGTAATTACCAAAATCAAACAAGGCTTGATTGGGTTGTCCCTGTTGCCATTCCTGCCAAGAAAGGGTGGTAATTTCGCGTCCCTGTCCATCTAGGATTAAAATCTGCTTTTTGTCCGTGATAGCAGTTTGCTCTATAGCATTGTCATTGTTTAAGGTGTCCAAACGAAGCATATTTTTATCTTTATCGTAGGACAAAGTACCTTGGGATTTGCTGATAAGAACCCCGTCATACTCGCTGGTTTGTTCAAAATGTGTTGTTAAAAATTTGAGTTTTTGGTCCCAAGCCTTAACACGTAGTACCACTTCATTGGGGTAAAGTCCTTTTTGAGATTGAACCGCTTGCGTTGCTGTGTTACTGGCAGAAGATTGCTCTTTTTCTTCCACCACAGGAGAGTTTACCTGGGGAACAGATTGCTCCGCCACTTCTGTTTTCTCTTCAATTTCTTGAACAGGTTGTTCTTCGGGCTTTGCTGAGCAAGCCATCAATAACAGGGCGGTTACGCCCAATAGTATATATTTATTTATAAACCGTTTCATATTCAGGTTCTTTGTAATCCTTTTCGTAAGGTAGGCCGCTCATTTCTTCAATGGCGGAGTCAATTAAATCGTAATGAATTTCCCAGCGGTTGGAACCTTCGGGTTTAGTAATAAATCCACGCATTTCTAACACGCTGAGCATATTGGTAGCACGGGCGGAAGAACCAAAATGCGCTTTAAGTAAATCTTGCGATACACGGCGGCGTTCTTTAATGAGGTTAAGAGCCTGCAAAATTTCTTCTGGTTTAGTTCCCAGACCGTCTTGGGGCCGCATGCCTGGCTGTTGTTCTTGCACAATTTGTACAGGATAATCCGGTCCGCCTTGTGCGCGTAAAAAGTCAGCAACCGCTTTTATTTCTTCCGGTGACACATATGCCCCCTGGATACGTAGTGGGGTTTGCGTGGAAGAATCCAACAACAGCATATCTCCGCGGCCTAATAAATTTTCCGCCCCGACGGAATCTAAAATCACTTTAGAGTCAATGCCGCTGGCTACTTGAAGCGCAATACGTGAGGGCATATTAGCTTTAATAATCCCGGTTACCACTTTTACGGATGGACGTTGCGTACATAAAATTAAGTGAATCCCCATGGCGCGGCCCATCTGAGCCAGGCGTTGTACAGAGTCTTCAATAGAGGCTTTTGTTTGCAACATAAGGTCGGCCATTTCGTCAATAATTACAAAGACGTAGAACATCTTCTCTTCGTTATTTTCCTTGGCCCAAGCGTTATATCCCTCAATATTTTTTACTTTAACGGCTTGACACATATCCAGACGTTTTTCCATTACTTTTACGAGCATTTGTAAGGACTTAGCCGCGTCATTGGGTTTGGTAATAATATCAGCATCATCACAAGAGGTTTTAGGATCATACAAATAGGGAATTCCTTCATACAAGGTCAATTCCACGCGTTTAGGATCAATCATTAAAAATTTAACTTCGTCTGGTTTGTGCTTAAATAAAAGCGACATGATGATTGTATGCAAACAAATGGACTTACCACTGTTGGTAGCGCCGGCAATCAAAATATGAGGCCATTTTTCGGCAATGGTGGCAGCAGGATCACCATTGGCATAGCGACCTAATGCAATAGGAAGCACTGCTTTAGAATTGGCATACACGGGCGATTGTAAAATTTCCTTCATTGTAACCATCACGGATTTATCGTTCGGAATTTCAAATCCCATGGTGCTCTTCCCGGGGATGGGTGCCTGTACGCGAATTGAGCGCGCTTGCATGCTGGCCTGAATATCTTGTGTTAAAGCGGTAATGGAGGCCATTTTTACACCGGCATCGGGTTGAATTTCGTAGCGGGTAACAACCGGCCCCGGAGAAACCCCCGTCACGTGGGCACCAATTTCAAAATTTTTGAGGGTATCCTCTAATCGTTTGGTGGCTTTGGCAATCTCATCATCGGTAGGGCCGACTAATCCGTTCCCGGCGGGATCATTTAATAAACTAAGCGACGGCAACTTGAATGTTTTTGGATCAAATTTCTTCACCTCGCCCGCTGTGTCTTTTTTATCTTCTTCCTGTTCCTTCTCTTTAGGGGCAGACGCCTTGGCCGCGGTTTCTTCAGCCGTGCGTGGAAGTTCCGTAATAACTTCGGCTACCGGTCGGCGAATTTCCGGCTTAGAACGACGGATTTCAGGAAGTTCTGTTACTTCCTCGGCTATGGGGCGATTATCGGATGATTCGGCCCGTTCCTTGATTTCTTGTTTGCCTTCCGCTACTTTTTGTTTTAGTTCAGCACGGGAATCCATCCACCCATTAAAATCGTTTTGAATGAGCTCGGCACTTTTGCGGATAAGTGTACCCCACGGAATAGCAACCAAAATATGCATGCCTACCAGCATAAACGCCAGTGAAAATAAGGCCGCACCCACAGAACCGACCACCCCTTTCAGCGCAAAAAAGACATGATCGCCAACTAATCCTCCGGAAATCAAAGATTCCGTAAAAATTTGACGTAAGCATGTGCAAAGGCTTGAAAAACTAGATAACGTTATGGAGGTCCCTATCAAGAAAAATAAGAAAGAAGCGCTTTTGTTGCGGATGGTTTGTACAAGCCAATAGATGAAGAAAATAGGAAGTAATGCCGCACCAGCCCCCAAGAGCCCACGCAATTCCCCTGCGATAGAGCCACCTAATTTCCCGCTGGAAGCGTGAAACCATAAAATGGCACATAGCCATACGCACAAAGCCCCCATCAAAATATAGAGAGCCGCCCGCAACCAGGCAGTGTTAGACTGAGCCGATTTTTTCTTTGATTTTTTGCGTGCGTAGTAATATCGAGCCATATAGTCTTATTCTACCTTTTTTGGCGCATTTATGTGCAGAATTTTGTGTCAAATATTCAAAATAGGCCTTGTTTTTTTGACAATCGTTCTATATAATGTGAAAATAAGGAGGATAATTATGAAATTTCACAAACTCTTAACACTAGTTACACTCATTGGTATGGGCGCCCTTTTAGTAGGGGTTTGCCAGCCTATGGGATATGCACAGCCGGTAAATAAAGACCAAGCGTTGCTAGAGGCTGCGCTGAATCTTGACGTGCAGGCGGTAGATACTTTGTTAAAGCAACAGGCTAATCCAAATGTCATTAATCCCAAGTCGCATTATTCGGTCTTATTGGAAGTGTGCGCGATCAATTTATCTGCACAATATGATGACAAAGATGCAATCTTTTTTGCACGCCAAAGGAAAGCTGAGGTGATTAAACTGTTGGTGAAGGCAGGGGCCCGGCTTGACGTAGTAACCGGCGGGCGATATACCCCCCTTTTGGTATTGGCCGGAAAAAGCAATTATGAAAAAAATTATTCTGAGCAATGGTCTATAGAGAGTTTATTTGCCAATCCAACCCAGAAACCTAATGTGGACTGGAGAGCCTATTACGATTGGACGGCCCTGATGTTGGCGGTAAGAGCCCAGGACTTCGGACATGTACAAGTCTTACTTAAAAACCGAGCCAACCCTAATATCATTAATAGTAATGGAGATACGGCACTTGATTTAGCCTATAAGACTCCAGCACTTAATGGGGATAATGCCCATGGGAATATTATTTATGCCCTTAAAGAAGTAGGAGCCAAAACTGGGAAAGAGTTGAGAGGAAATAGATAGAAATTTCAAAATGGCTTTAAAAACCCCCGCGATCAAAAATCACGGGGGTTTTCATTTTGCATCAATAAGATTTAGTTCGGCTGGAACGGGTTGGCAGCTTCTGCCGCTTGTTTTTGTACAGCGGCGGTGCCCCATGTTATATTGTAATTAATACCATCGGCCTCAAGCGTAATTTTGCCTTGCGCCAGCAACTGGCCTAATGCTAAATACAGGACCGAGCTAGCCAACTGAAACTTTACTTTCAGTTGCCACGAGGTTGCCTTGGGATTTGCCGACAAATAATCACTTATCTTTTTGACAGCATCATTAATGTTTTCTTGTAAAGGAGTCATAATTATACCCGTTCAATGGCAAACAACGCCTCGCCTTGTTTCACAGGCTTGCCATTTTCCACTAATACTTTTTTAATGATACACGGAAAGTCCGCACGGACTTCGTTAAATACTTTCATAGCTTCAATCAGGCAGATTACATCTCCTTTGGCTACTTGTGCCCCTTCTTTTACAAAAGGCGGTGCAGAGGGCGTAGATCCACGGAAGAAAATCCCGGTCAAAGCGGATTTCATCACTTCTTTGTATTGTTCGTGCGCTGGGATAAAAGTTGTACCATTCCCGGTGCTGGCATTTCCCCCCACATTTACTGGGACAGGGATCATGGCAGGTTTGGCTTTTACTAAACGCAAATACAACCCTTTTTGGTCATACTCAATGGTATCTAAATTATTATCCTGCATGAAGGAATAGAGTTGTTTTACATCTTTTAAAATCGGAGATTCCTTAGTAGCCGCTTTCTTAGTCGGTTTTACGGCTTTAGTTGTAGCTTTTTTAGTAGTTGATTTTTTCATAAGTTCCTCATTGAAAAACTATTTCCTCTATTTTACATTATTTTGCAGATGTGGTTCAAACAACGCACGATTTTGTTGCAAAGTTTGTGCAATTTCGGTTAAACATTCAGACAAATCCCGCGCAAGTGTATAACGCAAATCATTTCCAAATTGTTGGGTATAAACGGGGCCTGTAAAAGGTAAAAAGAGGGTAGTACCTTTGCGTTCTAGGCGTTGGGTGGCGGCAGAAGCATCTGTCATTTCTACCCGGTTTTGGCGTGCGGCAAACATAGAAAACACTTTTTGCTGAGAAGGGACCTTATAGATTTCTAGCATAACACGCGTTTCTAAAATGGGTGGCTGTCCGTTAAACCATTGGACACTATCCATACTGTCGGTCTGTATGCTTCCCACCGTATAGGTCAGCTGGGCAAGATAGTCATATTTATTCGTATGTTTGGACGAATTGACCTCCACGGGAATAAACAAAGTTGCCAAGGCATCTGCGGTTGCCGTCAAGGAGCCGTCCGCTAAATCAATCTTATACGAGTGTACCGAATCTTGGGAGTGATAATCTTTGAATACGAATTGTTTTTGAGCTATTTTATCAGACGCTACTAAGACAGAAGCCCGGATATGATGCTCAACACTAGGGGCAGCAAAAATACCCCGGGGTAGTTTATGATGATAAGAACAAGCGGATACCAGCAATGCTAGTAAGCCAAAAATCCAAACGCGCTTCATACCCTTATATTATACTAAAATGAACCAATAAAAAGCCCCTTGGAGATTTTTCCAAGGGGCTTTACTAAAGAATGTACAACTTATTTGAGTAAGGCTTTGCGGGAAAGCCGTACTTTGCCGTTGTTATCAATTTCAACGCATTTTACTTCAACGATTTCGCCGAGTTTCAACACGTCTTCTACTTTATTGATACGATGTTTGGCAATTTCGGAGATATGCAAAAGTCCGTCTTTGCCGGGCAAGATTTCCACAAACGCCCCAAAGGGTTGAATGGAAACAACTTTACCTTTGTAAATTTTATTTACTTCCGGCTCAGCAGTTAGCATTTCAATTTCCGCTTTGGCTTGATTGAGTTTTTCGGCATTGGAGGCGGCAATCGTTACAATTCCCGTTTCTTCAATGTCAATCTTAGTACCGGTAGATTCGGTAATACGTTTAATGTTTTTACCGCCGGGCCCAATGACTGCGCCAATCTTGTCTACCGAAATTTGCATTTTGTAAATTACGGGTGCATACGGAGAAACTTCTTTGCGGGGTTCTGCAATCGTTTTCTCCATGTGGTCCATAATAAACATGCGGCCTTCGGTAGCTTGCTTAATGGCTTGGCGCAATACGTCAAGCGGCATACCAGTTTTGAGTTTTACGTCCATCTGGAAGGCGGTAATCCCTTTGCGGGAACCGGTCAATTTAAAGTCCATATCTCCCAAGTGGTCTTCTAGTCCCATAATATCGGAGAGAACAACAAATTTCCCCTCCCCGCTAATGGCACCCATGGCAATCCCGGAGCAGGGCGATTTCATCGGCACGCCTGCATCAAACAGGGCCAAAGAACCACCACAAACGGAGGCCATAGAGGAAGAACCGTTGGATTCGGTAATATCGGATACTACGCGGATTGTGTACGGGAATTCTTCTTCACTGGGAATAAGCGGCATTAACGCGCGGCGGGCAAGTTCTCCGTGGCCGATTTCACGGCGCCCCGGAGAGCGGTCCGGTTTGCATTCCCCGGTAGCAAAACCCGGGAAGTTATAATGCAGCATAAAGCGTTCATAAGAAGTATCTTCCAACCCCTCTACCATTTGCTGGTCATCTTTGGTACCCAACGTAGCAACAGCTAGGGATTGGGTTTGACCGCGGGTAAATACGGCAGAACCGTGGGCGCGTGGCAAATATCCTACTAAAGAGCTTAACGGACGGATTTCGGTCGGTTTGCGGCCGTCCACACGTACGCCTTCATGCAAAACCAAGTTGCGGGATTCTTCGTACATGATGTTTTCAAGTGCGATCCCGGCATAAGTGGCGGCGTTGTCGGCATATTGTTCGGTAAGTTGGTCAGCAAAGTTCTTTTTGAGTTGAGCTACTTGCATATCGCGGGTTTGCTTGTCGCTAAACGCATGCAAGATTTTTTTAGCTTCTTCGCGGAAAGAACCATTGGCCAAATCTACCACTTCTTGCGGCAGTTTTTCTACGACATATTCAAATTTCGGTTTGCCGGCCAGTTCGCGTAGTTTAAGTTGTGCGGCACACATTTTGTCAATTTCCGGCTTGGCTACTTCCATGGCACGAATAATGGCATCTTCCTCTACTTCTTTGGCGCCACCTTCCACCATCAAAATACCTTGGGCAGAACCAGCAATCGTCAAGTCCATATCGCACTCGGGCAATGCTTGTTCCTCTTTGGTCGGGTTAACAATATATTCCCCGTTAATGCGTCCGATGCGTACAGCGGCAACCGGTTCATTAAACGGAATGGAAGAAATAACTACGGACGCGCTAGAAGCGAGTACGGACAAAATATCCGCATCGTTATTAGGGTCGGCAGATAAAACCATGGCCGTTACGTTGGTTTCACAGGCAAAACCTTCCGGGAAAATCGGACGCATGGTGCGGTCAATAATGCGGGAAGACAAAGTCTCTTTTTTACTGGCTTTTCCTTCACGTTTGAAAAAACCGCCCGGGATTTTCCCCGCGGCGTAGGTTCTCTCTTTATAGTTGACCGTTAACGGAGTAAAATCGGAAATACCGGGTTTTTGCTCCTTGGTGGAAACAGCAGTAGCCAAAATGCGGGTATCCCCCATGCTGGCCACAACGGCTCCGTCAGCTTGCTTAGCAATTAAACCGGTTTCCAATTTAATTGTATCGCGCCCGACGGTAACTTCCACGCTTTGAATGTCAAAGTTATGGTTAAAATTAGGCATTTAGATTTCCTATTATTTTCTAAGTTTCAATTCTTTGGTCACGGCTTGATATTTTTCAAAGTCCGTGCGTTTCAAATAAGCGAGCAAGCGTTTGCGCTGACCGACTAGCTTATTTAAGCCGGTTTCGCCTGCAAAGTCTTTCGGGTTGGCTTTGAGGTGATTGGAAATATATTGAATGCGTTCCGTAATCAGTGCAATTTGCACGGCGGCAGAGCCGGTATCATTGGCGCTGGTTTGGAATTTGCTGATAATGTCTTTTCTGTCTTGATTAGAAAGTACCATTTTACTATACACTTAGGGCTGCAACCTATCAACCAAGCTACATTCATCCGGAATAGTAACCGAGCCGAAGCGGAGCCCTTCTCCTATCATTAATTTTATACTTATACTTAAAGTACACTTTATTATAGCAAATAAAAAACGCCCCTGGGGGCGTTTTTTTGGGAATTGTTCAAAACTTATTTATTTTTCAATTTCCGCTAAGTCTACAAATAACTGCTTTTGTAGTTCCTC
>ONOD01000038.1:2889-13480 GCA_900319325.1 uncultured Elusimicrobium sp. | reverse complement strand
AAGGTCATCAGTGTCATCCAAGGGGCCTGCAAGTCCGTGGCAAAACCCGGATAGGGCGCCGTGCGCACGTGCACCGGGTTAATAGGTCCCTCGTGAGCGTGCACCCGCACAGAAGTTTCCGTTACATCTAACTTAAATCCCGCCTCGCGCAAATCACTTAGTAAAATAGCATTGTGTTCCGGCACGCAATCAGCCACGGTGACATCCCCCCGGGTGGCTGCGGCCGCCAACATAAACGAACCCGATTCAATCCGGTCTGCTACAATGGTATGTTCGGCCCCGTGCATTTTTTGTACACCGTTAACAACCAACCGTCCCTTATCATCCGTTTTAATTTGCGCGCCCATTTTGTTTAGGAACAAAATCACGTCGTCCACTTCGGGTTCTTTGGCAACATTTTCCAGGATTGTTTCGCCGGGGATGAGGGCCGCGCACATGAGCAAATTTTGCGTAGCTCCCACACTGGGGAAGCGTAGTACAATTTGGGCCGGGGTTAGTTTTTGAGCACGAATGAGGACGTTCCCCGCCTGTACTTCACACTGAGCCCCTAATTTTTCAAACCCTTTGAGGTGAATATCTACCGGGCGCACCCCAATGGCACAACCGCCGGGTAGCGGAATGTCTGCTTCGCCAAAGCGCGTAAGTAACGGCCCGGCCACCCAAAAACTGGCGCGCATTTGCTTCACCAATTCATACGGTAAGTTATTTTTAAGCGGGCCGTTAGCCTCCACCGTAACGGTATTATTTTGATAGGTAATTTTTTTACCCAAGTACTCCAAAATTTTAAGCGTGGTGCGCACATCGCGCAAATTAGGAACGCGGTGCAGTACGCATTTTTCGTCAGTCAGAAGCGTGCCCACTAAAATCGGGAGCGCGGCATTTTTGCTGCCGCTCACAGGCACCGTACCCTTTAATTTTTTACCACCCTCAATCAAAAATCGATCCATATAATTCTCCTAATTGCGCGTTGCAAATACAAATCGTTCTACGTTAAATATATCTTTTTTTACGGTTGCTTTCCAGCCGATTTCAGCCAGTCCGCGCGCTAGCGGCCACGCCTGGCCGTCATCCAGTTCCAGCGCTAGTAGTCCACCCGGATTTAGAAAGCTGTCTGCCGCTTGACACAAAGGGCGCGTAATTTCAAAACCGTCCGCTCCGCCATCAAGTGCCAGGCGCGGCTCGTGCTGAACTTCGCGCGTGAGACCGTCCAAATTTTCCGTAGGGATATAGGGCGGATTGGCAATAATTAAATCAAATGTACCCATCACGTCTTCCCATAAATTACTTTGCAATAGTTGCACGCGCTCTTCCAGCTTGTGTTTGCGAATATTTTGCTGGGCTACTTGTAACGCCTCCGCGGAAATATCCGCCGCCAGTACGCGCGCATTCGGAAATTTTTTGGCAAGTGCTACTGCGATGCACCCGCTTCCGGTGCACATGTCTAAAAATGTGTACGCACCGTTGCGCTCAAAATGTGTGGCGGCTTGTTCTACTAAATCTTCAGTTTCCGGGCGCGGGGTGAGCACGTCAGGCGACACAATAATATTCCATCCACAAAAGGGTTGCACCCCGGTAATGTGCGAAAGCGGCTCCCCCTTTGCTTTGCGGACAAGCAGCTTTTCAAACGCGGCTTGATCTTTAGCAGGAATTTCAAAACTACCGTTGGCCAGCACCCACGTGCGCGTTACCCCTAACACAAATGCAAGCAGCCACTGCGCGTTGGCTTCAGGTTCGTCGGAACCGGCCGTGGTCAACTGAGTAGTGGCTGTCTGTAAGAGTTGGGCAATCGTCATTAGATTTGCAAGTTTTTGAGTTTTTGTTCTACGCGATACGTGCGCAGATCCGTTAAAATCGGCTCAATATTCCCTTCCATAATTTCCAAGAGATTATGATAGGACTTATCCGTGCGATGATCAGTTACGCGGCTTTGCGGAAAGTTATACGTGCGGATTTTTTCCGAACGGTCCCCGGTGCCCACTTGGCTTTTACGCTCGTCATAAATTTCTTTATTACGCTTTTCTTCTTCAATTTGATAGAGCTTGGCGCGCAGCATAGCGAGGGCTTTTTCGCGGTTGGCACCTTGGTGACGCTCTTCGCGGCAGGAAACCACAATCCCCGTGGGTTTATGCAAAATGCGCACAGCCGTTTCTACCTTATTGACGTTTTGCCCGCCGTGGCCGCCGGCGCGGGAGGTTTCCAACTCCAAATCTTCCGGACGGATTTCAATATCAATTTCTTCGGCTTCCGGCATGATGGCTACCGTTACTGTGGAAGTATGCACACGGCCCGAAGTTTCGGTATCCGGCACACGCTGTACACGGTGGGTGCCGGCTTCGTTACGAAGCCAGGAATAGGCTCCGTCCCCTTTAATGAACATACTTACATATTTACAACCTTTGAGCCCGGTTGGGGTAAATTCCAAAATTTCCGTGGTCCACCCTTTGGTTTGCGCAAAATGCTGGTATACGCGCAAGAGTTCTGCCGCAAACAAGGCAGACTCCTCTCCCCCGGCACCGGGACGGATTTCCAAATAAATATTTTTGGAATCGTTCGGATCGGGCGGAATGACCAAAATACGCAGTTCTTTTTGAAGTTCCGGCAGTTTTGCTTCCAACTCAGCCAGTTCCTCGGCCGCCATTTTGACTAGGTCTTTGTCTTCGCCGGCTTCAATCATCGCGCGGTCATCTTCAATGGATTTTTGCGTCTGGGCGATTTCGCGCTCTTTCTCAATAATGGGTTTCAAAAAAGCGTGGCGTTTGGCTTTTTTAGTAAGCTCGGCGCCGGACAAATTACCGGAATATAATTCTTTTTCCAACGTTTCAAATTCTTGTGCGTATTTAGAGGTATCCATAAGTTTTCCTATGAAAAAAGAGCAGACCCCTTAACGGTAGTCTGCTCTTTTTGTAAAGCGTTGCTATTTAGCTTTGGCTTCGGCTTTTTCAGCTTTGGCGGCCGCTTTTTTAGCAGCCGGTTTTTTTACTGCGGCTTTTTTGGCCACCGGTTTTTTGAGTTTGGCTTTGGCCTTTACTTCGGTTTTGGGTTTGCGTACCATAGTTTTACCTTCAGTTTTGGCAAAGCGTTTGTTGAATTTTTCCACCATACCTTCGGTATCCAACAATTTTTGTTTACCGGTAAAGAACGGATGGCAAGCGGAGCAAATGTCCAGCTTTAAAGTTTTAGCAGTAGAGCGGGTCATAAATTTGTTGCCACAGGCACAAACCGCTTCTACGAATTCATACGTGGGATGTATTTTTTCTTTCATTTTTTTGTCTTCCTTAATCAAAATCTGATAGTTTATTATAGCATATCTGGCGGGAAATTGAAAATACCTTTCTTTTCCCGCCTTACACTAAAATGCATTGACTTCCATCTGCTTAAAGAAATCCTTGTTGGATTTAGTAGCCGAAAGCTTGGATAAAAGCGTGGTCATGGCATCTACCGAGCTCAAGGGAGCCAAGACTTTGCGCATGATCCACACTTTGTTGAGTTCATCTTCCGAAAGCAGCAGATTTTCCTTACGCGTAGAGCTGCGGTTGATATCCACCGCCGGGAAAATACGCCGTTCGGAAAGTTTGCGGTCCAGCGTAAGTTCACTGTTACCGGTTCCTTTGAACTCCTCAAAAATAACTTCGTCCATACGGCTACCGGTTTCAATCATAGCGGTTGCAATAATAGTGAGGGATCCTCCCTCCTCAATATTGCGGGCAGCCCCCAAAAAGCGTTTGGGTTTTTGCAGAGAAGTAGCTTCCAACCCGCCGGTAAGCACGCGGCCGGAAGAAGGCGCCACGGTGTTATACGCACGGGCTAAACGAGTTAAGGAGTCCAGCAAGATTACCACATCTTTGCCTTGTTCAGCCAAGCGTTTTGCTTTGTTGAGTACCATTTCGGCCACTTGAACGTGGCGGTCGGCCGGTTCGTCAAACGTAGAGGCTACCACTTCCCCTTTGACACTGCGGCTCATATCGGTAACTTCTTCGGGGCGTTCGTCAATCAGCAGCACCATCAGTACCGTGTCTTTATAATTTTCTGCGATAGAGTGTGCGATGGCCTGCAGGATCATCGTTTTTCCGCTTTTGGGCGGAGCTACGATGAGCGCGCGCTGGCCTTTACCGATGGGCGCAATTATATCAATCACGCGCTGGGTAATGGCGTTTTTGTCCGTCTCCAGCGTAAAGCGCTCGTTCGGGTGCAGAGGGGTTAAGTTTTCAAACAACGGGCGGTTGTAAATTTTATCGGTTTCTATGCCATTTACTTTTTGCACTTGGAGCATGGCAAAATAGCGTTCGTTATCTTTCGGCGGGCGGATGAGTCCTTCAATCGTATCGCCTTTGCGCAACCCAAAGCGTTTAATTTGCGAAGGAGAAACATAGATATCATCTCCGCTGGAGAGGTAATTATTTTCTTCCGAGCGTAAGAACCCAAACCCGTCGGGTAAAATTTCCAATACGCCTCCGCCATAGACCGAGCCGTTTTGCTTGGCTTGGATAGCCATAATGCGGCCAATAAGTTCCTGTTTGCGCAGGCCTGAAATGTCTTCCAAATTATAGTTGACGGCTAATTTGGTCAATTCTGCTACACTTAGTTTATTAAGTTCGCGCGCGTCCAATACCTTAGCACCGTTGGGTTGGCGCGTGGGCGGTTGGACATTGTTGTTATTATTGAACGGACGGGGTTGCGGGCGATTATTGTTACTATTGTTACGCGCCGGGCGTTGTTCACGCGCTTTATCCGTAGCGGCCGGAGCCGGTTTTTCTGTAACAGCCGTTTTAGCGGCCGAAGCCTTGGCGGCTTTGGTTTCTTTAGCAGGTTTTGCAGTTTTTTCCTGCTTTACTTGTTCTTCCATGAATACTCCTATTGATGTGGTAATACTTCTAAAACACTACAAAATCGTTCTACACTTTTTTTAAGCTGTGCTTTGGTGGTGTGAAAAAATACCACGTCCGCACGTTGTGCTTTTTGCAAATTGGGCAATTGGTGCTGGGTACGGCGGTTATATTCGGCCCGTGATAATTGGCGTTCTTTCAAACGCGCCGGCAATGTTTTGGGATCTGCCAGCACAACTATGTTCAAATCGGTATATTTATCCCAGCCGGCTTCAAAAAGTAGTGGGGCTTCCAACACAACCACCGGTCTGTTACTTTGCTTGATCCGCGCACGCACTTCTTTAAGTAGTAGCGGATGTAAGATGTTTTCCAACGCTTTGCGTTTAGCAGCGTTTGCAAAAACAAGCTTTGCCAACTCCGTTTTATCTGCGGTTCCTAACGTGGCTCTTATTTTTTTAAGCACAGTCGGGCGCTCACGCAGTTCCCGCGCCAAAACATCGCAGGAAAGAACATCCGCCCCGCATTTTGCAAAATACGCCAGCGCCGTACTTTTGCCGCTAAGCATACTACCCGTTAGTCCGATAATCCATTTTGATTTTACACGAAAACTCATCATGAAAGTTTTTCAAGCTCGTACCAGTTTTTCCCGGCTTTGGCGCTGGCTAAAAGCGGCACGCGTAGTTTAACCGCATTTTGCATGAGCTCTTTAATTTGCGCGGCGCGGGTCATCAGTTCTGCTTGGGGCAGTTCAAAAATTAATTCATCATGCACCTGCATAATCATATGGACCGAAGTATTGCGCAACGCATCAAACACATCTAACATGGCTTTTTTAATAATATCGGCCGAACCGCCCTGCACAATCGTGTTAATAGCGGCACGCTGGGCAAACGAAGCCATACTACCGATTCCCATATTAAACTCGGGCAAGTAGCGCACATGACCGAGCATGGTTTTCACATATCCGTTTTGGCGAGCAAGCGCAATATTTTTATCAATCCATTCACGTACTACACGGTAATTCTTGAAATAGTTGTCTATGTATTCTTTTGCTTCGCGTAAAGATATGCCTAGTGATTGGGACAGGCCCATCGGTCCCTGCCCATATATGATACCAAAATTGATAGCCTTTGCGCTAGAGCGCATTTCGGGGGTGACCATGAGCGGCATCACGCCAAATACTTGCGCGGCGGTTTGCGTGTGGATATCGCCCCCTTCTAAGAAAGAGTCAATTAAGATAGGGTCTTGGCTCTCGTGCGCTAGTACGCGCAAATCAATCTGAGAATAGTCCACGCTCAAGAGAACATTTCCCGGGGCAGCGCAAAATGCGCGGCGCAACTGGCGGCCTTTTTCAGTGCGCACGGGAATATTTTGCAGGTTGGGGCTGGAGCTGGAAAGCCGCCCGGTTACCGTTCCGGTTTGATCCAGGTACGAATGCACAATATTATTTTCATCCGCCAACAAAAGTAAATTATCCACATAGGTTGATTTAAGTTTGCTGCTGGCGCGGTACTCTAAAATAGTACGGGCGATCGGGTAAGAATCCGCAATTTCCTCCAGCACTCCCTCATCGGTAGAGTAGCCTGTTTTTGTTTTGCGCACGGGCGGAATTTTCATTTCTTCAAAGAGCAGCACGCCCAGTTGCTTGGGGGAATTAATGTTGACGCAGTAACCGGCTTGCGCATCTACTGAAGCTTGGCACTGGGCAATTTCTTGCTCTAAAAGCACCTTGAAACTCTCCAACCAGCCGGGGTCAATGCGAAGCCCCTTCCACTCCATATCCGCCAGCACCATCATCAGCGGAAGTTCCAGTGTGCGGTACAATTCATACTGGCCACTTTTTTTCAGCTCGGCGGTTAGTTTTTCTTGCAAGGGCCAAATATATTGATTGTACGTGCTTAGCAGCGCCACGGGATCTTCTTCACTTATGGTGGCCGAGAAATACTGTGCGCATGCCCCGCTAAAACTTAAATCGCCCGACGGGTCCAATAAATATTTGGCTAAACGTCCGTCAAAACAATTTAGGTAATGCCCGTCCAGATTTAGTTCTAACAAACGCAGCGTTAGCTTCAAATCGTAGCCGATTTTTTCAATGGAGTCATTAAGAAAAATTTGTTTGAGCGTGTCCATTTCCCAGGGTTCAATTTCCGCTACCGGCACGATGGCGGCCTCTTGCGCGTTTAGACCCACAACCACCCGTTCTTCGTCCGCATGCACAAACACACGCGATGCCGTTTGTGCCCGTTGAAGTACGTCCCCTAGCGCAAGCGTTTGTACCGGAGCCGGTGCTTGGAAAAGCGGCTGCTCAAGCGGTTGTTCCCCGGGGACAAGGTCCAATAAATTTTTAAATTCGTACTGGGCAAATAACTTAGCAAGCGACGCACGATCCGCCAAGTGCACGCGATAATCCTCCAATATAAAGGGCATGGATAAGCTATGGTCAAAAACTACCAGTTGTTTAGAGAGCAGCGCCATTTCTTCGCTGGCAAGTAATTTTTTAAGTTGGAGGGGTCTTAATTGCGGGTCCCCGTTGTGCGCGGCGCGCAAAATATCTTCTAAGTGACCGAATTTTTTGATGAGTTCCACCGCTCCTTTGGGGCCGATTCCCTCTGCGCCGGGCACATTGTCCGAAGCGTCGCCCACCAAGGCAAAGAAATCGGGCAAAAATTTTGGCTCCAAGCCAAACTTTTCTACAGCGGCTTCGGGCCCTTTGATTTCATCTTTACCCGAGGGCCAAATGGAAATCCATTCATTCAAAAATTGATAGACGTCTTTGTCGGACGTAACGAGCACGCTGGGCACTTGGGCTTTGGCGGCCTGCCGCGCCAAAAACGCCATGAGGTCATCGGCTTCAATACCCTTTTGCGCTACCACGGTAAGGCCCAGCTGTCGGACCAAATCGCGCGCCAACTGCAACTGACGCACCAATGCATCATCAGGCGCGGCACGATTGGCTTTATAAGAAGGCAAAAGTGCTTTGCGTCGGGCACACCCGCCGGGGGAATCAAAACACACAGCTACGTAATCCGGTTGCTGGGTTTTGAGCATTTTAAGGATCCACCGCAAAAACCCGTAAAGCGCCCCCACCTCTAACCCAGCAGAGGTAGAAAGTTTCGGCAGCGCGTGATAATTGCGATGCAAAAAACCATGAGCGTCAATCAAATAAAACTGCGGCGTAGGTTGTGTCATATATAATAAGGAAAGGGAAAAGGAAAGAATCACCCGCCCTGGCTGGCAAGGCGGGTGATAGAAGATTATTTAAGCAATTCGTCCAGTTTAGCGGCTAAACCGTCTTTAGATTGCAAGCCGGTGGTTTGAAAGGCAATCTGCCCACCCTTAAAAGCAATGAGCGTAGGCACGGAAGAAATTTGATATTTCCCCGCCGTATTCATGCCTTGGTCCACATCCAATTTGCAGACTTTTACTTTGCCCGCATACTGGTTGGCTAATTCTTCCACCACCGGGGCCAGCATCCGGCACGGGCCGCACCAGGTCGCCCAAAAGTCCACCAACACCGGCTCTTTGGAGTTGAGGACTTCCTGTTCAAAATTTGCATCAGTTAAAATTACTTCACTCATAAAGACCTCACTACTAGTTTATAAAATCAGTATAGCAAAAAACAAACGGTTTGCAAATATCACCCGGACTAACGACACGCAGAAATGACGGCTAGTTGATAAAGGCATAAAAATCCCCGGGCATAAACCCGGGGAGTTAGTGCTACAATAAACTATCATTCACACACACACGTTTGGATAAACAAATCCGCCATACAGCTACCGCCAGGACATGTGCTATATACAACATAGCTTCTGTATGTCTGACCATTTGTACTTTCGTTACACTGTTGCGGGCCAGAGACCTCTTGATGATCGTCGCATGGTTCACCACAGGCGGCCACATACTTACCGGTGTATGCTGTGTCCACGACCCAATTACAGACCAATTCACCGCCACCGCTTGGCGTACTGTCCCGATAACATTGGTCACCAATCAAAGTGCTACCTCTGGGACATATACATTTACAAGTCGGGAAGTCCTGCCATACTCCGGCCACAGCATTCTCCTCTTGCGGGTTGTCACAATGCTGAGGATCCCCTGCCGATTCCGGGCACGTATTGGGACAGGTAGCTGGGTCCCAACCGCTAAGCACCCATTTTCCATTAGATTCATTACAACTGTACTGAGCTGTCTGTACCGTTCCATCGGGACATTTTTTTGTTTGGCTCGGTTGTCCGCACCCTTTGCGGCAATCGGTGGAGGCAATTTCTTCCGTGAAACTTTCCCACGCATTATTATGGCAACGTTCCCCCTTTCGTGAAGTACATGTCTCAACGACATTTCGTTCTTGTCCCCTTCTTCACATACTTGCTGTGTACAATTTTCTTGCTTCACATAGGTACAATTTTCAGAATCAATTGTCCAGGTTATGTTGCCAGTCTGTCCTGCCCCACAGGGCTCAGGAGATTTTGCAGGCAATGCACAGCTACAGAATTTCTTTTCAGTATGCCCCGTACAATCGTCATTTACAATATACTCAATTGTTCCACTCCAGTTGTCGTTGTTCAGGACCTCCGAACAAGATCGTTCGTAATCTTTCAATTGACAACCCGGTTCGGGTTCCGGTTCCGGCCCTGCTGGCACATCCGTGGCTGCACATTCATCCGCAACCACACGAACTATACATGCAGAATACCCTTTGCCTAAACTGCCACAATCATCCCCGTCACAACAAATTTCACCCGTGCGGTAGCTGGGCATAAGTAACGTGTAATTCTTATGTGTGCTCACGGCAGAAATACCCCTATCATTCAGCACATAGGTATAATTGCTCCCCCCATGAGCGGGGAATGACGCCAATTCACTCGGCTGCGCCGTATAGCTTTTATCCAACGTACAGCGCGCTTCCTGCTCGCTGCGTACCGCACGCATAATGTTTTCAGCTTCCGTCGTGCGGCGGCTTTCTAGCACTTGCGTAAACTTCGGCAACACGACGGCCGCCAACGTACCGATAATTACCACCACTACCAGTAATTCGGTTAAAGTAAATGCTTTCTTTTTCATGAATGCTCCTTACTTAATATAATCCAAACCAAAGCAGAAAAGAGAATACAACCTCGCCTCGGATCTTGCTATTTAATCAAATGAATAAGAACAGGGAAGACGATACTTCCCTTACCCATATTTAGATTATATAGAAGAAAAAAATATAAGTCAAATATAAAGAGGTGAAGACAAACAGCAGGAAAAAACATTTCAACGGCATTTCTGACAAAATGGTAAAATAAAGTATGATTTCCCCTTTTAAAATCCTATCTAAAGACCCCCACTGTCAAGCGCGCACGGGTGTACTATATACCCGTCATGGTGCCATACATACCCCGGTATTTATGCCAGTGGCCACGCAGGGTTGCGTAAAAGCCCTCACGGATGAGGATTTGAAAAACGCGGGGGCGGAATGTTTGCTTTCCAACACGTATCACTTATACCTACGGCCTACCACTAAGTTGTTACAGCAATTAGGTGGGCTGCATCAGTTTATGCACTGGAATGGCAGCATTTTAACCGATTCAGGGGGATTCCAAGTATATAGCTTACCGAAATTCCGCAAAATTAAAGAAGAAGGCGTCACATTTCAATCCCACCATGATGGAAGCAAGCATTTATTCACACCGGAAAATGTTATTCAATTTGAAAGTGAAATAGGTTCGGATATTTGGACGATGCTGGATGTGTGCATCCACGCCAAAGATCCCTCCAAGCACGAT
>ONOD01000038.1:0-2884 GCA_900319325.1 uncultured Elusimicrobium sp. | reverse complement strand
ACATCACTAAACGCTGGGCAGAGCGTGCCGCCCGCGCTTATGAAAAAACGGTACCCGCACAAGAAATTATACAGAATGCGGATGGCGGCTTTACGGTTAACAATTCCCTTTTGTTTGGCATTATCCAAGGGGCTATCTTCCCGGATTTACGTAAGGAAGCAGCCCTTCACATGGCTAGTTTGCCTACGCACGGCTATTGTATTGGCGGGCTTTCTTTAGGGGAAACGCTGGAGCAGATGAACGGAGCCGTATCAGCCGTAACCGAGAATTTGCCCGAGGGAAAACCGCGTTATTTTATGGGGCTGGGAACCCCGGTGGAAATGCTTAACAGTATTGAGCGTGGGGTAGATATGTTTGACTGCGTATGGCCTACACGGGTCGCCCGCAATGGGATGGTGATGACCTCGCAAGGGCGTATTAACATCAAAAATGCGGCCTACCGCACCCAGGAAATTGCGTTGGATGATCAATGCGATTGCTTTACGTGCCGGCATTATTCCCGTGCTTATTTGTGTCATTTGTTCCGTGCGCAAGAACTAACTAGCCACCGGTTACTTTCTATTCACAACATCCGTTTTCTCATCCATTTAATGGAGCAAGCCCGTACCGCTATTACCAACGGGACGTTCCTCTCTTTCAAAGAAGAGGTAATTAAACAATATTCCCAACAAGGATGATCAGGGGGCTGCTTCTATAGCCTCTTCGGGGGTTTCGGCGGGTTCCTCCACCAGTTCTTCGGGAGCTTCTTCTTTCTTTTTGAATAAACCAAACAGCCCCTTGATTCCTTTTGTTACGTTGCGGGATACCACATTGTTGGTAACGGTTTGCGTAACCAGGGAAGCTACACTGCCGATGAGCTGCATGTTTCCTTTGGGTTCTTCAATAGTTCCGCCGATTTTAAGCGTTAGCGGCATCATACCATTTACCTCGTGGCGGCCGGGCGCGGCATGAACAGTTAAGTCCACAATCCCGGTATTAAAGTCGGTGGTGCCATCCAACCGCAAGGACATCATGGTAGACACAAAAGTTCCTTCTTTCACGGTAGCTTTTCCATCTTTAAAATTGACCAGGGTATCAAATTTGTCATAGGCCATCTCGCCGGAGATTTTCTGCTCGGTTTGCACTACCGGTACTTCTATTGGCTCGCCATCCGGGCCCAGCACCGTTTGCATTTTTATTTCGCTCTCTTGTGCCTGGGATGAATTTCCCGTTACCATAGAGGCCAACCCCCCGCCCAAGCTTTTGAGCACGCCAAACACGTTGAGCGAATTAAATACTTTTCCGGTTACGTTTAAAGACATAAACAATACTTTTGTGAGCGGGTTTGCATTCGTTAATTTATAAATATCTTGTATCTTCCCATCTTCGGTGCGCAGATGAATGGTCCCTTGCATTTGCTTGAGATCCGGCGTGAAACCTTGAATGTCCGTATCAAAGGCAATTTTGGTTCCGTAGAAATACGGAACATCCAATTTATCTACTTTTACATCCGTCTTTAAATCCATCGGGGGTAATGCCCACTTGCCCAAAGACGCAGGCGTGGGTTCTGCCTCTGCGGCAGGGGTTTGTTTGGCAGATTCCGTGGGCATATTCCAAATCAGTTCTTTGGCAGATGCTTTTAACTCCGCCTTAATCCGTTGCGCTGTTTGGTTGGCTGTTAAGGAAACCGTAAGAGGGCTGGCTTCAAATTTTCCGGCCAACTTAGCTTTCAGTTCTCCCGCCTTAAAATCAAGCGCTTCCCAACCGGACAAATCACCCGTAACATTGGACAACTGCCCCACTTGCGCGATAAATCCGCCAACATCTTCCAAAGTCATTTGAGCCGATATTTTATCTTGCGTAAAAGTAGCTTGCGTTTGCAGTTTACCCACCAAACGGTAGGGATCCGCCAAAGCAGTAAACCAGCGGCCAGCTTCGCCAAGCACGGCGGAAAGTTGCGTTTCAAATTGATAACGAATGGATCCTTTGCCCGTCAACTTTCCGTGTGCGCTTATATCCAATCCGGGAGCTTGCAAGGTTGCCTTGTTAACGGATAGTGTCTGGCTAGGGGAATCCCAGGATAACTTAAACAAGCCGGTTGCTTTTTCCAAATTAAACGCAGGGACCGAAGCCACCGCGTCCAATAAATCGGAGGACAATTTATGAACCGTTAATTTGAGATCTGCCTGCGGGCTTGTGAAATTTTTCACGGTTCCTTCCAAAATAAGGTCCGATTTTTGGTAACTGGCTTTTAACATCTGCAACGTAGCGTAAGCCTGTTCCCAATTCAATTGATTTAAATTAACCTTGGCATGTAATAATAACGGAATCTTGCGTTCAAAATCATTTTCTTGATGACGGAAATTGGCCCACACGGACAGGGCAAATTCCTCACTCAAGCTAAAATTGGAAAGCTCCAAATTTACATCACTAATTTCCAACACACGTGGGGCTTGCTGATCCTCAAACAAAACAGAAAGTTCTTCCAACCGCACCCGAGAAGCCGTAATATTGGGCGCGGAAGAAGTTTGCTCTTGTTCAAGTTGCGCATCCGTATCGGATACGGCCAGCCAATCGTCCCAATTGGTAGTTCCGTCAGTACGTCTAAGCAAGTGCCCCCGCACCCGGGATAGCACTAACCCCTTAATTTTAATATGCCCATGCAATAAATGTAAAAGCGAAATACGCAACTGCGCCCGTTCTATTTGTGCAAATGTTCCTTTTTCAAAACCGCCCTGCTCTGCAATCTGCAAGTCTTCTATAAAAATGCCGCTTAAGTTGGCCCCCATATTTGCAAGAGAAAACTCCCGCGCGATTGAGCCTTCCACAGCCGAACTGACCTGTTTTCTAAACCACTCCGAGCGGGAAATGAGCGCCACAACTCCATCCAGTAGTGCCACTCCTA
>ONOD01000039.1 GCA_900319325.1 uncultured Elusimicrobium sp. | reverse complement strand
CAGAAGCTGCACGGGCCTGCACGCCGTTTCCGCATACAAGGGCGGATATTTCAGGTTTATTAGCGAGCAGTTGGCGGATCGATTCCTTTACTGCCTCAATGTTATACTCATCCACATCCACCGGGTCTGCCGCAGTCATGGATTCGACTCCCTTCATGGCTTCTGCAAATGCAGCCACGCATGCAGCCGTATCAGCATTGGAAGAAGTATGTATGATTGCATAATTTCCTGTCTTTCCCATATGGTCGGCAAAGATTTCCGCGAAGCGCGCAATACACGGCTTGCGGTCCGTCAGGATCTGAGACACTGCGGTCTCCTGGCTCTCAATACCTCTGTTCATGAGAATTGTCGGTATTCCCGCTTCCTTCGCCTTCTGAATGCTGGCAGTCGTCGCTTCGTTATCAACATTATCGCAGATGATCATTGCCGCTTTTGCTGCAATGGCGGCATCAAAGGCTTCGGTCTGCTTTGCAGTGTCACCCTCGGAAGTTTTGACAGTGACCTGGTATCCTTCCTTTTTTGCATCGCCCATAATGACGGCTTCCTCAAAGGGATCCCGTTCCAACTGTTTGGCAATAAATTCTGTACTGTTGGTAATTTCAAAACGTCTTCTCTCCGCGGGGATAGCCCCGGCGATTTCTACGTCGCGCCCTAAGATCGGCACCATACCGTTTAAGAATACAAAACTGGCACGTTCCTTGCCAAAGAAAGAATAAATCCGGCCACCATCGCCGATGGCTTCTTTGTCATTATCACTAAACACGCGGCCTAAGGACAAGCTGTCCGGCTCCACGGAAACAAGCTCCAGGCCTAAGGCTTTCATCCCTTTTTTAAGGCGTTCAATAATGGATTGCGTGGTCATGGCAAAGACAACCCCCAAACGTTTTTGTTTGGTGGCGGCAGTTTCAAATTCGTACACGTGGTACGCATAAGCTGCCTTATCAAAGGTAAAGTGAATGTACTTGCGGGCCTCGTTGGGGACTCCTTCCGCCCATTCTTTGCGTTTAAGCGGAACGGTAATAACAAAGTGACGCAGCAGACAAAATTCGGGAGCCAAGCTAACCACTACCTTATTTGTATTCCAGGATTTCTTAGCGGTTACTTTTCCCAAAGCATCCAACCAAGTATCCATGGCGAAATACTCTTCGTTAAGATCCAGCGGTTTTAACTTGCTTTTATCCATGATATTAACCGGAACACGAATAAGCGACTCCAACGCCACACCGCCTTCACGTTTGGCGCTTTGTGCCACATAAATTTCGTCTATACCAATATAAATACCCAGACAATCCGGATGGGCACCCATATTGTTTCCGATTAAAATTTCCGACAAATTCATAATCCCAAATTCCCCTTACTTATCTTTTAGAAGGTCGCTTCCTCATACGGCATTTCGTACGGATTAGTTACTACAGAATTCGTAACATCACTTGTGTATGAAGAAGAAACGGTTCCCGCTCCGTCATCTATGGATGTGGAAGTAACCGTTTCCACCGGCGTATCATCCGTGGTTACAATCGTGCGGACGGTTTTTGTATGCGTGTAGGTGTTGTCCTCAGAGCTTTGGGCAGAACCTTGTGCCTGTGCGGAAGCTGTGGCTTCCACATCGGAAGACAAATCTACATCCACGCTGCTTTCTTGCATTTCACCACCGCGCATAATGCGGCCCGGTTTTTTCCATAAGCGAGCAGAGTTATAATTTAATACCGTAGTTTGTTGCGTCATTGTTTTGGCGCCAGAAGCAGAAGCAACTACCGGACATTTGCCTTCCTGGCAAGAGCCGGTTGTTTTTACTTCTTCCACACATTTTACAATTACACGGCGACGCAACACTTGTTTATTGCCTTTCAAATCAACACCCGTAAGCACGATGGTATATTTTCCGCACGGCAATTCCGGCCCGATGATCCCTTTGCGGCCGTTCCATAAAATCTGGTGATATACCGGCGAAAATCCTTCCAGTTGACGCACAACGTAAAATTTCCCGTCGCGGCCATGTAAAATTACTTGCAGCACCCAGTTATCTAACGGGCTAACCGTTTCCAGTACGGAGAAATCCACCGCAAACGCTTCCCCTAATGCGCGGTCAATGGCGCGGCACGGAGGAACAATGGCCATACTCAGCAGCGGGTTGGTTTCTCTTTCTTCGTTATCTATTAAACGCGTCGGTAATTTAGCATCATAATCAAACACAACGGAAAGACCTTTTAAATTGGAAAATTTGGCGGGGACTTCTTCATCCACAAGCCCCATATTGTACGAAAGTTTACCTTGAGAAATACCGCGTTTTACTAAGTACGATTTAAGCGCCATCGCTTGGCGAATTCCGGCTAAGGTTACATCATCCGTATAAGAACCGGCAGGCAAAATAGTATAGCTAGCACCTTGGGTAAGAGCTAAGAGTTCATAAATATTGTTGAGCGTATCCAACGAATCCGCACGAAAATAATTGCCTTTGAACAACACATCTTTGTCTACATCAATGGCGTCCGGCAGGCCGTCGCTGCGCATATACAAATGCACGCCGGGTGCGTTGCGAAGTGCTTCCACTACTTCGTTGGTCATACTTTGCAATTTTTGTGCCGTGTATAAGTTGCGCGCTTCAATGGCCGAATCGCTTGTTAAATCCGCAAACGTAGAAGACGTAGTCTGCACCGGCGTAGCAACCATGTAGGTAGCCGGCTCAGTATAAACGACCGGAGCGGCCGACGTAGTGGTCATAAATTGTTCCCGCGGATACAAGCCATCGTCCGGCACCACCATTTGATTTAACTCATTGATTTCTTGCTCGGTAGGAATTAAATTATTTTCAACGGGAACAACCACCGGTTGCGTAGCAGGCGTTTGCACCGGTTGGTTAGCAGGTGCTGCTTGCACGGGGGTTAATGATGCATTTGCATCGGTCGGTTGCAAAACCGGCTCGTCCATTGTATAACCGGCCTACTGACGCGCTTCAATTTGTTCAGTTAAGGATTGCGGAGCGGGGCCGTCCAATGATTCCTCAATTTCCCGCGCAATTTGTTCTTCCGATTCCGTAGCTAACGTGTTTAAGCGTTCGGAGCCGTAATTGGCTAGGTTCGCAGCCGGATCCACCAACGTTTGCGTGGGTTGCTCCGGAAAAGAAAGATCCACTTCCACCGGGGTTTCAATGCCACCGAGTTTGTTGTGAATGGCCTCAATGTAGTTGTTGGCGCGGGCTTGCTGCGCGGCATTTCCGTTCATCAAAACGTCCACAAAATAATCCATCGCTTTATCTGTATCATTTTTGCGATAGGCTTCAATACCCTTCTCTAATGATTTTTCTGGCGACGTAGCAGCCCGGGCGATATCCCCCACAAAAAGCAGTCCGCCCACTAGTACTAACACATACAATAACGGTCTTTTCAATTTTCTCATGAGATACTTATTCCTTGCGTTCGACTTGTTTTACAATCTCACGCCGATACAGCTATTATAGCAATTTCGTGCGTTTTGTAAAGATATTTTTTCCGTTTACGTTCTTTCTTTTTTCTTCACCGTCTATTACTTCAAAAATTGTATCAAAATTTCAGTTATTTTTCACGGGATTTATTGAGTCGCTCCAGACGGCCCAACGCAACCGAATTGTTCGGATAATAAAACAAAGCGTTCTCCAACGCGTGGCGCGCCCCGTCTTCATCTTCGGCCTGATAATACAAACTGGACAGCGCCAAATTGGCCCACAAATTATCCGGATGTTGCCGCAATACTTGGCGCAGCTGCTCTTCCGATTTCAAATCATTTCCGCCCAAAGAAAGCACCTGCGCCAGCAAAATGTGTCCGTTCATATCATCGGGATATTGCGACACATACGCCTCCAAATTTTCGCGCAGTTTGTGTTGATTGGCGGCGGACATTTTGGCAAATTTACCCGCTTTTTCTTTGTACCCTTGCAACGTGCGCGCTTGGGCAAGTAATTCGGGGCGCTCTTGTGTGTCAGGATACATTTTTTCCAAACGAGTCAACAAATCTTTGCTCAGCGTATCGGTTGCAAGACCGCGCAAATAAATATTTTTGGCATATTCTTGATCGCCTTGTTTTTGATAAATCTCGCCGGTCTGCCGCCACAATACCGGTTCATGTGGGAATAAAGCCAGTCCTTTTTCCAACATGGCGCGTTCTTCTTCCCCGGCGTAAATTGTGTTTTCGTACAACAACGTACCCAGCAGTTCATACGCTTCCAAATGGTACGGATGCAAACGCAAATTATCCATCAGATAATGCACCGCTTTCTTCGTGTCACCACTACCCAAGGCGGCCAACGCCGCTTGATAATATACTTCTTCGTAATACGAAGCCGCCGCCAAGGTTTTTTCAAACACAGCTAAAGCTTGTTTGTAATCACGTTGCTGCAGCAGTACCTGTCCCAGACGGAAACCAGCCTCTGTATTGGCGGGATAGAGTGTCAGTGCGGCTGACAAATTATGCACGGCCCCATCATAATTTTTGGCGGCAATTTTCTTTTGCCCCGCAAACGATTCATACTCGCTGGCGAACCACACCCCTTGCCACACAAAGACGGCTACACACCCGGCTAAAATCGTCAGTGCGACAGCTTTGGTGGCCGGGTTAGCTGCGATGGAAATTTTGCTTTCTTCTTTTCCCACACCGCTTACTTCTGCGCCCACAAACCACCAAAAAATAAACGCCGGCACAACGGCATGCAACGAGATATTAAGCAGGTTATCCACCAGCATCCCCAAGATGCCGCAGAAAATCGCTTGCAAGAGTTGTTTTTTGTCGCCTTCTTTTTTGTGTACAGCAAAATCTTTTACTTCCAAAAATAGCACCATAAACATAAACAAAAACAACCCCACACCCACCATACCGCTTTGGCCCAGCTGAAATAAAATTTCGTTATGCGGAGCGTTGGTAGTGGTTTTCAAGTTGCGCAGTTCCGGATATTTCACCAGCGTTTTGGGTTGATTTTGCGCAAACGCCATTTGGAAATTACCCACGCCGCTACCGAGCACGGGTTTACTCAAAAACATCTCTTTGGATACATCCCACATGAGCAAGCGCTGGTGGAGCGATTGGAAAATGCGTTCTTTTTTGACACCCAGTGTTACATCTTCCAGCTGGACGTTGCGCACCTCATTCACGCGGTTTTTGACAGGGCTGATAGCATCGCCCGGGCCCGGCATGTAGATAGATCCATACGCTACGCCCACCGCCAGCAATGCCAACAGGAACACGCGCCCTTTGCGTTGCCAAATCAGCGAACGAAGCGTGCCAAACATCCACATCATCACCAGCCCGCACACGGCGCCGATCCAACAGGAACGCGCCAACCCGAAGGACAAATACAATACGTACACCAGCACTAATAGACCGTACACTACAAAATCTTTTTTACTGTCGGTACGCATGTAATACACAAGGAGTGCTGGCAGTAACATTACGACGGCCGACGAGAGAAAGTTCGGGTTGCCAAATGTGGAGAACGCGCGCGTAGCAAACTGATTAATTTCAAACGGCCACAAGAAATCCAACCCCAGCGCTTGCAACACGCCGTAACAACACGCCAGAAAGACCGCCACAAAAATCAGCACAAAAATATTTTCTTGCGTGAGTTTTTTTAGCACGCGCATGCCCAGCCAAATGCCCAAAATCCACAGCACCACGGCATACCAATCCCACAGTTGCGCCAGGAAAGTTTCCGACGATGGCGTTGTTTTAAGATGCGGGGCCAAGTACCACAGCCCCCCCCACACAAAGAACAGCAAAATGTAATTAGTTTTACTTTCAATCGTGCCGGAAAACACTACGTTTTTGCTGATCATATAAGCGCCTACCGCCACAATCAGCAGCAACGTGCCGTAATTTAAGAGTCCGTAAAATAACGTCTGGCGCAGGGCTTGCGGCGCACTGGAAACAGACACCAGCCACCCCATCGCGCAGGAAATCACATACAGAAAAAACGCCAGGTCAAAAAACGTTTTGGTAACTTCAATGTGTTTGGTACGCAGGAACTGGAACGCAATCGTGCCGTAGATGGCCGCGATGAGCAAATAAAGCAGCACATTTTGTGCGAAGAACGGATTGGCCGTCAAATCGGTAAAAAAGATCAGCGGCACGATGAGAAACGTAGCCGCTAACAACGCACGTATGATTTTGAAGGAAATAGATTCTTTCTTGGTTTTAATTAAATCCAGCATGATTCATCCCAAAGAATACGGAACCTTTCGGGCAGGCTCCGTATTTGCACCCGTTATGATTAGTAGATTGATTTCCACCGGCGCGTGGTAAATTGCATATCCACCCGGCGGTTGGCCTGGCGGCCCGCTTCGGATTGGTCCAACGAGATCGGGCGCGTATCTCCGTAGGCATGGATGCGGATGCGCTCGGCATTGATTCCGCGGCTTACCAGGTACGATTTAAGTGCCGCCGCCCGTGCACCGGAAAGCCAGTAGTTATATTCATCCGTTCCCAGGGAATCGCAATTCCCTTGTAAGATGAGGTGCAAGGTTTCGTGCTCTTGCATGACAAGGGCCACTTTATCAAGCAGCGGGTAAGCATATTCCGGAACGCGGATAGAATCAAAATCAAAATGGACAGAAGGTAATTTAAGCGAGCGAGCCATCTGCGCTGCGGTTTGGTTATACAGTTTGTAGTTGGCGGTATCCAAGGCAACCACGTTGGGGTCTTCCGCCGGCATACGCGGGATTTCTTCCTCTTCTTTTTGCTGGGAAGCACACGCCCCCAACACTAAAGTAATCGTCAATAAACAAAGGGTTCTCAGTTTCATAATTACCTCCTAGCTGTATTATAGCAAAAGTAAAACTATTTTGTTACGAATTTATCAACAGTTGTGCACAACCTGTGGATAAGTATCCTTTTCCCCTAGGTTTTAGGGGGTTTTTGATTCATTTAAGGCCCCAGTTCCCGGGCTTCCCGGCCTGAGCGGGTGTGGATAAGTGGATTTTACTGTGGATAACCTAGTTTTTTCCCTTGCAAAACACTCCGTTTTTTACGCCCAACTATAGACGGAAAAACGACACGCTTTTGCCAGGCAGCAACGCTTTTCCACAAACTGGGGCCTAGGGTGTGGACAACTTTTTTCCCAAAGGGCCTAGAAAAAGGACCTAGTGCCCAACAGGTCTTAATTTCGCTTGCACCTGGAACCGCAAACAAGTTATTATAAGAATATAAGATTTACTTTTTTAGAAGGAGTTATTATGGCTAAATCATCTACTCGTTTGCGTTTTTTGTTATCCCTGGGTAATACCAAAATGGTAGTACTTAATAATGAGGACGACTTGCACATCTACAGTAATTATACTTCCAAATCAGCCGCCCAACGTACGATTGCTGCCGAACATGTAACCGAAGCGCTGGTTAAATAACCGATTGTCTATTTTGCTCATACCCCTGCACCTAAAAAGTGTAGGGGTATTTTGTTTGGAAAGTGTTATAATATAGATATGAAAAAATATATCTTTGTGTTGTTCCTTACGTTGTTTGCTACTTCTCTGCAGGCACAAACGTCGCTGCAGCAATTATTACCGCTTTTCCAAAAGCCGACCCGCACACCGCAGGAAACACAACAAGTGCTTACGATTTTTCGCACTTCGCAGGACCCGAACACTGTGTTTGCCGCCGGAGCCAGCTTAGTGCGCTTGGTACCCCCCAAAAGTTCCGAGCCGGCACTGGTCAGCTTAATTATGCGCGAAGATGACGCGCTAAAATCTGCTTTTTCGGCGGTCATTTTAGTATCCATGGGTTCCGTGTACGAGGAGCTTTCCCCCCTCTTGCAAGACGCGTTGCACAGCCAGGACCCGGTCCTGCGTGCGTATGTAGCCGCCGCGTACGGGCTCATTCACCCCGAAGATACCACCCATACTAAAGATATTGTACGCTTATATATATTTGATAGCGCATTTGCGCAACGGGCGCTCAACTTGATTGCCAAAACCGATAAAGAACAACTGGCTATTCTCAAAAAAGCGTCCGCCTCGGCCGACCCGCAATTGCGTGCGTCCGCGGTAGCGTGGCTGGGTTCTTTACACACGCCCGAAGCCCTGGCCCAACTGTTAAAGCGCGCCAAAAAAGAGGATGACTCTGCCGTGCAAACGCAACTGGCTACCGCCCTGGCAGCCAACCCGGATGCCGCGTTAGAAGGCACGCTCAAAGGGCTTAGCATCAGCCACAAAAAACCGACCTCAGCCACCTATGCATTGGCGCTTGGATTTATGACGGGCAGTAGCGTAAGTGCACTCAAAAATGTGCTGCTTTCCAATAAAGAGAACGAACGCATCAATGCTCTGCGTGCATGTGCATACATGGCGGGGGTACTTTCCAACCCCAATGCGTTTTCGTACACATCGGACCGGACGTTTGATATCCATTTATTGAAAGGGCTTATCCCGCAAATTAACGCGTTGGCACTCAACGGTTCTGCCGATGAAAAAGTGTTTGCACAAAACGCACTCACCCAGATTGAAAAACTCATGTAGGGGACTTATGAAAGTAAAAAAATTAGACCCGCGTGCCAAACTTCCCGTGCGTGCTCACCCGACGGATTCGGGCGCTGATTTGTTTGCGCTCACACGCACCGTGCTGCCCGCGCGCAGCATTACCAAAGTGCATACCGGCGTGGCGGTAGAACTGCCCGAAAATACTTCCGGTATTATCTGGGGGAAAAGCTCGGTAGAGAGCCAAGGTATCAAAGCGATGGCCGGCTTGGTGGATGCGCCATACCGCGGGGAACTCATCGTCTGCATGTACAATTTAAACGATACAGAGTTTGTGTTTGAAGCCGGGCAAAAAGTGGCACAGCTAGTAGTACTTCCCACACTCTACCCGACGTTTGAAGAAGCCGCCGAACTGAGTGACACTACCCGTGCCGAGGGCGGTTTTGGTTCTACCGGCAAATAGCCTAACGTCTTACGCTATCCAAAAAGCCCCTCCCTTTGTGGGAGGTTTTTTGTGTATAATATAGGTGGCAGCCAGGTAACCGCTCCCGACCAATTCCGGTGCGGGGAGAGGAACTTCCGGACTCCACAGGGCAGTGTGCCGTCCGAAAGGACGGGGGAAA
>ONOD01000009.1 GCA_900319325.1 uncultured Elusimicrobium sp. | reverse complement strand
GGTGCCGTCAGAACATGCTTTGATTTACAGACTTTTTGCGCACTTCTGCTCAGTACACCTGTACAAATTATAGCAAAAAAAAACCGCGTACACAAGGTACGCGGCGTAAGTATAACTGTATAATTAGAAACGACCGTTGACCAGTACCATGACCGGGAACCAACCGTTTTTGGCAATGTTTACAATACCCAATTGTAAACCTTTGCTGATGTGACGGGCATTGTTAACGATACCTAATTGTACACCGTGCAAGTCTTCTACTTCGTTGTAGCTACCGAGCTGAGCACCGATTACTGTGCCATGAGCAAAGTTTACGATACCGGCTTGTAAACCACCGAAGCGACCATCGTTAATATCAACGATAGCAGCTTGAACTCCGTAGAATCTATTGGAACGAGCATAGAGCCAGGCGTCGTTGATACCATATCCTTCGTTTACTTTGGCAACACCTAATGCAGTGTTAATACCACGAAGTTCGCCGGCTTCGCTGACGAGTAAATCCCATTGCAACCCATAGATGGAATTGGTTTTGGAACCGATACCCACGTCAATCCCTCTTACCGTTTGGGTGTTGTTGGGCAAAGCCACAGCAATATCATCCCACAAGGACAATTTCAAAATACCTTTATCCCCTGCAAAAGCCGGGAAGGCACACAACACAGCGGCTACTAATACGGCTAGTTTTTTCATGCATCTTTCTCCTTATTAATATAGTTTATTAAACAGTCCGCAAGCGGTCTGTTTGATAATACGAAATTATTGTAGCAATTTTTTGCAACTGTGTTCACACAATTTACTAGCAAATTGCTAAAATATAAACGAATAATACCCCCAAGGAAGTAAGTTTGCATGAAGTCTCTTAAAAAGTCAGTATCTTCTGTACGCCCACTACGTGCGCAACTTTTCCATTTAACTAGCCCTATTTTTTTTGAAACGCTTCTTTTAATGCTTACTGGCGCGACAGATGTATTTATGCTTGGCCGTTTTAGCGACGATGCCGTGGCAGCCAGCGGAGTGGTCAATCAACTGGTATTTTTGATTTGCCTTGTTTATATGATTACCACATTGGGAACTTCTGTTTTGTGCGCGCAATATTTAGGAGCCAAACAACAAAAAAATGTGTCGCAAGTAATTGGGGTTTCTCTTTTATTAAACCTCATTATGGGGTTGGTAGTAAGCGCGGGAATGTATTATTTTGCTCCGCAACTTCTTCACATGATGGGCCTAAAAGAGAATTTGTTTGATTATGCTTTACCTTATATGGGATTAGTGGGCGGCAGTTCAGTGTTTTTGGCTGTGGTGATGACACTGGGTGCTATTTTGCGGAGTCACAATAAAGCATATTATCCGATGTGGGTAGCATTCATCATTAATGTTATCAATGTGGTGGGTAATTATTGGCTCATTTTTGGACATGGGGGATTTCCACGCTTGGGAATCGTGGGCGCTGGAATTTCCACCATGGCTTGCCGGTTTGTGGCAGTTGTGTTGCTAACTTACATTTTGTTTACGCGTGTGGCAGTAGTGCCACCACTTCGTTATTTCAAACCTTTTCCTTGGGATAAAATAAAAAATTTGCTTATTGTTGGTTTGCCGGCAGCGGGAGAAAATTTGTCCTATGATTTGTCTCAACTTGTGATCACATATTGTACGGTGCTGCTAGGGGCTGCTTCTTTAACGGCGCGCACATACATTATGCATATTGTTATGTTTTCGTATGTGTTTGCAATTGCTATTGGGCACGGGGCATCCATTACTATTGGTCACTTAGTGGGACGGGCGCGAAACCGAGCCGCTTTTTCATTAGAAAAATATTCTATTCGTTGGGCATTAGCCGTTAGTCTGGTGATGTCTTTGTTGACGGCTATTTTCGGCAAGCAAATTTTTGGTCTGTTATCCGCAAACCCGGAAGTAATCCGTTTAGGGATTCTCGTCTTATGGGTTGATGTGGTGCTTGAAATCGGGCGTGCGGTAAATATTACAGCCGTTAATTCCTTGATTGCTTCGGGTGATGTGCTGTTCCCATTTTGGACAGGTGTGATTGTGATGTGGGGGGTAGCCACTTTACTTTCTTATGTGTTAGGCGTATGGCTGGAATGGGGGCTGGTCGGTATTTGGCTAGCGATGGCACTGGACGAACTCATTCGTGCGGCAGTGTTTGAACATCGGTGGCATAGCCGAAAATGGCAAAATAAAGCGTTTACTCGTTAAATTTGGTAAAATATCTCTATGATGCACTTAAACTATGCGGATTATGATGTTCCGCAGAACTTACAATTTAAAACACATGATATCGTTCGGATGGGGGGGCTTCAATGCACCGCCCAGTTGCCGGCTCAAAATTTTTCTGATGTGTTGGAAAGCCCCAATAAAATCACTAAGGTCGCGGTTACGCTTTCGTTTTCGGTGGCCAATAAAGAAATTTTGGTGCATGGGACTATTACCGGTGAGCGCGAAGTGCAGTGTGCACGTTGTTTGCGACAGGTAAAACAACCTTTTAGTGAAACATTTTGCGAAACTTATAGCACGAACCTTGAAATAATTGATATAATGTATGTGGTAAGACAAACGATGGCGTTGACGGAAGATATTCGCTTCCTGTGCTCGCCAGATTGCAAAGGCTTGTGTCCTCAATGCGGCCACGATTTGAACGAAGGCCCTTGTGGATGTAAAGCAGAGAATTTGTCGCCTTTTGCTGTATTAAAAGGTAAATTTAAATAGTAAAGTTCTTGCGAATTTTTACGAAATATAGGAGTATAAGAAATGCCGAACCCAAAGAAAAAACACACTCGTTCCCGCCGGGACATGAGAAGATCTCATAACTCTGGCGTAGAGCTTCCGCAACTCGTGGAATGCCCTAACTGCCACGCAAAACGTCTTCCTCATAACGTCTGCCCCTCTTGCGGTTATTATAAAGACCGCGTAGTAGTGGCGCAAAAAACTAAAGAAGAACCGGCTGCTAAATAACAAGAGCCTTTATGAAAATTGCTCTGGATGCTTTAGGCGGAGATTTCGGTGCGCATCCTAACGTAATGGGTGCGTTGCAAGCGGTTAAAAAACTCAATCTGGATGTTATTCTCGTTGGGGATGAGACCGTGTTGCGCCGAGAATTGGCTGATTTAGGCTACGCCAAAGAACCAGAGCATATTTCCATTGTTCACGCCCCCGATACAATTGACATGGCTGCCGAGCCGGCCAAAGAATGTCGCAACAAGAAAAATGCAAGCATCATTGTATGTGCCAATTTGGTACGTAAGAAAGAAGCCGATGCATTTGTGTCTGCAGGTCATTCTGGTGCGGCCATGGTGGCGGCTTTGTTTGGTTTGGGGCGTATTAAAGGTGTGCAACGCCCTGCAATTGCTACCCCCATGCCTACTTACAAAGGAGTGAGCTTGTTGTTGGACGGAGGTGCAAACGCCGATTGTAAGCCTATTCATTTGCTGCAGTTTGCGGTGATGGGTTCGGCCTACATGCAAAAGGTATTTGATATCCCGGCTCCCTCCGTGGGGATTTTATCTATCGGTGAAGAAGAAACCAAGGGCAATATGCTTGTCAAACACACGGTGCCGCATATGCGCGAAATCGGTGTAAACTTCAAAGGCACAGTGGAAGGACGCGATGTGAATACCGGCGAAACAGACGTAATTGTCTGTGATGGATTTGTCGGTAACATTGTGCTTAAACTGGCTGAAGGCCTTGCCAAAACGATGATCGCGATGATTAAACGCGAAGTTAAAAAACGTCCGCTTGCCATTGTAGGGGCCCTGTTATCCAAAGGGGCATTCAAAGCAGTTAAACAGCATACTAACCCGGATTGTTACGGCGGTGCGCCTCTAGTTGGTGTAAACGGTGTGGCAATTATTTCTCATGGTAAATCAAGCGATTTTGCTATTTTTAATGCGCTCAAAACTGCCGCGCGTCTAGTAGAGAAAAACTTTGTAGGAGATATTGCTGCCAAAATGGCCGCGCTGAAGCCTACATTTGATAATCTGGAAAAAGAAATCCAGCAGGAGAATCACAATGGCTAATTTTGCCGGTAAGACCGTTTTGGTAACAGGCGCAACCCGGGGAATCGGGTTGGCAATTGCTGAGGAATTTTCCAAAGCCGGTGCTAACGTTGCCATTTGTGCAAGCCGTGAAACGGGATTGGCTCAAGCCGCTGAAAAGTTAACGGCTTATGGCGTTCGCGTGTACACGCAAGTAGTAAATATTGCGCGTGCAGAAGATTGTGATAGATTTGTAGAAAATGTGCTTAAAGAATTTGGTCAGATTGATGTGCTTGTTAACAACGCAGGAATTACGAAAGACAATTTGACTGTGCGCATGAGTGAAGAAGATTTTGATACGGTTATTGATGTAAATTTAAAAGGAACGTTTTTAATGTCTAAAGCTGTGCTAAAAGTAATGTTCAAAAAACGAAGCGGTAGCATTGTAAATATCTCTTCTGTTGTGGGAGAAATGGGCAACCCCGGGCAAGCAAACTACGTCGCTAGCAAAGCGGGAATTATCGGCCTAACTAAAACGTTCGCTAAAGAATTTGGTTCACGCAACGTGCGTGTGAATGCCGTAGCGCCAGGTTTTGTACAAACGGCGATGACGGAACAATTAAGTGAAGAAGTAAAAGCAAAAGCGCTTGAGTCTGTACCTCTTAAACGCTTTGCACAAACGCAAGACATCGCTAAAGCCGTTCTGTTTTTGGCAAGTGATGACGCCGCCTACATTACGGGACATGTACTTGCCGTAAACGGTGGTTTATATATATAATTTAATAAGGGGTAACCTTTTTAATTGGAGGACTAACATGTCTGTAGAAAACGTACAAGAAAGAGTAAAAAATATCATCGTGGAGCAATTAGGCGTAGAAGCTGATCAAGTAAAGCCCGAAGCCCAATTTGTAAACGATTTAGGTGCCGATTCCTTGGACACGGTGGAACTCATCATGGCCTTGGAAGAAGAATTTGATGTCGAAATTCCGGATGAAAAAGCTGAAAAGATCAAAACGGTAGGCGAAGCCGTTTCTTATATTGAAGAAAACGCCAAAAAATAATTGTGCAGACGGACATTGAACGTATCCTTGGATATCGCTTCAAAGATCCTGCTGTTTTAAAGGAAGCACTCACTCATAAGTCTTTTGCTGGGGAGCACCGGGGTGTAAAACATAACGAACGCCTTGAATTCCTGGGAGACAGTATCTTAGGGGCCGTAGTTGCAGATTATATCTACAACGAGTGTCCTCATGATGAAGAGGGAGTGCTTTCTAAAATAAAAGCTAATTTGGTTTCCCGGCGCAACTTGTATCTTTGGGGCAAACAATTAAACCTAGGCCAGTTTTTGGCATTAGGCCGGGGGGAGCTTGCCACTGGCGGACGCGAGAGAGATAGTATCATTTCTAACGCGGTAGAAGCCGTTATAGGAGCTATTTATTTAGACGGTGGATATGAAGCGGTCCGTTCACTTATTTTGCCATGGGCTCGTACGCAAGAACTTACTCAGGATGCACAAGATTTTAAGAGTGTACTTCAAGAAGTATTACAACAGAAAGGGCCTAATACTCCAGTGTATGAAGTGATACAAACCGTTGGCCCAGAACATGATAAAACTTTTACGGTGTCAGTGAGCTTAAATGGTAAAGAATTAGGTGTAGGAAAAGGCCACAATAAAAAACAGGCTGAACAAGCTGCCGCTCACAGCGCACTCATTAAATTAAAACAGTCTCATTCGTGAAAATACGTATGTCAGCACCTAAACCGAAGAAACATGCTTTATCCAAAATTACGGTACCACCAGATAGCAAAGTAGCTAAGACGGTACAAGTGGCTAAACAAAAGCCGTGGACCGCTTTGGGAATTATAGCCTCTATTCCGGTTATTTTGTTGCTGGCTTTTACTTTTAAAAGTAATTGGGTGCCTTTTAAACCTTCCAAAACAAGCCCGGCCAAAATTCTGGTTACTCAAACTCCTATTGAAATTGCAGATGAAGCAACGTCCGCTCTGCAAAAAAAAGATACCCAGGGATTTTTAGATATCCTTTCTACCAAAGTGAAAGATGTAAATATTGTGAATACAAAGGGCGATCCTATTTTAGTGGCAGCTGCTACATTGGGTAATTACACGGCTGTGGAAGAATTAATTTTGATGGGAGTGGATATTAATAAACCCAATGCATTTACAAAAGATACGGCGTTGCTTCGTAGCTTATATAATGGACATACGGAAATTGCCCAACGTCTAGTATACTCCGGGGCGGATATTAATGCCACGAATAATTATCATCATTCCCCCTTGTATGTAGCCCTTGAAAAGAAAAATGTAGCGCTTGTTGAATTATTTCTAATGAGCGGTGTAAAAGAGGGAATTAATCCAGCGTATTTATTTCGTTCGGTAGCCAATAAAAATGAGATGGGTGTGCTTGCCATGCTAAAGGGGGGGGTAAGCCCCAATATTAGCAATGAAAAGGGAAATACACCCCTAATTATTTCTTCTTCTCTGGGAGATTTGCCCAGCGTGCAAGACTTGTTGGCCTACCGTGCCAATGTGAACGCGGCCAATAAGGAAGGAAATACGGCATTAATTTATGCCGCGCGTTACAATCATCCGGAAGTTATTAAGATGCTTTTGTTGCCTCAAACTATGCAAGCACCGCTGGATGTAGATGCTCAAAATAAAGCCGGAGAGACGGCTTTGTACTGGGGGGCTTCTAAGGGGAATGTGGAAGTGGTAAAACGTTTGCTCGCCGCGGGAGCTGACCCTACGATTGCAGCTAACAACGGGCTTGTTCCGTATGCGATTGCCCAAAAAAATGGGCGTGGACAAGTATTAGAATGGTTCAATAAAGACATTCGCGAAGTGGAAAATGCCGTTATTGAACAGGATAATGTGCAACTGCTAGCCAAACAGAAAGAAGCAGAAAATGCGTCCGAGGAAGAAGATATCTTTGAAGCTACGGCAAAAGGAAATTTTGAACGTGTAAGTGAGCTATTGTCGCAGAGTCATTCTTTACTTTCTTCTAAGGATAAATTGGGACGTACTCCTTTATTAGTCGCAGTGGAAAATAATCAAAAACAACTGGCGGAATATTTCGTAAATGAAGGGGCTAGATTATTTGAGGTTTCCTCTTTGGGGAATGCCTTGCATATAGCGGTGGCCCAAAAAAATGAAGGAATGCTTAAATGGTTGGTGCAAAAGGCGCGAGCTAAAGGGCAACTTGCTCTTATGCTGGAGTATAAGATGAGCCCTGCTAGAAACGTGCCGGAACTTACTCCGCTAGGTTGGGCGGGGCGTACTTGTCAAAAAGAAATGTATGCATATTTGGTGTCGGTAGGGGCTAAGGAAGGGGTAGCTACACAGGCATATAGCCCAGTAGCATTGCTAAGAAGTTGTGATAAAAAAGTAGGAACTGTACCCCGTAAAAACACGCAAAAGAAAAGTAAATAAGTTTTAGTGAATTGAACTAAAAAAGCCCCGTCTTGCTGACGGGGCTTTTTGTACAGAAACTATTTATATCGATTATAACTGGTGATCTCTTCCAGTTTTTTGCGTCCATGTATGCCAGCAGTTTCGGGATCCTCCGCAGGATAGCCTACCGCAAACAAATGCTCTATTTTTTGTCCGCGGGGAAGTTTAAAAAACTTTTCAGCTTTATTGGAGTTAAACCATCCTATCCAACAAGTGCCTAAGCCCAGTTCCCAGGCGCGCAACACAAAGTGCTCCCCGGAGATTCCTTGATCTACAAGATAAAATTCAGTTTTACGAAAGAAATTTCCTAACCGGCTGGTAAAATTTCCTTTGTCTGAAACAACCGCCACTAGAACAGGCGCTTTGGCAGCCCAGGACGTAATAGAGTAAATCCCGCTGAAGATTTCATTACAGAGGGCCTCTTTTACTTGCGGGTCATCAATTACAATATAATGCCAGGGTTGGGAATTGCACGCGGAAGGTGCCATGCGGGCCGCCTCTAAACATTCATTAATTTTTTCGCGTTCCACGTGTTGTGCCTTAAACCGACGGATACTATGACGGGTTTCAATAGCGGTTTTTACGTCCATAATCATCCCCCTTATAAATGTATTAAAAATAGTTTAGCAAATTACCACTTGTTTTTATAAAATAAATATTATGCACTTTGTTAAATATAATGGTCTTGGAAATGACTTTATCTTTCTGGATGGGCAAGCTGCGCTGCAAGTAACAGATCCAGCTGCGTTGGCTCGTCAACTTTGTGATCGCTATACCGGTATAGGAGCGGATGGATTAGTGTTATTGTTGCCGTCTAAAACGGCAGATGTCCGCATGCGTATCATCAACAGTGATGGCAGCGAAGCTGAGATGTGTGGAAATGCATCCCGTTGTGTGCCTTTGCATCTAACCCAAACTAGTATGCCAACGAAAACACATTTCACATTAGAGACCTTAGCAGGACTTATTGATACTGAAATTGTAGATGCACAAAAAAAGTGGGTACGGGTGAATATGGGATGTGCCCGGCAGGTGATGTCTTTGACGGTAAAAGTAGCAGAAAAAGAATTTGCAGGCATGTGTGTATCTATGGGAAACCCTCACTTCGTTATTCCGGTTCAAGATGTAGAAAATTTTCCGGTCGCTCATTGGGGTCCTTTATTAGAAAAACATCCTGCTTTTCCTCATAAAACGAACGTTGAATTTGTGCAAGTACTTGATGGACAAACGGTGCGTATGCGGGTGTGGGAACGTGGCGCGGGTATTACGCGTGCCTGTGGTACGGGATCTTGTGCTACGGCAGTTGCTTGCGCGACATGGAAATTAACGGAACCGCAAATTGTGGTGAAACTGGACGGTGGAGAATTGCGCATAGCTTGGCAGAATCACAAAGAGATTTTAATGACGGGCCCTGCCCAAAAAGTATTTGAAGGGGATATTGTATTATGACTCGATTGAATGAAAATTATTTGCGCTTACAAGGCAGTTATCTCTTTTCTACGATTGCCCAACGGGTAAAGGCTTATAAAGAAGCGCATCCTAAAGCGTCCGTAATCAGTTTGGGAATCGGGGATGTAAGCCAACCCTTAGTGCCTGCGGTAGTAGAGGCTTTGGTACAGGCCTCTAAAGAAATGGGAAATGCAGAAACCTTCCACGGATATGGACCAGAACAGGGATATGAATTTTTACGCAGGGCCATTGCCTCGCATGACTATCAAAATCGCGGGATTGCTATTGCAGCGGATGAAATTTTTGTTAGTGACGGAGCCAAAAGTGATGTGGCTAACTTTCAAGAATTGTTTTCACGAGATAGTGTAGTGGCATTGCAAGATCCGGTTTATCCCGTTTACTTGGATACAAACGTAATGGCTGGACGAAGCGGTGAATTTAAGGAGGGACGTTTTAACAAAATCGTCTATTTGCCCTGCACACAAGAAAATGAATTTGTGCCGGATCTGCCTAAAGAACATGTGGACGTGATTTATTTATGTTCCCCTAATAACCCAACGGGCGCTACCCTGACAAAGGAACAATTATCGGGTTGGGTTCAGTACGCGATAGAGCATAAAAGCATTATTTTATTTGATTCTGCGTATGAAGCCTATATTTCCCAACCGGAGTTGCCACACTCTATTTATGAAATTCCAGGGGCTAAGCAAGTAGCCGTAGAATTTCGCTCTTTTTCTAAGACGGCAGGCTTTACGGGAACTCGTTGCGCATACACAGTGGTTCCTAAAGAGCTTCGTTTAAAAGACAGTGAAGGAAATACCCATGCCCTTAACGCCTTATGGCTTAGACGGCAAACTACTAAGTTTAACGGAGTCCCCTATATCATTCAACGCGGAGCAGAGGCTGTATATTCTGTTCAAGGACAGGCGCAAATTAAAAAAGTTATTGCCCTGTATCAACAAAACGCACAAGTGATTTTGGGGGCTTTGTGTCAAGCCGGATTAACCGCTTTTGGGGGGAAAAACGCACCCTACATTTGGTTGAAAACTCCTTCGGGAATCTCTTCCTGGGAATTTTTTGACCTTTTGCTAGAAAAAGTACAGGTAGTTGGAACCCCTGGCGTGGGATTTGGATTGTGCGGAGAGGGCTATTTCCGCTTGACGGCGTTTAATACCCCAGCATTTACCAGGCAAGCTGCTGAACGGATTAACACACTAAAGACTTTTTAATTTGTTACAATTTAGACACGGAGGAATGTGATGAATAAACAAGGTTTTACTTTAACTGAATTATTAATAACAGTGCTAATTGTGGGTATTTTAACTTCGATAGCGCTTCCTATGTATACAAGAACGATTGAGCGTTCACGTGCTGCAGAAGCTATGTCTTCTATCAAAGCGATGAATGATTCAATCTATGCTTTTTTTACAGAAAAAGAACGGTGCCCTACGCGGTTTAGTCAATTGGCTGTTTCAATTGCAGATACTAATGCCGCCGATTCGGATGATAATACGATTTTAACTAAATTTTTCCGTTTTGATTTGGCGGGTGCCCCGGTGGCTGTTTCCGGAACGGATGGCCGATGTAATGGGGTGTTGGCCACGCGTATTCATGGGGGACGTTATGAATATATGATCTGGAACCCTTATACACGTGGTACGACCGGAAATTCACTGTCTTTACAATGTTCACCGGTAGTTGGGGGGGAAGGTGAAAGCGATAGCCGTGCGCTTTGTGAATCTTTAGGATTGTATAGAGGAGATGTGACCTTGAGAAATGCAGGTGGTGACTGAGGAAAGGAATAATTAAAAATCTAATGATTTAGTTACACAAATAAAAATCCTCCTAAACAAATTGTTTGGGAGGATTTTTAGATTAAGACGAAGCTTTATTTTTGTACAGGACCGCCAGTTAAATCTTTAATGGCAGCCACAGCGCCTAATACATTGGAGGCTTCGTACGGCATATAGATAATCTTATTATCCTTTCCTTCGGTCATACGTTCCAAAGCTTCAATATATTTCATTGAAATCATATAGCTAGCCGGGTTGGAAGATTGCGCCACGGTGGTAGCTACAATTTTAACAGCTTCGGCCTCGGCTTGGGCTACTTTAATTTTAGCTTCAGCTTGCCCTTCCGCCTCTAAAATGGCAGCTTGCTTCATACCTTCTGCTTTTTTGATTTCCGATTCGCGGATAGCTTCTGCCTTTAAGATTTGGGCTTTTTTCGTACCTTCGGCTTCAGTTACCATAGCGCGGCGGTCGCGTTCGGCTTTCATTTGTTTTTCCATCGCTTCTTGGATAGCGGCGGGGGGAGTAATGTCCTGGAGTTCTACGCGGGTTACTTTCACACCCCACTTATCAGTGGCGGTATCCAAAATATCACGTAAACGTGTGTTGATTGTTTCACGCGATGTTAAGGTCTGGTCCAAATCCATTTCACCAATTAAGTTACGCAAGGTTGTTTGCGTTAATTTTTCAATAGCAGTCGGCAGGGATTCTACTTTATAAGCAGCATCTTGCGGATTGGTGATTTGAAAGTATAACAAAGCATTAATTTGGATGCCTACGTTATCACGCGTAATTACGTTTTGGCGCGGAAAATCATAAACCGTTTCACGCATATCTACTACATCACGATATTCTGTAAACGGCAACGAGCGGGAGCGGCCAGCTCCGTCGATGTATTCGCGGCTGGAACGCCATTCCATGCGGTGCGGTTTATCCATGATTGGTACAATCCAGTTAATGCCGGGCCCCAGAATTTCATAGAATTTTCCGAAGCGTTCAATGATTACACATTGACCCTGTTTTACAATTAAGAAGCCTTTGAGGATCATTATGGCAATGATGAAAGCAAAGGCAACTAAAAACAATACTACAGTTTCTGTCATATTTTATTCTCCTTTTAATTTTTTTCTTTTACAAAAAGTGTTACGCCGTCTAATTTTACGATAGTGCAGTGTACCCCTTTAGCTAACGGTTTGTCGGAGGTTGCCTTCCAGCTTTCACCGGCTACTAATACGCGGCCCGTGCCATGCAAAGGATCAATGTCCACCTCCACCACGGCTGATTTGCCGACTACATCTTCCGAAGGAGTTTTGAGATCTTTCACTTTTCCATATAAGTGTTTGAGTGCTACAGGGCGTATGCCAACCCAGCATGCCACGGCCAACACAATAAATACAGCTATTTGAGCCCATAGGGGCATTCCCAACGCGGAAATTATCGCTGCCCCTAAAAGACCAATTCCTAAGCAGGTAAGCGAAAATTCCATCGTAAATAATTCGCCAACAAAACATGCCGAGGCAATGATCAGGTATATATAGTAGTTCATGAATCCTCCTAATTTTTTACAATTTCAAGATAGTGTCGCAAAAAAGTTAGCCGACGTGTATCCTGTACTTTGTTAAGTACATAAATCATGTTTGCAATAAACCGACGTACAATAAGACGGGAAGAAAGCGGTACAAACAAGTCTTGTTCATTTTCTAAGCCGCGGGACCGAATGTAAGCGCGACAATCTTCTTCGGATAACTGCTTGCCCTTATCTAGAGGGTCTATTAGATACGATACTGCATTTTTAGAATCACGCATATGGACTAACAAGCGTCCGGCTAAGTCTACTAAATCTACGTCTATTCCAAAGCGTTGTGCTAAGCATAGATAAAGACAAGAAATCGTAAGAGCAGAACCTCGTTTGGTATGCAGGAACCGAGGAAAAGACAAATCCCGTATGTCTGAAATAGCAGGGAGCGTTTTGAATTGTTTAAGTTCAAAAATAAAGCGTCCTAATAAGGTAATAATCTCAGGATAATCGGTGGCGTTTAATAAGGCGGGGCGCAGTTCCTGTGCCATTTCGTCTAGCGGCCTTGCAATTACTCCACGTTCCGTGGTGGGGGACGTGAATTTGGCCAGCAAGAGGAGTCCTTCTTCTAAATTAGGGTTAATCTTAGCGTTAAAATAAGAAAACGCACGAGCTAAATCTTCCCAGCAGATTTCTTCCAGCATGTGGACAACCGCGCAGGGGGCCGAAGAAGCAAATTCTTCTTCTAGCGTTCGCTGAACTTCGTCGGGGTTGGCTTTAATTGCACTAGCTAGTGCTTGTTTTAACAGAGGACCATATTGGTCGGTTTCTGTTTCCATAAGCTTAAAAAGTGCTTTTAAGCGGGAGTTATCTGTCCGTTTCATATCTACAAGATAGTAAATTTATGAAGGGTTGTCTAGTATGAATCTCAGTATAAGAGCCGGGGCAAGAAAACGCCCCGGACTTTGATCCGGGGGGTAGGATGTTAGATATGTTTTATTTAATATCTTTTTCGTTAGCAGTAATAGCTAATACCACGCGACGGTTTTGAGCGCGGCCTTCTTCAGTATCGTTAGAAGCTACAGGATTTGATTTACCATAGCCCACATACGTGATACTCAAAGTTTTCAACCCACCGGATAACAGATAATTATAAACAGCTTGAGCGCGTTGCGTAGAAAGTGTTTGATTATATTCATCCGTTCCGGTAGAATCTGTATATCCTTGAACCACAATGCGGTTTTTGGGATATTTTTTAAGCACGCGGTTTAGATCCGTTAACGTGTTCATGGCATTGGTGGAAAGAGCGGCACTTCCTACATCAAATAAAATATCGTTTTTGAGAAATACCTGGATGCCATTTTCGCCTTTTACTACATCGGCGATGGCTGCCAATTCTTTAGCTTGTTTGTCGTAGTAATTGCCTAAAACTCCACCTGCGGTTAAACCGGCTAAACCTCCGATTAAGGCTCCGGTCCCTGCTTTGCCACCGGTTGCATGAGAGATCAAAGCCCCAGCGCCCGCGCCTACTGCGGCTCCGGCACCCGCTCCGATAGCTGTACGTTTGCCCGGGGTGGTGCAAGCAGCTACTAACAAGACACATAATGTGCTGATTAAGACTGTTTTTTTCATACATAACTCCTTTTTTAAGATAGCTATATTGTACTTTTTTACAGTCTAATGCACAAATAGAAGTTTTCCATGGTGATAAACCCAGTTGCACACGTAGGCAGAATTTATTAAGATATAACCGTAAGCAAATTATTTCGCGTTTCGCGCGTACGGTTGTGCGTGAATATAAGAGGGTTTATGGCGCATCTATTTTCGTTATTTTCATCCAAAAAAGCTCCGGCCGTTACGGAATTATCGGCAGAGATGCTTGCTTTTTTAGAACAGTATCCTTTAGCCTTATTGTTGATTGATGCAACAGGACGTATTACGTTTGCAAATCCGAGTGCCGTCCGTTTATTGCAAATGGAACGCCAGGTTCTGGTATCCTCCTATGTGGATCGTTTTGGCTTGACAATGGAAAAAGTCCGCTCTATGGCGGATTCCAATCCTCCTCGTAAAGTTATTTTGGAATTAATAAATGAGCAAGCGGATTCTGTTTTTGTGGGGGCGGCGGCTTCTTTTTTGGCCTCTACTCCGTTTATTTTACTTACACTTGAATCAATTCCTCATTTTTCCCAACTCACCGCGGATAACTCTTTTCTTAGAGGGGTTGTAAATTCTTGTCCCTCGGCAATGGTGGTTCAAAATTTAGCAGGCACTTGCGTACTATGGTCTGATCAAGCGTCTAAATTGTTTGGATATCAAGAAAGCGATGTGCTAGGGCAAGACATATATTCGTTCTTACCAAAGGGATTAGTGCCTTCATTGCAACATGAGGATGATCGAATCTTGCGCGAAAGAACTTCGCAAGCACCTTTCACTTTAACGTATAAGAATTCGGAAGATAAAGAAGTTGTTCTGCAAGTTACGAAACTATTTCTAAACGCAGAAAATGGCAAAGATTTACGCATTATGACGTTGTTTGAAGATATCACAGAACGATATCATTACGATCAGGAACTGTTGCAAAACCGTAAACTTTTGCGTGCTGTGTTAGAAAATGTTCCCCTAGCCTTGTATACACGCGATTGTGATTATAAAATGACTTTTTATAATCATCAAAGTTTAGAAATTTTTAACTCAAAAGATGAGTCAGATGCTACGCAATTAAATGAGTATCAAACCCTGCAAAATAGAGAGCGAAATTCTTCCAGAGAGCGGGAAATTTTACAAAAGGGAAGGACGGAAGACTATCCTGAAGAAGAGTATATGGACAGCTATGGCAACAAACGGATTATACATTTGCGCAAAGTGCCACTGATGGATGCCGGGCCAAAACCGCTTGTGCTATCTATTGCGGAAGATATTACGGGTCGGGTGGAGCAAGAGAAAGAAATTAAACGTACCAACGCCTTGTTGGCGGCTATTGTAAAAAATGCCCCTATTGCCCTATATGCGCGTACGGGAGAAGGGAAAATGTTGTTGCTCAATAGCAATGCGGCGGCAATGTTTGGAGAAGAAGAACATATTCCCTTATTGGACAATAATACCATCCAGGCAGTTGCCAATGAAACCCCTGAACAAGTAGATGCGTTTTTGGAACGTGAACAAAAAATATTGGAATCAGGAAAAATTCAATATATTCCGGAAGAGATCTATCCTACGGGAGATGGAACCAACCTGTTGCTCAGGATGATTAAAGTCCCTATAAAAGGGGATTCCCCTCAGACTTCGTTTGTGCTTACACTAGCGGAAGATATTACACAAGCCAAGGCGCAAGAAAAGGATTTGGTAGAAACCAAAAATTTTCTACAAACAATTTTGGATAATGTGCCTGTGGCAATTTATGCGCGCGGCACAGATAATACCATTCGTTTTGCAAACCGCTGCGCGTACGACTTATTCCCAGGAGAGGATGAAGAGGATAATCCGGAGGGAAGCGAATTTTACGATCAACGTGAAAAATCAGTCTTTGAACAAGGCAAAGTGCTGGATATACCTGAAGAAAAATATACTACGCTAGAAGGAAAAGAAATAATCTTGCACTTGATAAAAGCGCCTTTGTTTAATCAAGAAGGAAAACCTGTCATGTTGCTGACCGTGGCTGAGGATATTACACAACGCAAGATCCAGGAAGAAGAAATTGTAAATGCCAAGAACTTTT
>ONOD01000041.1 GCA_900319325.1 uncultured Elusimicrobium sp. | reverse complement strand
TTGCGGTGGCGGTGCTAGGGGGATTTATCTATCCGATGTCCGTGGTACGCAAAAAACTCAAAGAAATTATTAAAAAATCCGTTACCAATTCCTCTGAAATAATGACTACCTATAACGAAACATTTGCCGGGAACAAAACAGTCCGATCTTTTACTTTGGAAGATTTTTTCACTCATCGCTTTCATCATATCACGGATATTTCGTTTGGCCTAGCCATGAAAAAAGTGAAAAATACAAACTGGCTTTCTCCGTTGATGCATTTCATCATGTCTATAGGAATTGCTTCGGTATTATGGTGCGGGAGCTATTTCATTGTCAGCGGAAAAATTACGAGTGGAAACTTTGTGGCCTTTATTGCGGCACTTATGATGCTTTATACACCACTCAAATCCGTCGGTAATAACTATATTGAAATTCAGAACTCATTCTTGGCTATTGACCGTATTTTTGAAATTTTCAATTGGGAGCCGTCTATCAAGGACAGTGAAACCCCCAAAGAGCTCAAAGGAATTAAAAAAGATATTGTGTTTGATCACGTTCACTTTGAATACGTCCCCGGACGGGAGGTTCTCCACGACATCAATCTAACAATCCCTGTCGGGAAAACAATCGCCTTAGTAGGGAACTCAGGCGGGGGAAAAACGACCATATCCGGCCTTATCCCACGGTTATATGATGTGAATAAAGGTGCCATCAAAATTGATGGAAGCGACATTAAAAATATTTCGCAGAAGAGCCTGCGCAAACAAATTGCCATGGTATTCCAGGATAATTTTTTATTCTCGGGGACAATTCGAGAAAATATTTTGTTAGGAAATGCCCAGGCGGATGAAAAAACTATTTGGACAGCCCTTAAAAATGCCTGTTTAGACGAGTTCGTAAAAGAACTTCCGCAAGGACTGGAAACCGAAATTGGAGAGCGAGGCATTTTACTTTCCGGCGGGCAAAAACAACGCTTGGCCATTGCACGCGCGTTTGTTAAAAATGCGCCTGTAGTAATCTTGGATGAAGCCACCAGTGCCTTGGATAATAAATCCGAACGTGTGGTACAAGAAGCGCTAGATAATTTGATGAAAAACCGCACCGTAATCGTGATTGCGCACCGTTTATCCACTGTGCAAAATGCTGACAAAATTGTTGTAATCAACGATGGAAAAATTGCAGAATCGGGCACTCATGAGGAACTACTCAAATTAAATGGTGCTTACGCGGCCTTATATTCCATGCAATTTAAAGACAAAAGAGATTAATCCACCTACGAGGAGGACGAAATAATGCCAAACGTAAAAGCAACAGAGTTACAAGAATTATTTGCGGTAGCCACGAACACGCTCAAAAATTCCTATTCTCCCTATTCTAAATTTAAAGTAGGTGCGGCAGTACTGGCTTCCAGCGGAAAAATCTACGGCGGTACGAATATTGAAAACGCTTCTTTTGGGCTGACCAATTGTGCCGAACGCACCGCCTTATTTGGTGCCATTGCGGCTGGAGAACGTAAATTTAAAGCCTTAGCGATTGTGTTTAGTCAAAAAGGGCTGGGGAAACTTAGCACGCCTTGTGGGGCCTGCCGGCAGGTTATGGCCGAATTTTGCTCGCCTGATATGCCCATATACACCGCAGATGTATCTTCCGGCAAACCTGAAAAAGTGGTACACAAGAAGCTAAAAGATTATTATCCCTATCCGTTTAGCCCGGAGGCCTTACAAAAAAAGCCCCGCCGTACAAAATAAAGTTTTTCCAAAGCCTTTTCAACACTAAAAAAATTGTAACATATACGTGTAAGTAATAAAATCTCCATGGAGGATGTACTAGTATGATTAAAGTAGGTATTAACGGTTTTGGCCGCATTGGTCGTTTCGTATTCCGCGCGGCTCAAGAACGCAAAGACATTGAAATCGTCGGTATTAACGACTTGTGCCCGGTTGACTATTTAGCTTATATGCTTAAATACGACACCATGCACGGCCAATTTGAAGGCACCATTGAAGCCGACGTTGCTAACAGCCAACTCATTGTAAACGGCAAAAAAATTCGCGTAACTGCTGAAAAAGATCCGGCCAATTTAGCTTGGGACAAAGTAGGCGCTGAATATATCGTAGAATCTACCGGTTTATTCTTGACGCAAGAAAAAGCAGAAGCCCACATCAAAGCGGGTGCCAAATATGTGGTAATGTCTGCTCCTTCCAAAGACGCCACCCCGATGTTCGTAGTCGGCGTGAACGAAAAAACCTATGTAAAAGGAACCAAATTTGTATCAAACGCCTCCTGCACCACCAACTGCTTGGCCCCTATCGCCAAAGTGTTGCATGACAACTTCGGTATCGTAAACGGTTTGATGACCACCGTACACTCCACCACCGCTACCCAAAAAACGGTAGACGGCCCGTCTATGAAAGACTGGCGCGGTGGCCGTGCTGCTTCCGGCAACATCATTCCTTCTTCCACCGGTGCTGCTAAAGCCGTGGGTAAGGTAATCCCGGAACTCAACGGTAAACTTACCGGTATCTCTATGCGCGTTCCTACCTTGGACGTATCCGTAGTAGATTTGACCGTAAACTTGGCCAAACCGGCTACCAAAGAAGCCATCTGCGCTGCTATGAAAAAAGCCGCTGAAGGCGAATTGAAAGGTATTTTGGGCTACACCGAAGATTCCGTTGTGTCCTCCGACTTCTTGGGCGACAAACGCACCTCTATCTTTGATGCCAATGCCGGCGTGTACCTCACCGATACCTTTGTAAAAGTGGTATCCTGGTACGATAACGAAATCGGCTACTCCAACAAAGTACTCGATTTGATCGCCCACATGGCCAGCGTAAACAAATAACTTTTAGTAAGTTAAATGTTAAAACCCCCGCTATCAAGCGGGGGTTTTATTCGTTTAAAATTATTCAAATACAGCGGTTCCCTGTTTGACTACTTTGGCCCCTAACCGAGTACATTGTTTTTCCAACTTATTGCCTTTGCTGGTGCCATATGTACACGTAATCTTTCCCGCCATTTGATAACATTTCTTTTGGTCTCCGGAATTTTTCTGTTCCGCATACCGAGAACAAAAATAAATGTTAATATCATTGGTTCCTGTATCGCTCCCACATTGGTCGTTGTTTCCGCCACGTGTTTTACAAACCCGCATATGCAGTACGCCACCGGTCAGCAACCCATAGCGAATACCAATACCGTTGCCCATATTATAATAGATATAATTTTGCTTTTTGGACGTTTTATGCGTGGTGGGTAATTGGGCCAGTACATTTCCATCAATATCCGTGGCCCCCGAAGGTGCGCCAATTGTAAATTTATTCCAATCGTACACGGTACTCCAATCCCCATGCTCCAAATAGTGCATATCCAGCGAGTCCATCATAGATCTACCAATGGCCAACCCCGACATGACCCGCGCCTTAAGCACCGCTTGGTTATATAGTGGCAGTGCAATAGCGGCTAAAATACCGATAATAAGCACCACTACCAATAATTCAATTAATGTAAATGCTTTTTGATTCATAAGTCCTCCTACAAAATTCCTTACTCTAAGTATACGACTAATACCCAAAATTTCAAGTAAAATTAGATGTAAAAAAGCCCCAGTGAACTGGGGCTCTATAGAGTAGTGATTATTTTGCTTCGCTGAAAATGTGGCTAAAGCTAAAGGAAACACCTACATACACATTCTCACCGCGCGGGCCAATATATTTGCCCTGGGCCGTATAATAGCTGATAAACGGCGCCACAAACAAGTCTTTGTATAACTGCACATCCAAACGGGCATTGGCTTCAAATTCCCAATCTAAATCCGTCGGATGGGTTTCGCTAGAATCTAAATAATCGCGGAACATAGCGTCTGTTTTGAACTTTACGCCTTCGCGCACTGGGGCTTCCAGTTCAATGCCGGCTTCCCAAGCTAATTTATTGGCATAGGGATGATATGTAAAATCGCGCTCACCCACTATAGCGGCGTAGAGTTTTTTGAGGTATTTTCCATCAAACAACTTAACACCGGCCATACCGCGCAAAATGCGGGTGCGGGGGGAATGATGGGGTTTGGTAAATTCGGTTTCGTAGCCGATATTGGCAAACGGACCGGCCTCAAATCCACCTAATACATCTTCTACTTTCCACAAACGTTGCGTATATCCGGTTTGTAAAAGAATGCGGTCCGCATTCTCGTTGGTCAAGGTTTCCCCGTCAACCGGGCGGATTTTAGTACGGCCATAATCCATGAGCAACTGGTTATTCCACACATAGTGCTGGGCATGGTAATCCGCAATAGAATCCCAAGAGCCACGCACGGAGGTTTGCGAATCGGAAGTTAAACGCGCGTTGGAAAAGTCCTCATACGCTTGCGCATGTTTTACTTCAGTGTTGGTAAGGTCAAACGCCAATTTTTTTAGTTCCACCTGCCAACCTTGCTTGCCATCTTGGGCAAAAGCGGCGCCCGCAACAAGGAGCGTCGCAAATACTACGAATATTTTCTTCATATTTCTCCTTTGTAACAAAATCAACGCTAAACGACATGCGTTATCTCTTATATTTTAGCAGTTTAGAGGGGGGACCGTCTTCAAAATAATAATCCCCCGGCGATTCACCGGGGGACCTGTTACAATAAGAATTAGGTTTATTTTTTGTTGTGTACAGGCACATCGCGGTTTTCTTTCTTTACCACGGTCAGTACCAACAACACACCAACAATACAAGCAATAATGCACGAATTGAACACACCCGCCCATCCCCAATGATTGAGAATGACGGAGGCGCCGCTACCGGCCAAGAAACCACCGATATAGGCAAACAGACCGCAGAAACCGCAGGCAGCAGCCACGGACTCTTTGGTGGTCAAAAACGAAATTTGCACATTAAGCAAGTTTTGCGGGCCGTCCACAAAGAAACCAATGGCGGCAATAAAGAAGCACGTCCACGCCACATGGCTGGGGCCGGCAAAGCAATAGAACCCGTAGGCGGAAATAGCCAATAACACGAAATACAAAATATTCACGGGGGAACAGCGCCCGCGGAATACTTTGTCTGTCAGAATACCGGCTGTAATACCACCCAAGGCACCTACTAACGGGTTTAAGGTGAAAATGAGCGGGATGCTGGCTTTAGATAGCTCGCGCGATTCCAAGAAAATAGCCGCCCAAGACAAGGTCACATAGCGCACAAAATATACACACAAGAACGCAACGGATAGAATCCAAATATATTTGTTAGTAAGTACATATTTGCGCAGTAAGGTCATGTAGCTGTCGCCATCTTTTTTCTCTTTGACAACTAATTGTTGTACGTTCATATATTCTTCTACTGACGGGAGCCCAACGGATTCTGGTGTATCGGTTACGTTCTTTAAGATAAAGAAGGAAGTAATAATACCCAAAATACCAGAGAACACAAACACGAATTGCCATTGAATCCACGGCACAGTATCGGTCAGTTTCAAAATAGCAGCGGCAAGAATAGCGGCAATGGAAATACCAACGGTATGGGCAGAGGCCCACAACGTCCATTTGCTAGCTCTTTCTTTGGGGGAGAACCAATATGCAAAAATACGTGCAATCGGCGGAAATCCCATAGATTGGAACGCTTGGTTCAACGTCCAGAATATCACTAAGAGAAGGAAGGAGTGTAAATAACCAAAAAACAAGTTAATGACGGAAGAAGCCATCAACCCAAAGGCCAAAAACACGCGGATGTTGCTTTTATCAGCTAACATACCACTTACAAACTTACCAATCCCGTATGCAATTAGAGACACAGATACCATCAACCCGAATTGCTCATTGGTAATGCCTGTTTCAGCCTTAAACACGTGAGCAATAGGATTAAGGTTTTGGCGGGTAACGTAATACATGGCATACCCGATATACGCGCTGATAAATAGCTTCATACGCCAGCGTTTATATTGTTTATCAATTTCTGCTTTATCGGTTATTTTTTCCGCAGCCGGTGGCAACGGTTTAAACCAGTTAAAAAACTTCTGTAGCATTTGATTCTCCTATGATTTAGATTATTTTGTACAACTTGACCTTACACTTTTATTATAACACATTTAATTCCATTTTTTACAAGTAAAAAGGATCCTTTCTCCCCGTCATAAATTTTTTCACAAATTCTTTTAAGAAAAGCCTTTTCCCTAGGGAATTGAGGCATCAAAAAAACCTCCGCATTAAGCGGAGGTTTTAAAGTAATTTCTTTCTTTTTAGTTGGCGGTTGCACCATCTTCCAGTGAAGGGCCATCTTCACCGCCTTCATTTCCTTTGGCTTCTTGTGTAGGAGTTTTCTGTCCGTCCACCTTGTTACTTCTAGTAAACCAACGTTTAACGGTAGGCGCCAACTCTTTAGTGATGTATTTACGGTTGATCAGTAAGGAACCCGCACCAAATGCCAACGGCATAGTTAACGCATACAACGCAGCCGTGGAGGGGGAAAGACCTAATGTGTTCTTTAACGCATCACCAAATAAGCCCATCACACCGGTCAACATACCTGATGTACGCGCTAAGATGTACATCGTAGACACGGCGGCTCTCTTATCGGCATTTTCCGGGCGGCTAAGCTCAATAGATTGTAATACGTTTGCCCAGTTAGCAAACCCCACCCCAGCTAATGCCCATAATACACAACGGGTTACGAAATCCAATCCAGGCACCAAGGAGGCCGCACCCATGGATACACCAATGATGGCAGAAAGTCCTGCTAATGCTTTATCACCGATGATACCTGCTTTCATAGCCTTAGCACCTAATTTGCGCCCGAGAAATACGGTCAAGTAGATCGCCAAGAAGGATGTAGCTATAGCCAACGAGGGGTTGGAGATATTTTCCTTAATGAAGTGGCCCGGGCCGCTGTTAAAACCTAAGCCCATAAAGTGGGCGCCGGCCGTAGCCAAGAACATGTTGCGAATGAAGGGGGATTTAAAACCATCCTTTAAGTTTTTACCAATGGTCGCGAAGATACCAGGGGTACCACTGTTGGCGGCAGGATTGTTTTTAATGCGTGAATTACGCATGAGTAAGTTAGCCAGTAATGGAACGCTAGCAGCCATTCCAAACATACTTGCTAATACGCCCAATGCAGGAGCCGGATCTCCACCCAAGAATACCGCGCTTGCTACCGCCCCGACTACTGGCAAGAATAAGTAGCAGTACATACCACCTATGGATGCCCACGCATTTAAGTCTGTAATAGTAGCGGAAGCGGAAACAGGGTCTGCTGCACGTTGCTTGGCAAGCATCGGGTTATCTTGCTTCAAGAGAGCACCTGCTACCCCGTTCACAGTAATACCACCTACCATTGCCGCGAAAGCCGCTAACGGAGGCAAGACACCTAACGCACCTAACAGCAACCCAGCCGCTGCTGTTGAGTGTCCAGCAGCACCTAACATTTGACCAATAGCAAGCATTCTTCTAGTACCATATTTCTGGGTCCAAGCACCGATAAACGGAGCCCACGCAGGCCCAAACTGACCCGCAGAAGTAGGCAAATTGGACAGTGCTCCCTTTTGAATACCTAGCGCTCCCAAGGCAGAAGTAATAGCTTGCCCCATAGTACCCAAAGTACCTTCGGCAAATCCGTTTAAGAGTAACGTCAAATATCCAACTTCGTCTTTAAATACTTCAATGGGAGTATTTTCTTTTCCAACATTGGATTCTGCCATTTTGTTGTATTCATCGGCAATATCTTGGGCAATTTGCATAAGTGCCCCACTGCGAACAAGAGCGTTCTCTTTGGCTTGTATTTCTGTTTTTTCCGCATCCGTCCTCATCTCTAAATAGTCTTTCAATTCCGCATACTTAGCATAAAGGCTTGCAGGCAAAGTCAATTTCAAGCCAGCTTTATTCTCAGAAAGCAATGCCAACACTCTCGATTCCTGCGTTGCAGATGCAAAAGCACTTGCCATTCTGTTTGCAAACAACGTCTTAAAGATTGTAGTGGGAACTTTCTGCGCGTCTTTGAAGAAAATTCTGTTAAATCCACGATCCCTGGGTTTAGCCCCATTAGCTTTTTGAGCCTCTGTTAAACGTTGACGAATGATAATAGCGCCCGAAGAGTGGTCAAAAACAAAGTATTCGTCATCCGCTAAATTCACCCGTTTATAAAATGCTTCTTTGGCCGCTTCATCTTCAAAGTGGAAGGTAACAGGAGCCGTTTCACCCGTACTTTCATCTATGACCACATCAAACGTAGCATCCAGCCCTACTTTACTAAGTCCTTCACTTACCCAACGATTGTTAGTAACCCCGGCGGCCTGTCCCGTTAAGGTTCTTAGCCAGCTTTTGGGCATGGGAATGAAGCTGGAGGCCGCAATTCCACTCGTTGAAGAACGGCCACTGATGGTAACAGCACGAGTCCCTGTAGTGGGAGAAATAGCCGACGTTACAGTAGCGGTCGGAGTCTCTGTAGCGGCTTTAGGAGCAGCTTTTTGAGTTTCAGCCAAGCGCGCCGTACGTTCGGCTGCTCGTTGAGATACCATACCGCCCGCATTTACAGTTCCCGTGCGATGGCTAGCACCCGGACCCGCTACAAATTCTTCGGTACTAATAAAGTCACGTTCGGCGGCGCGCACATGTTCTACCACTTCCATCGTAGGGGCAACACGAACCGCTGCCTCAGCTGTTAAAGGAGCTGCCGCCGGCGTTAAGGTCATCCATCCATAGCGAGACTTAGCAAATAGTTGGACATTAAACATCGCCGTAGAAAATTCCAAACGCAAGCGATCTTTCCAATTTAAGTTCTTCTTAGGAGTAAGAGCGGCGACAGGGTTGGGGTCTACATATTCCGGATTTAACTTCCAACTTTGTACTGTTTCGCCCAAAGCATTGGTCGTTTCCATGGGAATATATTTGGGAGTCGTTGTCGCCATAACAGTACCGGTTTGCGCGGTAGCCGCAACAGGTCCTTCTGTGACAGGATGATCAATAGGCGCTTGCATCAAAGGCTGCACTTTTGCCGTGTTAGCAGCAGGCGCACCTGCACTGGCATATAATTGAGAAGATGACTCTCGAACGGTTGGGTTCGTTTCCAACGTAAATCCTTCGGGGAGGTTAGGGGCTGTAACCGCAGAAGCTTCATTACCTTTCATTTCTTTGGCAGCATTTGCATAACGGAAAGTAGATAATTCGTCAACGCTGACCGCCAAAGAGGTCAAATCCCCATATTTGGCTACAGGGGTGGAGAATTCGCCCATGTCTACAACTGTGCGTTGTTTTTGGGCGATATTAAGTTTCAAATTGTTAGCTTTGGCATAAGCAGAAATCCCGTCCCATAACTCAGGATGGATGGTAGAGATTTCGGACATTGCTTGTAATTCTTTACTGGCTTCCAAACGCAATAAAGCGTGAGATGTTACTGTGGTAATAAGGGGTTCAGCGGGAGTGCCTACAGACTGCTTATATAGATTAAAAAGGATGGGTGCATCATGAGAGGCCTCACCAATTAACCCTAAAGAAGAAATATTTGCCACCGTCTCTGCCAGCGCTTCCACAGCTTGAGGAGAAGAAGACAAAGATTCGGGGAGTGCATCAAATTTAACTTTCTCTAAATTAGTTCTATAAAACTCTAGTGCTTTAGCTACATCAGCTGAGGCAACTTCAGTAGTTAATGCGATCACAGGGAAATCCGCCAACATCATTAAACTACGTTCGGCAACATCAGCATGTTGTAAAATAGTCGTTCCTTGGGGGAGGAGATTCCCATACGTCGTATGTAGTTGTGTTCTAGCGTTATTAAATGCAACTCTTTCGGTTCGGGCAGCATCAATGGCTCCACTACGCCCCGTTGAACCGATGGAGGTACGAGCGGTTACTTGAGAACGGGTATGGGAGGCAACGGAGGATTCTCTGGCAGAAGTACCGAAGCCGCGAACACTTGACAAGGAAGATTGAGAACGAGTAGGATTTACGGTTTCAACTCTGGGAGTTTCAGTTTTGGGGCGTGCAGCCTCTCGCGACTGCGTAACACCAGTTTTTTTACTCCTTTTCACTTTTATACCGGCCAACGAGGGCGTTACACTGGTAAAAATCATGACAAAACTTAATAAACACGCTAGAATCTTTTGCATATATTTTCTCCTCAAGAAACAGTTATTTTGATAACCTTCCTTACTCTTATTTTAATGGAAAAGTGGATGATTCACAAGGGTCTTTGGTCCCACATTTTGGATAGGACCTTTATACCCGCCCCTTTACAAGCATGGATGTATTTTTTGACTAAATGTGTCGTTGAACAAATTGCTGCCATGTCCGATAATTTTTTTGGGTAGCTTCGGAAGGGATATTCGGATAAATAATATGTTTAGATGCGTCCGCTCCGACTATCCAATTCCACTTCAAATATTGTGCGGCCAAATAGGCCGTTCCTAAAACGGTACTTTCCGATTCGCTTTGTTGGAGTAATGGCACTCCTATCAAGTTGGCTTGTGCTTGCAGCAAGTACATATTTTTGCTCAGTCCACCCGATGCGATTAAAGAATTTACAGAAAATTTATTCTGTCGCAAATAATAAATGATATCCGCTACACGGGACGCAATCGCTTGCAAAGCCCCTGCCACCCAATCTGCTGATTTTGTATCAGCCGTCTCATTTTCAACGGCAACCTGTGCCTTATAATTCCAATAAGGAGCGCCAAGTCCGCCTAACGCAGGCAGCAACATAATTGGTGATTTAGCAGCTAAAGCAACTTCAAATGGGTCCCTCTAACAAAAATTGTTGATTATCCAGAGATTCTGTTGCAGTTACAGATGACAACATGCCAGGCAATATTGTCAACTTCTTCCCCGTATGATGAAGGACAAAAGCCCCTGTACCGTAATTTACAGCGGTTTGTCCTTTCTGCAAGGAATGGTAAGCCACAGCCGCTTGCTGATCCGCCACGCACACACAAATGGGAATAGATACCCCTTTATATAAACACGTTCCATAATCGGCTTGCGTAGGCTGAAGCGTGGGCAAACACGCACGCGGAACCCCAAATGTCCGGCAAAGAGTTTCGCTCCAATTTTTTGTCCGGATATCCCATAACAATGTACGTTGTGCAAGTGTAGGATCCGTTGAAAATATCCGTTTCTTTGTTAGGTGCCAAATAACATAAGAAGCTACCGGGGCCGCCAATAAAGTCCCGGACTCCGCTGCTTGTTTGGCCGATGGAAAATTTGCCAAACACCAAGCAATCTTAGGAGCTGAGAAATAAGGCGTTTTAAATAACCCGGTTTGTTGATGGATTTCTTCCTGGGTAATGGCACAGGATTGTGACTCTTTGAAAGAACGTCCGTCTTCCCACGTAAGCGCGGGAGCCAATGAATACCCCGTATTTTTATCCCATAGCACAACCGTAGAACGTTGGGAACAAATTGCTAATGCAGCGGCTTTTTCGGGTCCGATTTCGTCCAATAATGCGTATAATACTCCTAACTGGGCAGCTAGCAATTCTTCTGCATTATAAAAAGACAGGCCCTTCTGAGGACGATGGGGGGAAAACACCTTGTTTTTTTGAGCACGAACTTTTCCTTGGGCATCTACTGCAAAGGCCCGGCAACTAGATGTCCCCTGATCAAGCGCTATAATCCACTTATCATTCATGAGAAACCTCTACTTGGGGATTATACCAGCGATTTTCTTTAAGCAAAGTGTAGGCGGTTTTATTCAAAGCTAATAGTGTCTTTTCCGCTTGCGCGGCATCAAAGCTATCGGTATAAGGCTCTATTGTTAATAATTTACTGCCTGTATGACGAATAGCCCCCTCGTTGGTAATCAACCCAATATTGCTTCCTTCGGAAACCATCGCCAAATGAGGGGCAGCAACGTCAAACATATCCCGTCCAAAGGCAGTATATATGGGGGTTAATCCTGCCATATTGTATAAGGTGGGGGCAATATCTAATTGAGAAACAACGTAATCAATTTGTTTAGCTTGGTAATGTTTGGGAGCATAAATAACAAGCGGGATATGAAAGTTTTGTTTAAGCGTGCCTTCTTCTCTTGGGCCCGACGTGTGATCCGCCACAAATACAAAAATAGTATCGTCAAACCAACCATCTTTTTTGGCACGTGTTAACAATTCGCCAATGGACCAATCTGCATAGGCCAATGAATTTAAAAATCCGTGCTCCCAAGTATCATTCGGATAAATATCAAATTGAGAAAGCGTTGAAACAAACGGTTCGTGCGTAATACCCGTAAAAACCATTCCCATAAAAGGTTGCGCTTTATGTTTGGCAATTTGATCGGCCGCAAACTGCAACGCGTCATAATCATAACCAAAAGGCGCCTTTTCCCGATACGGTAATCGTTCGGGAATATCTTCCCAGCCGTAACTATCCTGTACCCCCAAGTACGAAGCTAACGCACATAGGCGATACGAATCCCGATGGGAAGTTTGGGCAAAAAATGTATAATATCCAGCTTGAGAAAAGTGCTTGGGAAAGGGGGACAAAGAAGCCATTTCAAGCCCATATCCAAACATCGGCAAGCCCGGAATCAACGGAATACTCCCTAATACGGCTGCAAAGCCAAATATACTGCGTTGGCCGGCCGCATAAGCATTAGAAAATACAACCGAGTCTTTTAAAATTTCATCAAAAACAGGCGTTACCTTAAAGTTTTTGTGCCCAATAGCATCAATATACTGGGGGTTCCACCCTTCCAATAGTACAATCAAAATATTCGGTTTTTGGGAGCCTGAAGGGCTAGCAATATTGATACGCTGGCGCATTAAAGGATAGGTATCATTCAGGACCCTTTCTTGTGTAGAAATCAGCTTTTCCTGCGTAATTTCAATGGCTTGTTCCAAAGGAAAATTATTCGTAAATTCTTGAGTTCCTTTACGTCCCACTTGATAAGCAGTAAAAGCTCCGTTTAATGTAAGGGCAGCCCCCGCCGATGATTGAGCATAATTATATACATCGGCTACTCCCAGTGATTTTCCACGTCCCAAGTGGCCCCTAATCCCTAACAAAATCAATAGCAAAATACACATGATTGCAAGGATTGTTTGCCTTCGATTTCTTTTCCACGTTGTTTGTTTAGAAATATATTTGTAAAGAAAACGCAATACAACAGCCAAGCCACCCAGCAAAATAAGTAAGGCCCACCACAATTGCGTGAGTGCATAAGATACCACATATTCCCAATCGTTAGACACCTGAATAATTTCTTCAGCGATGTGCCTTCCCACATTCGGAAAATACACGTAATCAGCAACTAAGAAGCCCGTCACAAACACCAATTCCAACAACAGGACAGTTACCCATATTTTCACCCACCAAATACATTTAATGGGAAGATTTAACAACAAAATAATCGGCCCCATGAGCAGGGCTGTCATATAAAAATCAAATTGAAGGCCGTGAATAAAGGCAGAAAAAACTTCAGTGAAAGAAAGCGGGGCAAAAAAAGCAGAATTTCCACACCATATTGCAAAACGTGCCAACGTAAAAACCAGCATCATAAGTGCCGGCACAAACAACGAAATCTGCAAGCGAAGATCCCGCCTTAAGCATATAAGCATTAATCGGCCCTCTCTGTATCCAAGAATTCTTCGGTACACGCTGAGGCCAACTTAGACAAAGCAGTTTTTGCTTCTGCAGGGACGGTTGGATCTTCCAATAAAGCAGCTATGGTGCTTTGCGTAGGAACTAAAGTTTTAGAAAGCAAATTATATTTACGAAGTAAGGCAAGCACGGCCTCTTTATCATCAAATTTTGTACTTATTTTGGTATGTAATTGCGCCTTATATTCAGCACCAAAATGA
>ONOD01000130.1 GCA_900319325.1 uncultured Elusimicrobium sp. | reverse complement strand
AACCGAAGAAGAACTGGATGCCAAACAGGTGAAGATGGCTAAAAAAATTTTTGTTACAGCCGGAGCCTCTACACCCAGCTGGGTCATTGATGGCGTGGTCTGCCGTTTAAAGGCCTTGCGTGATGGGACTGATCGCAAAACTATACAGCGCTAAAACCGGGGGGAAAAATGAGTATTAAACGTATTGGAATTTTGACAGCCGGGGGCGATTGCCCCGGCTTGAATGCTGTGGTGCGTGCCGTGAGCAAGAACGCACTGGGCCATGGGATTGAAGTCTTTGGCGTACGGAATGGTTTTGATGGGCTGGTACGCAATGATATCTTCCCTCTTACCAACGAAAAAGTCTCCGGCATTTTAACACTGGGCGGAACCATTTTGGGAACCAGCAATATTGCCAACCCATTTAAATATACGCTGCCTCCGTTTGGTACGCCGGAAAAACCCCAAGATGTTTCTTCGGTTGTATTGCATAATTTTAAAGAGTGCGGCTTGGATGCGCTTATTACAATCGGTGGAGACGGAACGCTGCACATGTCTCAACAATTTGTGGAACGGGGGATGCCTATTGTAGCGGTTCCTAAAACCATTGATAATGATCTGGATGCTACGGACCAAACCTTTGGATTTGACTCGGCGCTAGCCATTGCAACCGAAGCGATTGACCGCTTGCATACTACTGCGCAATCGCACCACCGCGTGATGATAGTAGAAACGATGGGGCGTTATGCAGGATGGATTGCGTTACGTTCTGCCTTGGCGGGCGGGGGTGACGTTGTTCTCATTCCTGAAATTCCTTACAATGATGACGTGATTGTAGATTATATTTTGAACCGCAAACGAAACGGTAAAAACTTTAGTATTGTGGTAGCAGCCGAAGGCGCTAAAAATGAAGCAGGGGAGCAAGCCATTGCGCGTACAGTAGCGGGCAGCACGGACGCTATTCGTCTGGGTGGAATTGCTTATAAACTAAGCGATATGATTGAACGGCGCACCGGGATTGAATCCCGTGCGTGTGTGTTAGGCCATACACAACGCGGCGGCTGCCCCACGGCTTTTGACCGGTGGCTTTCCACTCTTTACGGAGCCAAAGCCTTTGATATGGTGCTAGAAGGCAAATTCGGGCATATGGCCTCCTTTAGAAATTTTAATATTACAGAAGTGAAAATTGCGGACGCTATTGCAAAATTAAAATTGGTAGATCCCCAAGGTAAAGAAGTAAAAGCCGCGCTAGAAGTGGGGATGAGTTTTGGATCTGCTCAAATCGGCTAGGAGGACACAATGCAAGACAATCAAGATATTATTTATGGGATTCATCCCGTTTTAGAAGCGCTTAAAAGCAAAAAGCGAAACGTTACACAATTGTACGTGTCCGATAGCAAAGCCGGACACCGTACTGTAGAGGAAATTATCCGTTTGGCCAAACGCACGAATGTACGTATTGACCGTATTGAAAACAAAGTGCTGGATCGGCTGACCGGAAATGCCAATCACCAGGGCATTATGGCCAAAGTGCAACCGGTAAAACTTATGAAACTCTCTACCGCCATATATGAAGCGGACGGGAAAAAGGATGAGCTGTGGCTGGCCGTAGATGAAATGACGGACCCGCAAAACTTGGGTGCCATTATTCGTAGCGCGGCTTGTTTAGGGTTTTCTACAATTATTTTGCCGAATCGCCGTACGGTGGGGATTACTCCCGCTGTGTACAAAGTAGCGTGCGGAGCGATTGAAAATGTGAATTTGGTAGAAGTGGCCAATCTTTCCGCAGCCATTACAGATTTAAAAGAGGAAGGATTCTGGATTTATGGCGCGGATATGGCCGGCAAACCTATTCACAAAGTAACATATAATTCCCCGGCGGTATTGGTCATTGGTTCGGAAGGTTTTGGTATCCGCGAAAAGACCGCCGAAAATTGTGATGAAGTTGTTTCCATCCCGCAAAAACAATTAGGCAATGTGGATAGCTTGAATGCATCTGCTGCGGCCAGCATCATTATGTATGATATGATGAGCAAGATTAAATTGAAAT
>ONOD01000040.1 GCA_900319325.1 uncultured Elusimicrobium sp. | reverse complement strand
AACAAGTTTATATCTGTAGACTAGTGGAGTCGTTTATTTCACAAAATTATAGAAGGCGTAAGATGAATTTTCCACAAAAAATAAGGTTGGAAAACTGTATTTTTGCGCGCGCAGCTCAGTTGCAAGCAGCTGTGTATGCGCGAGCTGGGAGGCTGGTTTCAGCCTCTCCTGATAGTTGTTTACAAGCGTTGCTCCGCTTGTACAATGCTTTTTTTTACGAAGATAATTGGAGAAATTTTTGTGTGCAAGAAGATTCGTTGGAGGCCATAAAACTTTTTTTCGGTTCTTCTGTGTGCGTGTCTATATTGGTGAGTAAAGAATATAAGTTTGATCTTATACTTGGAGGAAAAAATGCGTAGTAAAATAAAATATCAACCTAGTTTTTGCCAAGAACTACTTTCTTTTTTTAATGGGGCAGCGTTTACGATTACCGAAGTGCAAAAACGGGATGGCAGTATTAACTTGGTGGAGACCGCGTGCGAGCTGCCCACCTTTGCAGCTTTTGCCAAACAAATTGATGTTACCTGTGCGGACTTGCACGCATGGGAGGAAAAGTACCCTGCTTTTAGATATGCGTGTGAACAAGCGCGTGATCGGCAGAGAAATATTTTAATACAAAATAGTTTGCGTGGCAATTATGCTTCATCATTTGCGGTGTTTACGGCCAAAAATTTATTGGGATGGAAAGACGGGAAAGAAGAAGTATCGGCGGCGGGGCCTGTTGTGAAATAATTCATACCGCGTTGGAAAGTCATCGGTTTTGCGTGTTGGTTACGCACCGTCAGTTGGGCAAAACCGTATGTGCTGTCAATCATTTGATTAAAATGGCTATTCATAACCCGCGCAAATATCCGCGATATTTTTATGTGGCCCCTTTTCTGAAGCAGGCAAAATTAATTGCGTGGGATTATTTGAAACGTTACACGTGCAACATCCCTCAAGTAAAAGTGTTGGAAGGTGAGCTATGTGTGCAGTTGCCCAACGGGGCGCGGATTTGGGTATGTGGTGCGGATAATCCGGATGCCTTACGCGGAACCTACGCTGACGGGGTTGTGTTGGATGAATATGCTCAAATGAAGCCGGATGTGTTTACAGAAATCATTCGCCCAATGTTATTGTCGCGGGCAGGATGGACTGTGTTTATGGGAACTCCAAAGGGACAAAATGCTTTTTTTGAGCTGTTTCAGCAAGCACAAAAAAATGCCGAAAACGAGCCATCAATTTGGTGGGTGGGAATGTTTCGGGCGGATGAATCCGGTGTGATCGCTCCTGAGGAATTGTCTCGTTTGCAAACAGACACGCCGGAGTTAATTTTCCGCCAAGAATATTTGTGCGATTTTACAGCCAGCGCGGAGAATATTTTGATCCCGATTGATCAAGTGTTATGTGCGTGCCATCGGGAAATTTCCTCGGAAGAATGGCGTACTGCACCACGTGTAATGGGGGTGGATCCTGCGCGCTTTGGGGCGGACCGCAGTGTTATTTTGTGCCGGCAGGGCCGATATGTATTCGCGCCGTTAGTGTTTGCGAAAGTTGACAATATGACATTGGCTTGTCGCGTGGCTCACGAGATTGATCGCTTTCGCCCGGCGGTAGTATTTGTAGACGCCGGTTATGGTGGGGGCGTGATTGATCGCTTACGCCAGCTGGGATACCGGAATATTGTGGAAATTCCGTTTGGAAGCAGCGCTTCGCGCCCCGGACAATTTGCCAATAAGCGTGCGGAAATGTGGTATGAGCTAGCTCAATGGATTAAAACACAGGGGGTTCTGCCTGACTTGCCGGAATTGAAGGCGGATTTATGCCAGGTATGTTATGATTATGATTCGGCGGGGCGATTGCGGTTGGAAAGTAAAGAGAAAATTAAAGAACGTACGGGAAAAAGTCCGGATCTTGCAGATGCATTAGCACTTACGTTTGCGGCTCCTGTGTGTGCGATGAGTACAACTAAGTCTGCCTCTGAATTTGCCAAGAGTGAGTATGAAGTAATTTAAAAAAATAGGCCCAAAATGGGTCTTTTTTAAACTTGACATTATTTACAAAACTTGCTATTATCTAAATATAGTAACACATCTTATCACGCCACCTACCTTCAAAAGCACTATCGGCGTTTGTTACTTAAACATAAAAAATCCCGTTAATAAAAAACGGGACAAAAAGAAAATAGAAATATCAGTTTACAACTGTGTAAACATAATTGTAACTAATATAGTTACTAACAAGGCTGTCAGTATGTAAGACAGAATCCGTGCCGAACGTTTGCTTTGCTTGGGGAATAGTGCCCGTGTGATCAAATAAAATCCTGGTACGGCTAGCAAAATTACAAATAAAACAATGAAGAATGGTCCTATCATAATGCCTCCCTGGTAGATATGATAGTAAATTTCCTGTTCTTCTGCATAAAATATTATGAAAAAACAAATACAAAAATACATAGCGCGTTATCAAGCGCTGAAACAATCGCGTGAACCGTGGGTGCGTACGTGGAAACAATTAGCTACGTATTTGTCACCTACACGCGGTTTCTTTGAAAGTGATGTTCCTAATGGCGGCAAGCCAATTGACCACAAAACTTTGTTGGACAGTTCGCCATCGCTGGCGGTAGGAATTTTAGGAGCGGGAATGATGAGTGGCCTTACCAGCCCAGCCAGACGTTGGTTCAGTTTAACTCTTCGCCCGTCACAATTATTGCAATTGCCTGGGGCTAGTGAGTGGATTAATCATGTACAAAAGCTACTTGAAAGCACTTTGGCAAAAAGCAATTTATACTGCGTGTTGCAAAGTGTTTATGAAGAACTTTGTGTGTTTGGTACGGCTGCTTTTATGGTAGAGGAGGATCCCAAAGGAGGTATTTATTGCCGGCCTTTTACAATCGGAGAGTATGTGCTTGATGTGGACGATAAAGGACGCGTGAATACTTTTGGAAGAGAATGTTTTATGACGGCCGAGCAAATGGCAAAATCTTTTGGAATAGCGGTATTGCCTGCGCCTATTTTACAAACACTCAAAGAAGAAAATGACCGCACACAATACAAAATATTACAGCTTATTTTGCCTAATGTGCATTACAATCCAATACAAGAAGATTTTGAATATTTGTCGGTTTATTTTATGGAAGACGGAACGCTTTTGCGCCAAGGAGGATACCATGAATTTCCGGTAATTTGTGCTCGTTGGGAGACAAAAACCTCATCGGAAGGATATGGCCGTGCCCCGGGGTGGAAGTGTTTGGGGGATGTGAAAATGCTACAAAAAATGCAAAAGGCAAAACTGGTAGCGTTAGACAAAAATACCAATCCCCCAGTCATGGTGTCAGCTAGTGTGCAGGGCGAAGTAAACTTGCTGCCCGGAGGCATTACCCGCTGCAATAGTTTAACGGATGCAGCCATCAAGCCGGCGTACCAAGTTCAAGCAGATTTAACGGCGTTAGATCAGGCAATGGAAAGTGTACGAGAGACCATTCGTTCCCATTTTTTTGCGGATGTGTTTTTAATGCTGGCTACGCAGGAAGTACCTAATATGACCGCCGCCGAAGTTGCAGAACGCCGTCAGGAAAAAATGCTTTTATTGGGCCCTGTATTGCAACGGCTTAAGACGGAATTGTTGGATCCTTTGATTGAGCGCACATACTATATTCTGTTGCGCCAGGGAGCGATTCCTCCTACGCCGGATTATTTGAATGGCCTTGAGATGCATGTGGAGTATATCTCAACGATTGCACAGGCGCAACGGGCCAGCATGTTGGAACCTTTATCCCAGGGCCTTGCGTTGGCAGCCCAAATTGCGCAAGCTGATCCTACGGCCACCAGCCAGGTGAATTATTCACGTGTTTTGATGGAGGGAATGGAAAGCCTGGGGCTTCAATACTTACTAAAACCGGAGGACACTTATGAACTCATCTAAACTGCAAAAACGTATTGTAAGTGATTTGCAATGTGTGCTTAAAACCTCGGCTGGTCGTCGAGTATTATGGCGCATTTTACAGGCAACGCAGGTGCGGCAGCATGGGTTTGTTCCCGGGGATGAATTGGCAACGGCCTTTCATTGTGGACAACGTAGCATTGGACTCTTTTTATTAGATGAAATTGAACAAGCCAATGCGGGCGCATATCAGCAAATGCGCAGTGAACATCAGGCGGAAGTTACCGCTTTGCAAAAGCAATTACAACAGGAGACAGAACATGAGTGAATCAACCGATTTGAACGCTTCGTCTGCTTTGGAAAATACAGAACAGACGCCGCAATTACAGGACCCGTATGCAGCCCTAGTGCTGCCGGAAAATTCTTCTATCAGTGCAAACTCTTTGGACGAGTTTAAACAGCAAGCGGCCGCAATACACTTGCCTTTACCCGCGCTTGAAAAATGGATGGAACTGGAGAATAATCGCTTACAACAAGAGGCGGACAAACAGCAACAAGCTAAACAAAAACAAATCCGTGAGTGGGCGCAAGAAACGCAAAAAATGTATGGCAAGACCTGGCAGGAAGAAGTTTCCCGCGCGGTACGTGCTGCCGATGAATTCGGCGGCAAAGAACTGCGCCAACTATTAGAAGAAACGGGGCTTGGAAATCACCCGGCAATGGTCCGTGCATTTGCTGTGGTGGGAAAGCGGATGATGGAGGATATTTCGGTAACGGGTGCGCCCGGCACTTCAACCGATAAAACTTTCACTCAAGCGTTATACGGAAAACAATAAGGAGAAAATATGGCAATTATTGCAGATAAACATTATAACTTAGTGGATTATGCCAAGCAGTTTGATCCGTCCGGCCAGGAACTGGCCATTGCGGAAGTGCTTAGCCAATCCAATGATATTATTGGCGACGCAGTAGTGGCAGAAAGCTCGCTTGATTCCGGCCATGAATATGCAGTTCGTACCGGAATTCCCGAAGGGACTTGGCGTCGTGCATATCAAGGTATTGAACCGGCCAAGGCTACTACCAAAGTAGTGGTAGAAAGCTATGGTACTTTGTCCGCTTACTCCGTAGTGGATAAGTTGGTAGCCGAGAAAGGAGGCCATGTGGATGCCGTTCGTACGGGGCAATCCCGTGCGATCATTTCGGGGATGTCTTCCTCTATGGCCAGCAATTTAATCTACGGTAATTCCGGGGCGACTCCGGAACGCTTTACCGGTTTGGCGGCGCGTTACAATTCCCTCTCGGGGGCAGAATCCAGCCGCAACGTTGTGGACGCAGGAGGAAGCACTAATGGACAGAACTCGTCCATTTACTTGGTGGTATGGGATACAGATAAAGTATTTACCTTTTTCCCCAAAGGTTCCAAAGCCGGGATTCAACGGGTGGATTATGGCTTGGTAAATCACGTGGACGCTAACGGCAACGAATATCCCGCTTACAAGGAATATTTTGAGTGGAAATTGGGACTTGCCGTACAGGATTGGCGTTATGCCGGGCGCATTTGTAATATTGATGTTACCAATGTTCCGTCCAACCTCATTGATAAGATGTGTGACTTGGAAGAAAAAATCCAAAGTCTGTCCCTGGGTAAGCCCGTGTGGTACATGAACCGTACCGTAAAAGCGGCGCTTCGTAAGTTGACTACCAATCGTTCGAACATCCAATACACGCCGGATCAAATTACGTCTAGACCTCTCATGACGTTCAACGAAATCCCCGTGCATATTTGCGATGCTATTCGCGACGATGAAAACGTGGTAGCCTAACACCCGCCGGGGCGGGGCAGATTACCCGTCCCGGAATTTTATAAATAGGAGAAACTATGTTACTTGATCAAAATGTGATATTTTCCGATGCGCAGGCATTGCGTGCTACGGGCGCTAGCACCAATACTGTAGATTTAACCGCGGCTGGAGATGCGGCACAGGGGCGCTTAGTTGTATTGGCTCATGCGGATACAGCCTTTGCAGGTGCTACGCAGATTGTTTGTGCGCTGCAAACGTCTGATAAATCAGACTTTTCTTCCGGGGTAGTTACGCTAGCCAGCGCTACCGTTACCGGAACCCAACTGGCAGATACTGCTAAAAATCTGTTCGCATTGGGTATCCCGGCCGGAATGAAACGCTATCTGCGGATGTATTATACCGTAACCGGTACCATTACCGCAGGTGCAATTTCCTGCTGTGTGGTTGATATCGCCGAAACCAAATAAGTGGGGAGGGGGGCGCGTGCGTTTTGCTCGCGGCCCCCTAAAAGGGGCGCATTAATTATATTTTAGACAGAGATATTAAGATTTCGGCATAAAAATGGTCGCAAGTGTCTGTAAAAATGGAAAATAGGGTTGTTTTTGCGCAAAATGAGGGGGTTTTCAGTTAAATTTCACTTCTTGAAGCCATTTTTTCTCTTAAAATATCCAAAATTCCGACGATATGTTGACGTGAAATATCGCAAAATAAATCCTGCTCTAAGAAAAAAGATATTGAGTTAAATTTTAAATAGAAAATAAGAAAATATTTTTAATAAAATTATTGTTAAAAATAAAAATACTTAAAATATAAGTATTTTTAAAAAACAATATAAAAATAAATTAATTAAAAATGCAAAATAAAATGTAAATTTGATTTTTATTGTGTTATAAAAAAATAATATTAAAATAAAAATACTTAAAAAATAAGTATTTATAAAATTAATAGGAGTATTATGTATTCAAAAACAACAATTGCAAATCTAGCATTAGCTTATTTAGGGCAAGCGCCGATCTCCTCCTTGCAACAGGATAATGAGCAGGCCCGCTGGCTTTCTTTGTTTTATGAGCCAGTGCGAGATGAGGTTTTGCGTACACATGATTGGGCGTTTGCCACAGTGGAAAAACCGCTTGTTCCGCTGCCCACCGATACTGCCCAGGGTCAGTTTGTTTATGTCTACCCTGCCGATGCGCTGTTTATCCGGCGTATATATGGTTTGCAGGATCCGCATACGCCAGTGCCGTTTGAGGAACGATTTGACGTTTCATCTCATGCGCGGGTGCTTGTAACCGCTGTGGAATCTGCCGGGGTTCGGTATACCCGGAGAATGGCCGATGAAACGCAGTATGACCCGGCCTTTGTGAAATGTTTTGCTTTGGCTTTGGCGTGCGATGCGGCGTTAGCACTTACAGGGGATATTGATTTGTCTGCTCGCCTGCAACAAAAATATACGTTGTATTTGGAAGAAGCACGCCGCAATAATATGTCTGAGGGAGCTTTTGTATCCGCTCAGAAGGACGCTTTTAGTGAGGTGCGTTGATATGGTACAACATCTTTTGCAATCATCGTTTACAGGGGGGGAGGTTAGCCCCTCCCTGCAAACACGGGTGGATGCGTCCAGCTATCATACTTGGCTTAAAAGTGCGCAAAATATGATTGTGCATCCGCAAGGAGGGGTTTCCAACCGACCGGGAACCCAGTACATGGGAAGTACCAAACACCCTGATCAACCTTGCCAGCTGATTTCGTTCCCGATCAGTACCCAAGAGGGATATGTCCTGGAATTGGGCGCTCACTATATACGTTTTTTTACTGCCAATGGCCCGGTGTTGGACGGCAATGACGAACCGTTGGAATTGGTGACTCCGTATGCACAGGAAGCGTTGGCGCAAATTCGTACAGCGCAATACAATAATGAGCTTTATTTGGCACATTCACAATATCCGCTCATGAAACTGACCCGTACAGCGATCGGCGCCTTTACGTTGGAAGAAGCGCCGCTTTGTTACGGTCCGTTCATGTCTACCAATACGGACGAAAATAAAAAAATGCGAGTGTATCCACAGACGACTACGGTGCAAAGTCAGGGAGTCTCGGCGACTCTCGCCTTTGCTCCGGTAGACTACCCCAACCTAATGGTATGGGCCTATTTTGATGGCGCATGTTTTTACATCGGGGAACGGTATGGTTTGCATGTGGCGGATATTGCAGCTAATTTTAATACTGCCTATAATGCGCAAGGACTGAGTGCTACGGTGCAAGGAAATATTTTGCGGATTACTTCTGCCGCTGAAGACGGAGGAGATTGGAATGGAAAGAGGCTGGTGTTGGAATATCGCAACTACTTCAATGGCCCTGCAGATTACACGGTAACGCAAGTGCTATCAGGGGGCGAAAATGCCGGCACGCAGACGGTAGTGGAAGCGGGACGCTATATTTTGGAAAGCAGCAGTGCAATATTTACTCCCAAACATGTTGGGGGGCGTTTTTGTTTAGTGCATACGGTGGAGGCCAATTATCAAATGGGAACATTGGGATATGAAGCCACTTCAAGTGTAATTTCTTCCGGGAGTGATTGGACGTTACGTACTCAAGGAACCTGGACAGGGACATTAACGATTGAAATTTCATACGATGAAGGGGCTACCTGGCAAATACATCAAGTGCTTTCACGGGCTAGTGGGGATGATAACTTCTATTTGGTAGGTAATTTTGACGATGCTGAAAATAAGGTACAATTGCGGGTGCGTTCGGGGCAAAATTCCGGTGAGGTTGGTTATGAACTGAGTGCGCAATCCTTTATCCAACGGGGGGTTGTGCGCATCTTGAGTTACATTTCAGATACTCAAGTGGTGGTGGAACAAGAGCGCGCTTGCGGTAGCGAAGCCTGGACCTCCGCCTGGGCAGAGGGTTCATTTAGTTCGGCGGCAGGATACCCCGCCTGTGTATTCTTTTATCAAGATCGTTTGGGGTTGGCGGCTACTACGCAAGAGGCGCAAACACTATGGTTTTCTAAGACGGGTAATTTTATGGATTTTGGACGGGCGCGCGATACGTTATTAAGTACAGATGCGCTTTCGATCCGTTTAGCAAGCACCAAATTGAATGCGATAACAGGCGTAGTCGTTTTGAATAAGCTTCTCATTTTTACCGTTGGCAGTGAATGGACTCTTTCGTGTAATGGGGCACTTTCCCTTGATACCATAGAATTGGCCGAGCAAAGTGAACGGGGTTCCTATTCCACGTCCCCTCTTTTAGTAGGAAACCGCGTAGTATTTGTGCAAGCTCGTGGTAGCGTGATACGAGATTTTGTGTATGACTACACAACCGCTTCTTACACCAGTGATGATTTAACGCTGCGTGCCAAGCATTTGTTTTTTAATCAAACAATTGAACAACTGGCTTACGCGCAAGAACCTGATGCGTTATTATGGTGCAGAACTGCCGATGGAAAATTATTATCACTTACCTATGTCCCTGAACAGGGTATTTACGCCTGGACGCATCATCAAACGGAAGGTTCCTTTGTAAGCATATGTACGTTTGCTAACCAAGGACAGGATGAATTGTGGGCGGCCGTGCTACGCAAGGGTGGAATTTTTATTGAGCGCTTTTGCAAACGCTTGCCGGAAAAATCAGCTCAGACTAGTGTGTTTTTGGATAGCAGCATTTCGGTTAGGAACACAACCGCCGCTACGCAAGTAATGGGGTTATCTCATTTGGAAGGGGAAACCGTTTGTGCCTTAGCTGACGGAAACGTGGTGCGCGATTTGAAAGTGTCATCCGGTATGCTTACGCTTCCCCAGGCGGCTACCTATGTGCAGGTGGGATTATCCTACGAATCTTTTTTGGAAACACTTTGTGTTCCACAGGCTGTTACAGCGCGTAAAGCACGCTATGTATCGGTGCGGGTACACTTGCTGGATAGCCGTGGAGGATACGTAGGGAGCGACTCGCAAACTTTAACAGAACTGGTACAACGTACAGAGGAACCTTATAATATGCCGGTTGCGTTACAAACGGGGAGTTTTTCAATCGTTTTATCAACCAGACATACGCACGAACCCAGTGTG
>ONOD01000014.1 GCA_900319325.1 uncultured Elusimicrobium sp. | reverse complement strand
GTTCCGCCATGCGCCCGGCGTTGTTAGGGGCTTCGTCTGTATCGGTTTGGCGCAACATATCGGGGGTTTTTTCTTTATCGTTGAGTTTGCCTTCCCCTACGGAATTGACTACCGTGTCGCGCACCAAAGTTAAACTGAGACCTAGGTTGCCTAAAATTTTGCCGGCCATGCCTTCTTCTTCACGGATTAAGCCCAGCAAAATATGTTCTGTGCCGATGTATTCCGAGTTTAGGAGTTGGGACTCTTCTACGGAAAATTCCAGCACTTTCTTGGCGCGGGGCGTAAACGGGATTTCACCCAATAACATGATGGTATCGCCAATGCCTACCATCTTTTCAATTTCTAAACGTACTTTGCGAAATGTAACCCCGAGAGAAGTTAAAATCTGGTTGGATACTGTGCCTTCAATCGCACAAAGTCCTAATAAGATGTGTTCCGTGCCTACATAATCGTGATTTAAGCGCTTGGCTTCTTCTTGCGCAATAAGAATGATTTTTTGCGCATTTTCCGTAAAACGTTTTGCCATGAATAGACCTCATCAAAAAGTGATTACTCCTATTATATAAAAAAACAGCGGATTTGTATTTCCTTTGATTAAGGACTTTACTTGAGGGCAACGCAGCAAATGTTACGGGCCTTCAAGTTTGCTATAATACATATATAAGGAGATGCCACTATGCAACAAGCCCGCGAACGCGCCCAGCGCATTAAACTGATTCTAACGGATGTGGACGGTATTTTGACAGACGGAAAAGTGAATTTTTTCGTTGCGCCGGATGGCCGCATTGAAGAATTTAAATCCTTTAACACCCAAGACGGTATTGCGCTGATGCTTTGCCATAGTGCCGGGATATTATGTGGCATTATTACCGGGCGGCGTCATCAAACCACCATTGAACGAGCTAAAAACCTAGGCTTTAAGTATATGTATCAGGGCTTTTTGACCAAAATCGGCCCGTTGCAGGACGTGCTTGAAAAAGAAAATTTAACGCCGGACCAAGTGTGCTATATGGGGGATGATATTACCGATATTCCGTTGTTGGCGGAGGTTGGCTTTGCTGCTACCGTGCCCAACGCGGTGGACGTAGTGAAAGATCATGCGCACTACATTACCAAACGGGTCGGAGGAGACGGAGCCCTTCGCGAAGTAGTGGATTTTGTCTTGGACGCGCAAGGTAAGCTCGGCCCCATTTTGGAGCAAGTAAAAGCCTCCGCCTGGACGCATGGCGCGCGCCCGAAAATGGAAATTATCACTTCGCAGGAAGGAATCAACTAGACGTATGAAAGGAAAATTTATTGTATTGGAAGGACCGGACCGCTGTGGGAAATCTACCCAAGCTAAGCTACTGCTCAACACCTTATTGGAACACGGCAAAGACGTCATCTTAACGCGCGAGCCGGGCGGCACGGAAACAGCGGAAAAAATCCGCCAAATCGTGCTGGAGCCGGATTTGGATGTGCGCCCGATGGCGGAACTATTCTTGTACGAAGCCTCCCGCGCACAACACACGCAAGAGAAAATTTTACCTGCTTTGCAAGCCGGCAAGATTGTACTGTGCGAACGCTACACTATGTCCACCTGCGCGTATCAAGGATATGGGCGTAACATTGATTTGAAAACGATAAACACGCTAAACAAAATTGCCACATTGGGTTTAGTGCCGGATTTAACATTTGTATTTTTAATGTCGGATAAATATTTTACGCAACGTGGCGAATATTTGTTTTCGGACCGATTGGAGCAGGAAGATTTATCGTTCCGGCAGAAAATGCGCCAAGGATATGTAGAACTGGCAAAGAAAACCAAAAACGCCTATCTTATTGACGCGGATAAAAATGTGGATGTGCTTGCACAGGAAGTAGCGGATATCCTGCACAAGTGCAAAATTTTAGACTGATGTTTAGTGATATTCTAGGGCAAGAAAAAGCCACCCAATATTTACAAAAACTGGTGCGCGAAGAGCGCATCCCCGGCGCGCTCTTGTTTTGCGGGCCGGAAGGGATTGGCAAGCGCAAGGCGGCCCTGGAATTTGCCAAAGCCCTTAATTGTGAAGATTATTTTTCCCGCCAAAACGGGGAAGCGTGCGGCGCGTGTGCCAGCTGCCAAGCCATTGAAAAGGGCACGCATCCGGATGTAACGCTGGTAGATTTTTTGTATCAAGCACGGCTTAATTTAAAAGAAAGTGCCGACGAAGAAGAGCTTGAAAAAGAATTGGCTAAACAGCAACACTTAAGCGTGGATACCATCCGTAGCGTAACCGCCAAAGCACAACAAAAAGCGGCTTTGGGCGGTTGGAAAGTGATTCTGATTGATCAAGCTCAAACCATGCAAGGTGCGGCGGCGAATGCACTCTTAAAATTTATTGAAGAACCACCCGCCAAAACTGTGTGGATTTTGATTACCAGCAAACGGGCTACAATGTTAGGGACTATTGTGTCGCGCTGTCAGCCGCTTTTGTTTGCTCCGCTTAGTCAGGCACATGTAGAACACCTGCTCAAAGTACACGCACCCGAAGTGGAAAATCCCGCGCGGGCCGCACGTTATAGCGGCGGTAGCATAACCGGAGCGTTACAAGCCGCGCAAGCGCTGACTCTGCTGGAAGAAGGCCAATTTGGTTCTGCGCAAGCATCTGTGCAAGTAGCGGCGGGCCTTTCACGTACGGCGCCCCTGGCTCGGCGTGAAGCTCAAGCAGTTTTGGATGTGCTGATTGCAGCCTTGCATACGCAGTGGGCACAAACGGATGAAGCGCACCGCGCAACATTGCAAACGGTGCTTCACAAATTTGAAGATTATAAACGCAGTATCGGGCGTAATGTGTCGCCCGCACTGGTGCTGGAGACAGCACTGATGAGCCTGGATGGCTTAGGCGTAACATTGTAAGAGGTTTCTATGACAAAAAAAACATATATCACCACTCCCATTTATTACGTGAACTCGGTACCCCATTTGGGCCATGCATACACCACGATTGCGTGTGATATTTTATCACGTCATTTGCGTCAAAAAGGCGTGGATGTGCGTTTTTTAACGGGAACCGATGAGCACGGAGCCAATATTGAAAAGTCTGCCGCCGCCAAAGGCGTTTCTCCCAAGGAGTGGACGGACGAAGTGTCCGCTAAATATAAGGCTCTGTGGAAAACGCTTAACATTTCTTACGATGCATTCATCCGCACCACAGACCCCGCGCATGAACATGTTGTTCAGGCTATTTTTGAAAAATTACTTAAAAGTGGAGATATTTATTTGGGCTCTTACTCCGGGAAATATTGCGTTTCTTGCGAGCAATATTATGATGAAAGCGAAATGCTGGAAGGCGGAATCTGCCCCGTGCACAAAAAACCGCTGACCGAGGTGCACGAAGAAACCTATTTCTTTAAGCTCTCGCGCTACGAAAAACCACTCTTGACGTATTACCAAGAACATCCGGATTTTCTATCGCCCAAATACCGCGCCAACGAAATTATCAATTTTGTCAAAGGCGGGCTACGGGATTTGTCTGTTACGCGCACCAAAGTAAAATGGGGCGTGCCGGTAAAAAGTAACCCGGCTCATACCATTTATGTATGGTTTGATGCGCTTATCAACTATATTTCCGCCGCCGGAGCCGGAATGTTCTTGTGCGAGGGCGACAAGGCCGAACACGAAGAAAAACTGGCGCTTATCAAAGCCGAGAATTTTGATCAGCTATGGCCGGCTGATTTGCACATGGTGGGTAAAGAAATTTTCCGTTTTCATACGGTGATTTGGCCCGCTGTGTTGATGGCACTTGGAATGCCGCTACCTAAAAAAGTATTCGCGCACGGGTGGTGGACGGTAGAAGGGGAAAAAATGTCCAAAACACTGGGCAATGTTATTGACCCGGCCGAACTTGGTGCAAAATACGGGGTGGACCCGGTGCGTGCATTTTTATTTCGCGAGGTTCCCTTCGGTCAAGACGGCGATTTCTCCATGACCAGCTTCAAGAACCGCTACAATGCCGATTTAGCAAATAATATTGGCAACTTGCTTTCCCGCACGCTCAATATGGTATCCAAGCAACAGCCACAACTTCCGCAAGTAATTGATGTGGATGTAGAGGTGGTGGAAAAAATTGCCGCCACCGAGGCCGCTATTGACCGTGCCTATGAAGAATTGGCCTTTGATAAAGTGCTGGAGCACATCTATGCTTACTCAGCCGATTTGAACAAAAAGATTGCCGACACTAAGCCGTGGGAACTAGCCAAGACGGATCCGGAAGGTGCGCTTAAAATCCTTTTAGAAGTAATTGCTTGCCAACGCAAAACAGCAGAGTGGATTACACCGTTTATGCCCACCATTGGTGCGGAAATGAGCAAACGCTTGGCGGCGGGACCCATTGAAAAGTACGCGCCCTTATTTCCAAGGATTGCGGATAAATAAATTATAGAGAAGTGTTGTTTGCCAAGAAGGCAGCTACTTTTTGAAACGCACGCCCCCGATGGGAAACGGCGTTTTTTTCGTCGGTGGAAAGTTCGGCAAAGCGTTTGCCTAGTTCATCTACTATAAAAATAGGATCGTACCCAAATCCGTTGGAGCCTTGATAGTCCAGGGCGATGTGTCCGTTGCACACGCCTTCAAAAAATTTAACGTGTCCGTCCGGCCAGGCCATGCAGGCTACAGTGCAAAAACGAGCTGTGCGCTTTTCCGGTGGAACGCCGGCAAGCACTTGCAACAATTTTTGATTGTTTGCCTTGGCATCGCAAGCTTCCCCGGCGTAGCGGGCCGTATGAACCCCGGGCGCCCCCCGTAAATAGTCTACTTCCAATCCGGTATCATCCGAGAGGGAAACAAGTCCGCTCTGGGCGGCGGCGTACGTGGCTTTCAGGCGGGCGTTCTCCATAAGGGTAGTGCCGGTTTCTTCCGGCAGGGTAATGTGAAAATTTGGCAAGATTGCGTAATCAATTTTTTCGCCGTTAGGCAAACAAACAGGCAATACGCGCTGAAGCTCGCTTAGTTTATGCGTATTGCCTGTGGCTAGTAAAATTTGCATGTATATACAGTTGCTAAACTATTTTCTTATTTAGGCGTTGCTATTGTTTGTTTAGTAACTTCCTGCATGAGGCTTAGAGCCAATAAGTAAGAATAATACATGTCTTCTTCGCTTAACCATTCGGTGTAGTTATGCGGATTGTTTTGCCCGGTGAAAACCGTGTACGCGCCCACCAACCCTTTGGTGACAAACATAGCCGCCGTAGTACCGGCACGGGCGGTTTGGATGTTGATCGGCACATTTACATTTTTGGCCGCTTGTTTGGTGATGGCCAGGGCATCGGGGTGGGCACACTCGGCAACGTTTTTATAGTTGTCAATCATTTTGCGGGAAATTTTAACATCGTATTTTTTTGCAATTACTTGTGCAATTGAATCTGCTTTTTCTTCCCAGTCGTTCATTGCTTGGGTATCAAAACCGCGGTGGCGGATGTCCAGCTCGGCTTTGGATACTTTTCCGCCGGGGGCAGACATGTGATGTAATTCGGCATAACCGTCGCGGCCGGAGCTAAAGTTGGGCATCAGCTCTTTCGGGCAGATGGCAGCGCCTAATTCACAAGCCGGGGTCCACGCGTTGCGGTAACCGTTGGTAGCTGCATACGATTGATGGCCGGGCACTCCTTCCACCGTGAAAATTTCTTGGCGGGCATTAAAGTTTTCTACTACAATGCGTCCATCAGATCCACCGTCAAAATCAAAGGCAATTTCCGGGCGATAGGGGGTTTCTTCCACAAATTCTGCTGCGCGGCCTACGTCTTCGTTAGGGGCTAACACAATTTGAATTGTTCCGTGCGGAATGTTGGGGTGTTCCACTAACGTTTGCATGAAGGTAATTAGCACAGATAATCCGGCTCCGTCATCGGCGCCTAAGAGGGTGTTCCCATCAGAAGTTACCACGGTTTTGCCAACTTGCTTGGGTAAATAAGACCCGTTGGCTTGAGTGGGATCAATGACTTGATTGTTTTCCAGGACGATCGGTTTTCCGTCATATTTAGAAATTACACGTGCTTGAATGTTATTGGCTTCAATGCCGGGGGTCACATCGTAATGTCCGCTGTAGCCCAACACGGGCACATTGTAATTAAGGTTGGAGGGGATTTGTACAAAAAGATAATAGTGTTCCGTTAATGTTACATCTAGGCCCATTTCTTTAATTTCGTTGTACAATTTGTGCGCAGTTTCAATTTCGGCAGCTGTGATGGGTTCGGTCTCACTGCTTTGGCGATCATAGGAAACATATTTTAAAAAACGTTCTAGTAACACGGGACGGTAGCTTGCCGCAAAAGAACGAATGGAAGATTTGTTTTTTTGTTTTGCTACCAAACGGGCAACTGCCGCAGAATTGAGTGGGGTGTCTCTCCTGGTCTTGAGGAGCGAAGGGGTTGCGAAGAGGGTACTGCTGGCCAGTAATAAACTGACGAATAACGTAAGCAGTTTTTTGTACATAAGATCTCCTGAAATTTAAAATGTATAGTTGTATTGTAATAAGAAATGAAAAAGCGCGCAAGGGAAAAAAGGCCTAATTAAAATCTAGGCCTTGTTTGATGTTCCTAGCAAGATAGAAATGTAATTTGGTTTGCAAACTGCATAACTAATCAGAGGATGCTAGGCACCATAATTAGTTTTTTGTTTGAAAGCCCCACAGGCTGATCAGCCGCAGTACAGTGCGTAGGCTGGCTTCCATCACATCTACGTCGGCGTATTCGCGTTCGCTGTGTACATTGAATTGGCCGGAAAACAAATCCGGCGTAGGAAGTCCCTTAAATGAGAGTACGGATCCGTCCGTGATGCCGCGCGTGGCGTGCAGGACAGGTTTAATATCTTCTTGTGTCATGGCTTCTTGCGTCAACGTGATCATAAGCGCCGGGATTTTTTCGTTTAAATTCTGGTATTCATCGGTAATCTCCAGCCGTGCGGTGCCTTTGTGGTGCATCGCCCGAACTGTACGCAAAGCTTGGTTGAGTTGAGCTATAAGCTGGTTCATGTCATTGTCGCTAAAAGCGCGCACTACCCCTGTTACGGTGGTGACGTCGCCCTCGGTAATGAGTGAATTTACATAAATATATCCACGGTGACCGGAGGTGGTTTCCGGGCGGGATTGCCGCGGTAATAATGTGTGAAAATCGGACGCCATGAGTAGGTTATCGGTGAAGGGGGAATTCATCGCTAATCCGGGATGCACGGCGCGGTTCCCGGTGAACACGGCCTTGAACGCTTTGCCGCTGAATGTTTGGTTGGTTAGTTCTCCCAGCGCTTTCCCATCTACGGTATAAGCGTAGTCGGCCGCTAATTTTTCCACATTTAATTTTTCAATACCGTTGCCGATTTCTTTGTCGGGGGTGAATATAATTTTGAGCGGGCCGTGTTGCATGTCCGGATGGTCATAGAGAAATTGCACCAGCGTCATCAAAATTGCAATACCGGTTTTATCGTCTGCTCCCAGCAGCGTACCGCCAGAAGCGGTGATAATCTCGTGCCCGATAGCTTGTGCAAGTTGGGGAGAGTTTTGTGCGTTAATGACGATATTATGTTCGGCATTGATGACAATATCGCCCCCGGAGTAGTCTTTATGCACTTGCGGTTTGACGTTTTTGCCGGACACTTCCGGGGCTGTATCCAAGTGAGCCAAAAATGCAACGGTTGGGGACGGTTTGCTAGAGGTGGCCGGAATATCCGCTGTTACCAGGGCATATTTATCTACCTGTACATTTTTTGCCCCGTATTTTTTAAGTTCTTTTGCCAGTTCTTTAGCAAGTTGTAATTGCCCCGGGGTGCTAGGTACTTTATCCGCGCGATTGTTAGTTTGCGTATCAAATGCTACGTAACGCAAAAAGCGTTTAGAAAGTTGTTCCTTAGCGGATTTCTTGTCGTACTTAGTGACACTTTTCCAATCCGTCACTTGTGCGCCTACCAGCGTAGCCGTTAGGATACATCCCAGGGCAATTAGCAGTTTTTTCATTAAGCTAAGTCCTCTAAAGCGGCAGTTACTTGCGCCACGGTTAGCTCGGCAGCGGCCAGTTCTGCTTTAGTTTTATCAATTTGTTCTTGCGGCGCATGCTTGAGGAAATTCTCCTGGCTCAGACGCGCTTGGCGCGAAGTAATATTGGCCTTAGCGATTGACAAATCCTTCTCCAAGCGTTTGCGCTCTTTTTCAAAGTCAATGAGCCCGGTAAGCGGTACATAAATCGCTACATTTTCAAACGTGGCGGTTGCCGTTTGTTTGGGTTTGGCTTCGTTGACGCCAATGGTCAAGTTTTCCACTTTAGCCATCAGTTGAATGTAGCCGGCATAGGTGCGGATGACTTCCAACTCTTTTTCGTCTTTGGCTGAAACTACGGCGGAAATTTTCAAGGCCGGCGGTACGTTAAATTGGCTGCGGATCGTGCGGATTTCTTTGGTAATTCCTTGCACAATTTGCATTTTGCGTTGCGCTGGCGCATTGACCCACGTTTCGTTGGGGGTAGGATAAGAATCATTTAATAAAAACTCTTGCGTGGCCCCCACGTACGGGCGCAAGCTGGTGGCAATTTCTTCCGTCACAAACGGGATGAACGGGTGGAGGGCTTTAAGCGTATTATAAAGGATATGTACGCACAAGGCCATCACGTGTTCTTTCTCGTTGGTTTGAAAGCGTTGCTTGGCTAGCTCAATATACCAATCGCAAAAATCATCCCATAAGAAGTGGTAGAGCGTATTGGCGCTAAGAGCCAAATTGTATTTCTCAATGCCTTCGCGTGCGGTTTTCATCGCGGCGGTGAAACGGTCCAAAATCCACACATCAGCCAACTCTTTGACTTCGGTCGGCATCGCCAAGGGCCCCTGAATGCCTTCCATATTCATCAGGATAAAGCGCGAGGCGTTGTAAAGCTTGTTGCAGAAATTGCGCGCACCCGTAATGCTCTCTTCGCTATACGGAATATCTTTACTGGGCACCGCTTGCATGAGTAAGGAAAATCGCACCGCATCCGTACCGTACTTAGCGGTCATATCCAAGGGGTCAATGACGTTGCCTTTGGATTTGCTCATCTTTTGGCCGGATTTGTCGCGAATAATCCCGTTCAAATACACATCTTTGAAAGGAAGTTTGCCCGTAAAGTTGAGTCCCGTCATCACCATACGTGCGACCCACAGATACAGAATTTCATACCCGGTGACCATTACACTGGTAGGATAAAAATGTGCCATTTCGGGCGTTTTTTCCGGCCAGCCGAAGACGGACATCGGCCACAGAGCGGACGAAAACCACGTATCTAACACGTCGGGGTCTTGCACTAAATTGTGCCCGTGACAATGCGGACACTCTGCCGGTTTCTCAAAGGAAACGATCGGCTGTGCGCCGTCCTCAAACGATACTTTGGTTAGTTGCTCTTTGCCTTGCAAATCGGTGGCAAAGGTAAGGCCGTTTTTGCTGCAATCGCGGCAGTACCACACGGGGATACGGTGACCCCACCAAATCTGGCGCGAAATACACCAATCTTGGATATTTTTAAGCCAATTCAAAAACGGATTTTTCCAGTTGGCCGGGTGAAATTGCAGTTCGCCACTTTCGGCGGCTTTGATGGCGGGCGCGGCGATTTCGTCCATTTTTACAAACCATTGTTCGCTCATAAATGGTTCAATCGCGCTGCCGCAACGGTAACAGGTAGAGACCGCGTTTTGATATTTTTCCTCTTTGACCAGTAGCCCGGCTTCGTCTAAATCTTGGACGGTTTGTTTGCGGCACAGTTCGCGGTCCATGCCCAGGTATTTTTCGGGGCAATTGACCATCTTACCTTTATCGTTGATGACCGTCATAATGGGCAAGTTGTGGCGCTTGCCGACTTCGTAGTCGGTGGCGTCGTGCGCAGGGGTGATTTTCAGTGCGCCGGTTCCAAATCCCATTTCCACGGCTTCATCGGCAATAATCGGAATCGCGCGGTTAGCCAGCGGAATGATGACTTTTTTGCCCACCATTTTTTCAAAGCGTTTATCTTTGGGATTAACGGCAATGGCGGCATCTGCATAAATGGTTTCCGGGCGGGTGGTGGCGATGACAATCCCTTCGCTGCCGTCCTCGCCTTTGTAGCGCAAGTGCCACAGTTTACCGTTATGCTGTTCGTGTTCTACTTCAATGTCGGACAAAGCCGTTGAGCAACGCACGCACCAGTTGATGAGGCGTTTACCGCGGTAGATGTATTTTTTGTCCCACCATTGTTTGAAACATTCATAGACGGCACGGGCACGTTTTTCATCCATGGTAAAACGGATATCGCTTAAATCTAACGCCCAGCCCATTTTGCGAAATTGCGTAAAAATAGCGTTGCCGCATTCATGGTACCAATCCCATACAACTTTTAAAAATTCTTCACGGCCTAGGTCGTGGCGGGATTTATGTTGTTCTTTAGCGAGTTTTTTCTCAATGACGTTTTGGGTGGCAATACCGCCGTGGTCAGTGCCGGGCACCCAGTAGGCGTCTTCGCCAAACATGCGGTGCGCGCGGATGAGCACATCTTGTAAAGTATTGGTAGAAGCATGACCCATGTGCAGCGCGCCCGTGATATTGGGCGGCGGAATGACAATGACAAAGGGTTTTTTGTTGGGGTCAGCTTTGGCGGCGAACAAATGAGCATTTTGCCATTTGTCCGCGAGTTTTTTTTCTACTTCTTGCGGTTCATACGCTTTAGGTAACATATTTACTTCCTTCGGTTTTTGAATTTGCGTGATGTGACTTCACGCGTAACCTACCTATATTTTACTATTTTTGTAGGAGCGGTGCGCGGTTGGCTGTGTGTGCAGGCAAACAATTGTAAGAACGCGTCTGTTTATGTTAGAATTTTTCTTGATACAAGGGGGAAAGATAAATGATTTTTATTGTATTGGGATTGTTGATTCTTTTTTTGATTTGGCAGTTTAAGATGTTTAAGAAATATGCGCTGTCGGTTGACCGCTTTAAGCTGGATGTTCCAGCCCGCTACATTATGGTAAACAAGGAGCGGATTATCTTTGAAGAAATAGATTTTGTAACAGTGCGTGAATTGGAACAGCCCTCCGCCTTGGAAAAAGTATTTTCCAGAAGTGCGTCTAGTGTATATATGGCAGAAGTTTCTTTCCATTTAAAAAGCGGGTACGAATTGGCGTGTAAGTTTAACCACAAAGGCACACTATACAAAGCGTTAACACAGTTGCAACCCTTTGTGCAGATTAATGCCAACGTAGCAGATTATAAGCCGCAAGTCGGCTGGGTAGCTATCCTTATGGTGCTGATCATTTTGGGTTTCCTTTTATCGATGCTGTAGCACAATTTTAAATCCCCTAATACGCTGTGTAAGCGATGAAGAATATTGTCGGGATGGGGTTTGGGCGGTCATGCGGGGAAAGAAGTTTGTAATGCCTGTTTTTGATGTCAGATTTTTCTTGATACAAGGGGGAAAGATAGATGTGGAATTTTCTTTCAGAGATAGAAGGACCTCTCGGTGCCTTGCTACTGATAGGGGCTATTATCGTTTTGGGAATTAAAACCTCAAAGAAATACATATTCGTATGTGATCGTTTTAAACTGGATGTTCCAAACCGTTGTGTACTGATTAATAAAGAGCCTATCTTCTTTGAAGAAATAGATTTTGTAACCGTGTACGAATTGGAGCAACCCTCCGGATGGGAAAGGGGTTTTATGTATAGAGCAGGAAGCTACGCCAGCAAAAACCTCTACATGACGCAAATCATCTTCCGCTTAAAAGACGGTCGTGAAAAGGAGTGTACGTTCAACAAAAGGTCTTCCTTATACAAAGCCTTAAAACAATTAAAGCCTTATGTCCCGGTGCGTGCCTATATTGAAGATTTTAAGCCGCCAGTTTACTGGGAGTGGATCTTTATAGTGGTGGGAATTTTATTTTTTGTATTTCTAAAGATACTATCTCATAATTAAAAAGCACCCTGGCGGGTGCTTTAAATTCATCGGAGAGGGAGAGATTCGAACTCTCGATACGGTTTCCCGTATGCAGTCTTTCCAGGACTGTGCCTTAAACCACTCGGCCACCTCTCCAAGAAAACGGTGTATAGGTTTAACGGACCTTATTATTATATCAAATTAGTTGCGTTTACGCACACCCAACGTGTGCAATATTAGTGTAAACGGAAGTATAATACACACGGATACAATCAAAATAAACAGCGTGACTAAGAACCCAACCGTTAAGGTTAAAAATCCGCCCAGCATGCCGCCCAGGTCCCCTTTAGGGCGTGCGTGATCACCGGGCGTGTGCCAAGCGGGGGGCTCGTTAGCGCGGATTACCGTGGGGCGTACCGGCTCGCCGTCATTAAGCGTGGCGTGCTTGGCGTTTTGGGTGGATAAATCATCCACAATCTCGGCTTCAATAATCTCGGGTTCGTTTGCGGACATAGCGTTATTTTAAATTCTTTTCGCACACACGTAATTTGCTGTCATACACGCTGATTTTATAATTGAGGCGTTTGAGCGTGGCTTGCAACATTTTGATTTGTGCTTGAATACGTTCGCGCTCTTGAAACAATAGTTCTTTGCGGGCGGCAAGGGTTTTGTCTCCTTTTTGAAAGAGTGTCACATATTTTTGCAACGTTTCAATGGAAAGCCCCGCTTCGCGCATACATTTAATAAATTCCACCCAGCGGCAGTCCTCGGGTTGATAATCACGCTGGCCGGCTTCGGTGCGCTGCACGGAGGGCAGAAGCCCTTCTTTTTCGTAATAACGTAGTGTATCGGCGGTAAGGCCGTACTTTTTACTCACTTCGGAAATTGTCATAATCACTCCTATATCTTTATTATAGCTCTTAGAGTTGACTTTAGGTTAATTTATTTTAGTCCTACGGGTGCAATAGGCCTTTTATACGTCTAGCCAAATGGATCAATTTGATAAAATAGGAGTATGCAACGTATCCTTGTTTGTCTGCTTACGCTAGCTTTTTTGGGTGTGAACTGCCTGTATGGTATAGAGTGGAAGTTGCCAGCCAGGAAAAGTGTTATCAGACGTCACAGAGCGCGCGTAGTGATGCATGGTTCGTGCGAGTGGCCCCTCAAACGGCCAGCGCGCATATCTCCTTTGCGTTCAGTTAAACGCCCCACTCCTTACACAATTGCTCGCGCTAAACAAGCTTTAATTCGCCCGCGTACAACGGCAAAAGAATACATTCTTTCCACCCAAGAAAACGCTTTTCTTACCGCTGCCAATTTGCGTATACAGCGAATGGTTCACCGTCACATGCGGCCCCGCATTACGAGGTATGGGCGATCTCGCTCATTCCCTTCTAAAGCGGAAATAGATGCGGTCATTTTTGATTTAGATGGTACGCTTTTAGATTCTTTGTGGGCGTGGGAAGACTCCGGCAGTAATTATGTGCGCTCGCTGGGGTTGGAGCCGCCAGCCGATTTAGACGCCAAGTTGGAAACGATGTCTCTCATGGATGGCGCGCGCTATATCAAAGAGATGTATCACCTGCCCGACCCGCCCGAAGTGATTTTAGAAAAAACCTTAGAGCCTATTAAAAACCGTTACTTTTATGAAATAGAACCTATGCCGGGCGTGCGCGAACAACTGGCGCAACTCAAAGCGCAAGGGGTTAAAATGGCGGTGGCTACGGCCTCGCACAAAGAATTTGCCCAGGCTGCCCTCAAACGTCTGGGGATGCTGGACTATTTTGAATTTATTATCACGTGTGATGAAGTAGGAATCGGCAAGACCAGTCCCAAAGTGTATGAAGCGGCTATGGTGCGTTTGGGCACGCTCAAAGAACGCACGCTGGTGGCCGAAGATGCGTTGCACGCGCTGGAAACCGCGCACCAAGCCGGATTTCCTACCGCGGCCATTGAGGAGACACACTCGCTGGAACAAGCGGCGCAAAAAATGCGGGTGGCCGATTATTATATTATCTGTTACGAAGGCAAAAATACGATAGCTCGGTAATTCTTGAATTTATACAAAAAAAAGGCTACAATATCCTGGCTGTTTTTTCAAAAATCCATAGAGGAGGAGAAATGACGTTATGAAACATGGTTTTACATTAATTGAATTGCTGGTGGTGGTACTTATTATTGGTATTTTGGCTGCCATTGCTTTGCCCCAATATACCAAGGCAGTTGAACGTTCCCGTATGGCAGAAGCAGTGCAAGTTTTAGGAGATATGGCTAACGCGCAAAATATTCATTACATGATGTTCGATACTTTTGCGGAAGGGTTGGATGTGGATTCGGGGGCTGTGCACGTATTGAATAGAGGAGATATTACCGTTCGTGACGCAGGGGATGCCTGGGATCCTGTTGTTTTTGCTGCTACTGCGACCGGAAAT
>ONOD01000043.1 GCA_900319325.1 uncultured Elusimicrobium sp. | reverse complement strand
ACTTTGTTTTTCTAAAGAATTGTTAATTCTTATAAATAAGCCAAGGCTTACCCTGATGTTTTAAGCCACGGCGGGGCCTATGAATATAGCACATTATCTACACCAGATTTTAATTGGAAGCCTGAATCGATGACATATCAACATAATTACAAAAAGAGGAAATTTATCCCGTAATAAGATCTGATACTGCACTACGCAGAGTAAGGGTATCAGTAGGGCATTTGACCAAGTATACTGAATTTCACAACTTGGTGTCTGTCAATACTCAAGGGTAATCTGTCAAAACCTTTTTGCCCTGCAAGCACTGGTAATAAAGGAGCAAAATATGCAATTAATTGAAGGTGCATTAATTTTTGTATTGGTAGTTTTAGTGGGGCTTCATTTGATATTTCCGAAAAGACCTCATGTAAGATTAGCGTTATGTATTTGTTTATCCATTGGCCTATTTTTCACAGGGATGCACGGGGTAATATATGGCATTTTGTTAACCTTTCTCGAGATTATTGTCAATAAAATTCTTCAAATATTCTCTTCGGAAAGCACATCTAATATCCTTGACATATAAAGGACGACTTCCCCATCTCAAATCCCTAACTTCCTTTGCTATTGCGGTAGTCGGTCTCCCCCATCTTTCCTTCTTCCACCAAAAAGTCTTGGCCTCCTTGCTTTATAATTTGCAATGTAAAAGTGTCATTTCTTCCCGCCCTATTTGGCTCTAGCAAAAAAGCAGTTGGTGGCTTTAGCCGCCATGTATGCGTTTAGCAGAGGACTACTGAAAATATAAGTTATCGGAACACCACAAACCGCCTAGGTTCAACTAGGCGGTTTTTAGTTGGACTATACTCCCGCAAATTGTTATGATAATCTTAAGGAGATTTTTATGGAGTTACTCATCGCTTTTGTGGCTGGAGCCGCCTTGGTAGGTTTATTTGCTTTCTGGAAAATTAACCAAATTAAATTGGAAGCCGTTCGTCTGCAAGAACGCGAAAATGCACTGACTCAAAAACAAGCCGAGCAGGAGAAATTTTTTCATACGCTGCAAGAACAAGCCAAAGATTCCTTTAAGCAACTGGCTACCGATTCTTTAAAAGAACAAAAAGCCGAGCTGGTCACGAAAATCTATCGCAAGAAGCCCAGAACTTGACCGAAGCTTTGAAAAGTCCTAAAAAACAAGGAACCTGGGGCGAAATTATTTTGGAAGACGTCCTTACCGCCGCGGGTCTGCGCAAAGGAATTGAATTTGATACACAAGTCTCTTTCACCACTGAAAATCACGAGCGCAAACAGCCCGATTTCATCGTCCACTTGCCTGGTAAGCGCGATTTAATCATAGATTCCAAAATGTCGCTCACTGCGTATTTGGAATGGCAAGCCGCCACCGATGAAACCGAAAAACAAAAACATCTTAAAGAACATATCCAATCCATTGAAAAACACATCAAAGAACTGGCCGCACAAGATTACACAGCCCTCTTGCCGCACGAAAAATTAGACTTCACGTTTATGTTTATTCCCATTGAATATGCCTATTTTATCGCGGTTCAAGCCAAACCGGAACTAAATGAACTTGCCCGCAAACACCGCATTGCCATTGTAACCGCGTCCAATTTATTTTCCGTGTTGCAAGTTGCCGATAATTTGTGGCGCATGGAACGCGGCAGCCAATTAGTGGATAAAATCTTCAAAACCGCACAGGAAATGCTAGAGCGCACGGGACGCTTTGGCGAACGCATGGAAGATATACATAGCCGCATAACGCAGCTTGCCAAATCCTACGAAGATGCCGATAAAGCCTTGCGAGGCAAACAGGGTATCGTATCGTCCGCTAAACAGTTGGAAGACCTGCGTATTAAATCGGCACGTAAACTGCCGGAATTGTTTGAGGATCCCACGGACAATATCCAAGAAAAAAGGTAGAATGAAAATATGCTTTGGTTTAATTGCGATTATAACGAAGGGGCTCATCCCCGCATTCTAGAAAAATTGGCCCAAACCAATTTGGAACAAACTGCCGGATACGGAAACGACCCGTATTGCCGTCAAGCGGCGGAACTTATTAAACAACTGTGCCAGGCGCCGCAGGCTGAGGTACATTTCTTATGCGGCGGTACACAAACCAATTTGACGGTACTGGCGGCTTGTTCGCGCCCCTATCAAAGCATTATCTCGGCCAGCTCCGGCCACATCAACGTGCACGAAACAGGCGCTATTGAAACGACCGGACATCGCATTGAAGCGTTGCCGGAAATAAACGGGAAAATCACCGCGGAGCAAATCGCCCACCTCTGCAAAGCCCATTGGGAAGACGACAACCCGGAATTTTCCCCCCAACCTAAAACGGTATACCTTTCGTTCCCTACCGAGTACGGAACGCTCTATACCAAAAAAGAACTAGAAGCAATCCGCCAGGTATGCGATGATAATAATCTATTTCTATTTGTAGACGGTGCGCGCTTAGGTTACGGGCTTACCGCCCCAGGTAACGACGTTACTTTGGCCGACTTAGCCGCCCTATGCGATGCGTTTTATATCGGCGGTACCAAAATCGGCGCTTTATTAGGCGAAGCGGTGGTAATCCCTAATTCAAAACTGCAAAAAGATTTTCGCTATTTCATCAAGCAAAAGGGCGGCATGCTGGCCAAGGGCCGCATCTTAGGGCTGCAATTCTTAACTTTGTTTGAGGATGGATTATACATGCAACTGGCCCAGCACGCTAACGATATGGCCGCGCATATCAAAAAAGCTTGCCAACAAGCCGGGTTTGCGTTTTTGTATGATTCCCCCACCAATCAGCAATTTCCTATTATACCCAATGATGTTCTGGCACAATTAGAACAAACCTATGTGTTTGCACACATCAAACAAATAGATCACAAACATTCGGCTATTCGCATCTGCACCAGTTGGGCTACCCGACCGGAAGATGTGGAGCAGTTAACAATCGATCTGGCAAAACTTGCTAAGGAAACACATGCTACACATCGGGTGTCATTTATCAAGCAGTAACGGCTTTGAGGCCATGGGAAGAACGGCGCTGTCCATTGGCGCGGATACGTTCCAGTTTTTCACGCGCAATCCGCGCGGTGGCCGTGCCAAAGATATTAATCCGCAAGACGCGCAAAACCTATTAATTTTGATGAAAGAACATCACTTTGCGCCTATTATCGCCCATGCGCCCTATACGCTTAATCCCGCCAGTGCTGATGCCAAAACACGCGACTTTGCACTTATGACTTTTGCCGATGATTTAAAACGTATGGAATATGTGCCCGGCAACTTATATAATTTTCATCCCGGTTCGCACGTGGGACAAGGCATAGATAAAGGCATTGATCTCATCATTCATACCCTTAACGAAATTTTGGATTCCAAACAGCATACCACTGTCCTTTTAGAAACAATGGCTGGTAAAGGCAGCGAAATCGGCAGCAAATTTGACGAATTAAAACGCATCTTAGATGGGGTGAAACATAATCAATTACTGGGCGTATGCTTAGACACCTGCCACGTAAACGATGCGGGGTATTCGCTTGTTAAGCTAGACGACACACTTGCTCAATTTGATAAACAAATAGGGCTAAAACTTTTAAAGGCCGTGCATATCAATGATAGCTTGAACCCCTTAGGCGCACACAAAGACCGCCACGCCCCTATTGGGGAAGGGACCCTCGGCGTTCAAACCCTAGCCGGCGTGATAAATCACCCCGCGCTAAGAAATCTTCCCTTTTGCTTGGAAACCCCGAACGATCTAGACGGTTATGCGCGCGAGATTAAACTCCTGCGCAGTTTATATAAAGAATAAAGTTGCATTTTCCGTGTAAAACTGATATACTATTTATGTAACGGGCCTGTAGCTCAGCTGGGAGAGCGCCTGCATGGCATGCAGGAGGTCGCAAGTTCGATCCTTGTCAGGTCCAAGATTTAGAAACCCTACGCGTCAGCGTGGGGTTTTAAATTTTAAAACTCGCAGTGTATGGTGCTCAGGCGCTATTTCGCTTACGAAATGGCGCAAGGTTAGAAACTTAAGTTCAAGGTTTAACCTCGCGAAAGCGGGGTTTTTATTTTGGCTGACACGTCCATCAAAAAGCCGCAGAAGAAAAATCTTCTGCGGCTTATGTTATTACAAGCGAATCTTACTTAATACCGTTCATCCACTTGATGACGTACTTCTTAATGCTTAACAACATTAAGCCGCCTATAACCGGCATAATGACCAGCGTTGTAAAGAAACGCACGTTGGAAATATGACCGAAGTAACCGGAGTAGAAACCCGCGGTAAAGTTGGCCAATGCGTTAGATAAGAACCACGTCCCCATGAGGAGCGAGGCAAAGCGCAAGGGGGCCAATTTTGTTACTAAGGACAACCCCACAGGGCTTAAACAAAGTTCACCGGTAGTATGGAACATATAGGCAAAAATCAACCAGAAAATGCCTACTTTAGCATCGGTAGTTTGGATGACGTACGAAGCCGCCACCAAGATCAAAAACCCAAATGCCAAGGACATAAACGCCCATACAAATTTAGCCGGGGTAGAAGGTTCCAATCCTTTTTTGGCCAAATTAATCCACAACTTAGAGAATACCGGCGCAAACAAGATGATGAACATCGGGTTAACACTTTGGAACCAAGAAGTAGGCATCTGCCAGCCAAAAATCACACGATCGGTAAATTTTTCAGCAAAGATTGTAAGGGATGCCCCAGCCTGTTCAAAAGCAGACCAGAAGAAAATGCTGAAGAACGCCATAATGAAAATGACCGCAATGCGTTGCTTTTCAGCTGTAGTAAGCGGAGTATTCGGGTGTTCCAGTTTTTCTTCTTTCGTTAATTTTTTGGGCTTTTTCCCTTGTCCTTGCAAGTGTTTATTTTTGCCCCAAATGAAGATGGCAAGCCCAATAATCATCCCAAAACCGGCCGCTGCAAAGCCCCAGCCAAAACCAATTTTTTCCGCCAACGTTCCTGCCACAAAGTTGCAGATAAACGCCCCCAGGTTAATACCCATATAAAAAATGGTGAACCCAGCGTCGCGGCGAGGGTCATTCTCTTCGTACAACTCCCCTACAATGGTAGAGATATTCGGTTTAAAAAAGCCGTTACCAATGACCAGGAAAAACAACCCCGCATATAGAAAAGATAACGTGGCATTAGAAGCTAAGGCAAATTGTCCCAACGCAATTAAAATACCACCTACAATAATAGCGCGGCGTTGCCCCCAGAATTTATCGGCAATATAACCACCGATTAAGGGGCTCAAGTAAATTAAACTGGTAACTATGCCGTATAATTTACTGGCGTGGGTTTCGGAAAACTGCATTACTTTAATCAAGTACAGTACTAAGATACCACGCATGGCGTAGTAACTGAACCGTTCCCACATTTCCGTTAAAAACAGCACATACAAACCGGTAGGCTGTTTATCCGTTTTTACGGTTACTGCTTGTGTCATTTATTTTTCTCCTTACTAATCTAACGAATACTTTTATATTTTACAAAATTATGAGGGATAGATGACGAGAAAATTAAAATACACCAAACGATTGCGTACTGTGTAGGCCGTTTTCCAGGTCGTTCAGGTTGCCTATGAGCAGTTGCATCGATTGTTGCATGAGTGTAAAGATGTGAACAAGTGAATAGACTAAATAAAACCCAACTACCAACAAAACGAGTGTGTAAATAATTTTGGCTATCGGACCAATCACTTTGCTAAACCACACAAACGGAAGCGCAAACGGCCCCAGCACCAATCCCATCAAAATAATACCCGCGTGCGTAAACAGAAACCCATGCCCGGGCTTTAAACTTTTACCGCAAGCGTGGCAATAATTATCCGTATCCCGAACTTCGGCATGGCATCGTTTACAAAAAATAGGTTGTTCCATGATTCCCGGTTCATTCATAGATCAATTCCCTTGGAACGCAGAAAGCGTTTGATATGGCTGCGGGCATTGGCAGTTTTGGCAAATTCTAACCAATCGCGTTTGGGTTCCCCGTTTTTGCGCGTAATAATTTCACACACATCGCCCGTTTTAAAAGTATAATCCATGCGCACCATGCGGTTATTCACGCGGGCCCCTACATAATGGTCGCCAATATCTGTGTGAATGGCATATGCAAAATCAATCGGGGTGGATCCTTCCGGCAGCGATTTTACATCTGCCCGCGGCGTGAACACAAAAATTTGTTGCAAGTTGACGTCTGTTTTGAACCCTTCCAAAAATTCGCGCGGAGCCGTTAAATCTTGCTGCCACTCAATCCAACGGCGGATCCAGTTAATTTTTTCATCAAAGTTTTTATCCTGTTTTACGCCGCCCAATTTGTAACGCCAGTGTGCCGCGATACCGTATTCACAGGTTTTGTGCATTTCTTCGGTGCGGATTTGAATTTCAATAATATCCCCCGTTGGTGAAAGAACCGTGGTATGAATACTTTGGTACATATTTGCTTTGGGGGTAGCAATGTAATCGGTAAATGTGCCCGCAATCGGTTTAAATACGCTATGCACCAAGCCCAACGCGCGGTAGCAATCGGGCACGGTTTTGGTAATGATACGCACCCCTAGAGAATCTTGAATTTCCGCGAATGAGCAATTATGCTTTTGCATTTTGCGGTAAATGGAGTAATAGTTTTTAGCACGTGCCAAAATGCGCGACTCTAAATGCTCCGCTTCCAAAGCCGGGGCCAAGGCTTGCTTGAATGTTTCCAATGCGGCTTGACGGTCGGCTGTGCGGGCTTCCACTTGCGCTTTTATATCGTTATATTCTTCGGGATGCAGATACTTAAAGGACAAGTCCTCCAAGTCAGTTTTAATGGTAAACATTCCCAACCGTTGCGCAAGCGGTGCATACAAAGAAATAGTTTCGTACGCTTTGAATTGCTGTTTTTCAGGCGGCATATATTCTAGGGTACGCATATTGTGTGTACGGTCCGCCAGCTTAATCAAAATTACGCGCACATCTTCGGCCACAGCAATCAACATTTTGCGCCAGTTTTCTACCGTTTCTTCATCCGTAGAATTGAATTTAAGGTCGCTAATCTTGGTGACGCCTTGCACCATGTGCGCCACGTCTTTATTAAATTCCTTACGTAAATCTTCCAGGGTAACCCCGGTATCTTCCACCGTATCATGCAACAATCCCGCACAAATTGTGTCGGCGTCCAGGTTGAAATCCATTAAGATATTTGCCACGTGGCAACAATGTGTAAAGTACGGCTCCCCGCTTTCGCGCTTTTGGTCTTTGTGGGCATTTTCGGCAAAATGATACGCCTTCTCTATGAGCGAAGTATCTTGATTGGGGCTATATTCTTTAAATTTAGCTAACAGTTCATTTAGTGTGGGCGCGTTCATTTTAGATCTCCCAAAATATCTGCGGCAGCCCTTTTAGCTACCCCCGGTTCCCCTAAGCTGCTACGCAGTGCCAACAATTCGCGGTGCATGTCGGCTAATTTTTGCGGATGCGCAAACATATCCTGCACAACGGCGTTACAATTTTGCACGGTAGCATCTTGCTGGATAAGCTCTTTGACCAGCGGCTTGTCTACCAACAAATTTACCAGTGAAATATATTTTACCTTAATCACCATCCGCGCAATTAGATACGTCGGCGCAAAAAGTTTATAAGCTACCAGCATGGGAACCCCCAGCAGCGCATTTTCCAACGTGGCGGTGCCGGAGCAGGCAAGTAAAAAATCCATCTGACTACGTATTTTATAGTCCGTTTCTTTTACAAAATGGAAATTGGCCGGTGGCTGTTCGCCGATGAGCTCAATAAAATCCTGTTCATTAGCATCCGGCAATAAGAAAATATACGCTTGCGTGTTAGGATACGTTTTACAAATTTCCTTGAAAGTCTGATAAAATACCGGTGTCAGACGCGTAATTTCTCCACGGCGGCTACCAGGCAACAACCCCAGTTTCCACGCGTATGTAGTTGGGTTTTGAATATCAAAATTTTTAGGTAGCGGAGCAGGCATTTTGTCTAACAGCGGATTGCCCAAAAACACCGCATTCCCGCCGCGTTCTTTATGAAAAGCCGGCTCAAACGGATAAATTACATACATTTTCTTTGTGAGCGCGGCCAGACGCTGAGCGCGGTATTGCCGCGAGGCCCACACCTGCGGCGTAACATAATAGTAGGCCGGGATTTGCTCTTCTTTAGCAACTTTTAAGAATTGATGATTCAGCCCGTAGAAATCAACCGCAATAAAAGCCGCCGGCTTTTGCGTTTGCAAAACGGAACGCACCTGCTTAATTAGTTTAAAGAACAGCGGTAATTTTTTGAGCGGCTCTATGAACCCTAGCAAGCCCTGGCTGGCTAAGTCAATAATGAACTCATCGGCACATTCTTTCAGGCGCGGCCCACCGATAGCAATTACACGTACGGAGGGATCCAATTCTTTCATGGCCTGCACCAAATGGGCAGCATGAATATCCCCGGAAATATCCCCTGCGGAAATAAAAATAGTTTTGGGTTGTTCCATACGCGCGTACCTTTTCTACATTATACCTCATATTGCGGCGTTTTGGATAGCACGGGCCCCTTTGACAACCCTGTTTAGATTGCTATAATGTTTGTATGAAAGAACGTTGCTTAGTTTTAATAAAACCTGATGCGCTGGAAAAGCGTTTGACGGGAATGATTTTAGATCGTTTAGAGCGGCTGGAGCTGGATATTGTGGGCACCAAAGCCGTTTCGCTTACAGAAGATTTAATTCGCGAGCATTACAAACACTTAGCCGGAAAGCCGTTCCTAGCAAATGTAGTACGTTATATGATGGGCGATTACAATCACCTTCCCAATCATAAAATTCTCGCTTTTGTATTGCAAGGAGAAGATGCCGTGAAAAAAATTCGCCACATTGTTGGTGCTACGAACCCGGATAACGCACAAGCGTGGACAATCCGCGGCAATTTTGGCAAGGTTGATAAAGCCGCCGATATTGTGTACAACTGTGTGCACGCTTCCGATTCACCCGAAGATGCCGAGCGCGAAATTGCGCTATGGTTTAAACCCGAAGAAGTACTGGATGCTTAATTATGCACTTTCCCCATATTTATAAACTAATGAGTAGTATGGCCCTATGTTTGTTTACAATCACAAACGTATGCGCGGCGCCGCAAGAACAAGTTGTTTCTCTATCCAGCAAGGATGGATGGGCCCTGTCGGCCGTATATTTACCTTCTGCCAAAAGCACTACCGTGGTATTGCTACACGATTTAGGCAAAAGCAAAGGTGAATTTTCTTCCTTCCGAAAAGCCCTTGCCAAAGCCGGCTTTGGTTATGTGGCACTTGATTTGCGCGGGCACGGACAGAGTACCGGTAAAGGCAGTTATAAATCGTTTGCCAAAGAAGGGGCGGACAATCCCTTCAACAAAATGATGCATGATACCCAAGCGGCGGTCAATTTCTTGAAATCAAAAGGCGTTAGCGAGGGAAATATTATTTTATTGGGAACCGGCCTGGGCGCCAACGTAGCTGCTAAAACTGTGGGAGCCTTACCCAATCTTAAAGGAAT
>ONOD01000021.1 GCA_900319325.1 uncultured Elusimicrobium sp. | reverse complement strand
CGGGTGTTAGAACTGGTGTCTAGTCAGGTGATAGAGGTCGGAGCAACGTGCTACCCTCACGCCTCCGCCACAGGCATACCCCGCAAGGGGGACCCTCTAGGACCGAGTCCGCTGATAAATAACCCCGTTTGGCGGGTGGGAGTTGCGCACGCTTTTTTTGCGTTGCGAAACCCGGGTAAGTGTTTTCTTTACTTACTACTGCTAACCGGATAAATGCCACAGCGAGCTACACAGAAGCAGACCGAAATCTTGCCAGTTCTTCTTGTCTTGCTTGCGGGAACATGATTGCTACTATAGCTATACTGGCGCTGTAGTAGTTAAATGCCTAGGGGAAAAGGGTTTGCCAAGAAAGAGAGAAGAAAGGGTTGCGTGTCGCGCGCGTACTACGCTTAAATATGTTACAATAACGATATGATTGCGTATTTAACAGGCAATGTGTTAGAGGTACATGAAGACAGCGCAGTGCTGGTCTGCGGCGGCGTGGGGTATGAAATTAATCTCCCGGCGTCCTCGGCAGCGGACCTGGTACAAGGGGCGCAAGCATCGTTCTATGTGGCGGAATCTATCTCGCCTTACGATGGCACCGTGCTCTACGGATTTGCCCATAAAGAAGATAAAGAGCTGTGGTACTTGTTCAAGACCGCTATCCCCAATACCGGCCCCAAAAAGGCGCTGGAGTACTTAAACAAAGCCTTGCGCTCCGTGGCGGATTTTCACCACGCGATTGTGTCACGCGATCCCAAGATCTTAACCAGTATTTTTGGCTTTACCGCTAAGACGGCCGAAAAACTGATCACATCGCTCAAAGATAAGATGGACAGTGTGTCCATTCAAGGGCAAACCAAGATCAAAGTAGCGGATGAAGTGCCGTATATGGCAGGCGTGCTGGAAGCGCTTAGCGCACTGGGATACTCGGCGGCGGAATCGCGCCGGGCGCTTGAAAAGCTGCACGCGCAAGGCATCAAGCCCACCGAAAAACTGGAAAATATTGTAAAAGAGGCCCTGCGGGTATTAACCAAATGAGTAACCAAAACGAAATTTTAGATGTCACACAACTGCCCGACGAATCCGCCGGGTTGGAAGCTGCCCTTCGCCCAACCACCTTGGATGAATTTGTCGGCCAAGAGAAACTCAAAGAGAACTTACGCATTTTCATCAAGGCCGCCAAGTCCCGCAAGGAAGCACTGGACCACTGCTTGTTTTATGCGCCGCCCGGCTTGGGTAAAACCACGCTGGCAAATATTCTGGCCAAAGAATTGGGCGTCAATATTAAAGTAACATCCGGCCCGGTACTGGCGCGCCCCGGTGATTTAGCCGCCATGCTAACCACCGAACTGGCCGAAGGCGATATCTTGTTTATTGACGAAATCCACCGCCTCAATCCCGCCGTAGAAGAAGCACTGTATCCCGCGATGGAAGACTTTACCTTTTTCATCAACACGGGTAAAGGCGCGGGGTCAACTACGCTCAAACTGGCCGTGCCGCACTTTACCTTAGTGGGAGCGACCACGCGCTCGGGCCTACTGACCGGACCCCTGCGTGACCGTTTTGGCATCGTGTTTAATTTAGGATTTTACGAAGTGCCCGAGATTACCGACATTCTCGCTCGTTCTGCCCGGCTACTAAGCATAGAAGCTGACCGCGACGGACTCACCGAACTGGCTAAGCGCTCCCGCGGAACGCCACGCATCGCCAACCGGCTGCTACGTCGCGCACGCGATTTTGCGCAAGTCAAAGGCAAGGGCGTTATCACCCACGAAATTGCCACCACCGCCATGGAAAGTTTAGACATTGATAGCGAAGGCCTAGACAGTGTGGATAAGCGTATTTTGGAAGCACTCATTGACCGTTTTTCCGGCGGGCCGGTAGGCGTGGAAAACTTGGCTATTGCCGTGTCGGAATCGGTGGACACACTCACGGATGTCATTGAGCCGTTTTTAATCAAAGCCGGGTTCATCGCTCGCACCCCGCGCGGACGCGTTGCCACGCGCAAGGCCTACGAACACATGGGCCGCAAAATTGCGCAAGAATTACTTTTTTAGGAGTGTGTATGCGGGCTGTAAACGGGTTATTAATCGGGGCAATGCTCGTGCTGATAAGCGCGTGTATGGTACCTTCCGCCAAGCAAAAAGCGTCACAACCCATCACCTACACTCCGATGAAAACCAATGTGCGCCCGGCCCCACGTTTTAAGTTGGAAAAACCCTCCGTACTGGACGAAACCGATCCCGAAAAAGGACCCGAATCTTCCGCGCCGGCGGCCCCCAACTCGCCGGACAAAATCGTGCGCGTACTGGTGCTGGAAAACAGCAAATCCGCCTACATCAAACATTCCGGCCGTGTAAATATTTACACGCAAGATAAAAGCAAAAAGTATAAGATTTCCACCGCAGGAACCGTGTCAATCAAACCGGCCAAAAACGGACAAGTACAAGTAGGCACGCTGATTACCAAGCAACCCATCTTGATTGAACCCGTAGGCGACGTTACCCTCACACTGGATAAAAACGGCTATACCGGTACGTTCAAAGTAGTCCCCAATGCCAACACATTTAACATCATTGAACTCACCCCGTTAGAAAACTATCTCTACGGGGTTCTTCCCTACGAAATGCACCACACCTGGGCATTGGAAGCCCTTAAAGCACAAGCCGTTGCCGCGCGCACATATACGCTTAAATCTATTGAGAATAAATCCGAAGAGCCCTTTGATTTATACAGCGATGTGCGTAGCCAAGTGTACCGCGGCAGTGCGCAAGTGTATGATTCCGTCAAAAAAGCCGTAGACGGCACACGCGGGCAGGTGCTTTCTTACAAGGGAGAATTGTTCTATACCTACTATCACGGGAACTGCGGGGGCGGCACGGACCATGTATCCATCTGGAACGAAAAGGCCCCACACATTAAACCCCTAGCGGGAAATTCTTGCAAGTTTGATACACACTCCAAAAGTTATACTTTCAAGCAAGACATCGCAAAATCGCTCGCTGAAAAATTTGCCCGCACGCAAGGGCTCAAAGGGACGCTAAGCAGTGTAAAAATATCCAAGAAAACTGCCACCGGGCGCGCCAACTTGCTTACACTTAAAACCAGTAGCGGCTCTAAACAGGTACGCTGTGCGGACTTCCGCATCGCTACGGGCATACGTAGTTGCAAAATCACCAAGCTCACCGTGGGCACTACCAAAATACACGTGGAAGGCCACGGCTATGGGCACGGCATCGGCATGTGCCAAGACGGTGCGCACGGAATGGCCAAACAAAACTACAACTACAAACAAATTTTGAAACAATACTATCCCGGCAGCACGCTTGCTGTTGTAAAATAATTACTGTGAGAGAATATGGCGTTTGAACGTTTTAAGAAACTAGACCTGGACCCCTTGATTGCTAAGCAACCCGCCACGCCGCGCGATTCGTCGCGCCAAATGGTTTTACACCGCGATACCCACACCATTGAGCACCGCATCTTCCGCGATATTCACGAATATTTTAACCCGGGCGATGCGCTGGTCATCAATAACACCAAAGTGTTTCCGGCTAAACTCTTCGGCCGCAAACCCACCGGCGGGAAAGTGGAAGTATTGCTGGTGCGCCCTACAGAACCTAACGTATGGGCCGTGCTTACGCGCGAATATAAAGAGGGAATGGCTCTTGATTTTGGCGACGGACTCATCGGCACGATGATTGGCACTACGCAAGACAAAGAATTTCTGCTTCGCTTTAATCACCAAGATATTTTGCCGTTCTGCCACGCTCATGGACAAATGCCCTTGCCGCAATATATTGAAAAAGCCCGCAAGCACAGCGGTCTTTCCGCCAGCATTGAAACCGACAAAGAACGCTATCAAACAGTGTACGCCAAGTACGAAGGCTCTATCGCTGCCCCGACGGCAGGGTTTCATTTCACGCCGGAATTATTGCAGAAACTAACCGACAAGGGCGTGCGCATTTGTTATATCACGTTGCACGTGGGATGGGGTACATTCAAACCCTTACGGGGCGAACCGCAAGAACACAAAATGTTAGCCGAGTTGGGGGAAATTAGCGAGGAAACAGCCGATACGCTTAACCAAGTGCGCGCCGCGGGCAAGCGTGTGTTTTCGTGCGGAACAACAAGCACCCGCACCCTGGAAAGTTTTACGGATGAGAATCATATCACGCACGCCGGCAAAAAATGGACCGACCTGTTTATTTACCCGGGCTATCGGTTCAAAGCGATTGACTGTTTAATTACCAATTTTCACTTCCCCGATTCCACTCCCTTATGTATGACAAGTGCGTTTGCCGGCGAAGATTTTATTTACGAAGCCTACCTACAAGCCGTTGAGAAGAAATACCGTTTCTACTCGTTTGGCGATAGTATGATGATTCTGTAAATAAAAAGGCCTCTGTCTCACACAGCGGCCTTTTTATTCAAACCCGTATAATTATCAGTGTAGTCCGCACTTACAGACGTGGTCTTTTTGGAAGTTTTCCAAGCTTTGTTTTTCAAGCGGTTTATATTCGCTGGTGCGGCGGATGAGTTCATCAAAATCAATCGTTTTAGACGGAAACATCGGTCCATCCACACACGCAAACTTTACTTTCCCCTCTACCGTTACGCGACAACAACCGCACATCCCGGTGCCGTCTAGCATGATAGGGTTTAAGCTAGCGTGCGGGTTCATCCCCAGTTTATCCATCAAGCGCGAGGTGAATTTCATCATCGGGATCGGCCCAATGATAAACCCGGCGTTGATTACTTCGCCCGCATCGTGCAACTTTTGGATAGCATCGGTGACCATTCCCTTGAGGCCGTACGAGCCGTCATCCGTAGTAGAGAGGGTTTGATCACACAAGGCTTTCATTTCGGGCTCTAAAATAAGTAAGTCTTTGTTGCGCGCGCCCAGCACCGCAATCACTTTGTTCCCCGCTTCTTTAAGAGCCCGCGCGATAGGATATACTTCCGCAATTCCTACCCCGCCGCCGACCACGGCCACCGTACCGTAGTTTTTGATTTCCACCGGCGTACCCAATGGGCCGGCTACGTTTAAAAATTGTTCGCCTTGCTGGAAATTGTTAAACATAGAGGTTGATTTACCAATCGCTTGGATAATGACGGTAATAGTGCCTTTTTGCGCGTCCCAATCTACCAGGGTTACCGGCACGCGCTCGCCGCCTTCACGCCCGCGCAAAATAACAAACTGCCCGGCACGTGCAGACTTGGCAATGAGGGGTTTGTAAATCACAAATTTGACGACAACATCATTAAGTTGTACACGCTCTAAAATTGTATTCTCTTGCATATTATTTCCCCTCCAGGTAAGTGTTGATACGTTTGGCGGCTTCAATACCATCTTTCATGGCCAGCAGCACCGTAGCTCCGCCGCGGATAATATCTCCCCCGGCATACACTCCCGGCACAGAGGTTTTGCCCTGTTCGTCCATTTCCAGCACGCCGCGCTCAGTGGTTTTAAGTTCCGGCGTGGTCTTAGCGATGATTGGATTGGGGCGTTGCCCAATCGCTACAATCACCGTATCGGCAGGCATCACAAATTCCGAACCCGGGATTTCAATCGGACGGCGGCGGCCTTTGGCATCCGGCTCACCCAGTTCGTTGCGGGTGAATTTAAGCCCGCTCACATGCCCGGTTTCATCGGCGATAACTTCTTTGGGAGTCAGTAAAAATTCAAATTGCACGCCTTCTTCTTGCGCGTGTTCTACTTCGGCTGCGCGGGCGGGCATTTCGGCCGCACTTCGGCGATAAGCAATCGTAACAGCGTCCGGCCCTAAGCGCATTGCACAACGCGCCGCGTCCATAGCGCTATTTCCAGCACCGAGCACAATCACGTGTTTGCCAATTTTAATCGGCGTATCGGTAGCCGGGAATTTGTAAGCTTGCATTAAATTAATGCGGGTTAAAAATTCGTTAGCACTATACACGCCCACGGCATTTTCACCGGGGATACCGGTCATCGTGGGCAAGCCGGCCCCGCTGCCAACATATACGGCATCAAATTCTTTCAAGAGTTCTTGTACGGTTTGCGTCGCCCCCACCAGCACATCCGGCACAAATTTGACCCCCATGGATTTGACGGTTTCAATCTCGTGATCAATGACTTCGCGCGGCAGGCGGAAGGACGGAATCCCGTAACGAAGCACCCCGCCAAACGCGTGGAGCGCTTCAAAAACTGTAACTTCGTGCCCGGCACGCGCCAGTTCAGCAGCCGCCGCAATAGACGACGGACCCGAACCGATGCACACTACTTTTTTGCCGGTTTTGGGGGCAGTTTGCGGAGTTTTTAAGAGCCCTTGTTTCCGGGCCGTATCCGCCGTGTAGCGTTCCAGCATGCCAATGTTTACCGCGCCGAATTTTTCCTTCAAAATACAGTTACCTTCGCAATGCTTTTCTTGCGGGCAGACACGTCCACAGATAGCAGGCAGCAGGCTGGTTTCCATGATTTTGCTTACGGCTTCGCCAATTTTGCCTTCCTTTACGTAGGCGATGAAATCCGGGATTTGCACTCCCACCGGGCAGTTGGCCTGGCAACGTGCATTTTTACAATGCAGACAGCGATTGGCCTCTGCCTGAGCCTCCGCATCGGTAAACGAGTGGGCAACTTCGTCAAAATTATGTTTACGCACGTCGGGCGCTTGCTGATGTCCGCTATTACGCGGGGCTGCTGGGTTGGGCATAAAAAACCTCTCTAACTAAAAAATACACTGGCAAAAAAGTGATTTATCACTTATACTTAGGGTACATTATATTGTAAAATATATGTACCAATTTAGCAAAGGAGGGTTATTATGTGTGACAGATACAGATCAGCCGGAACCGGTTTAGCCGCCTTCTTACTGGGGGCCGTAATAGGTGCAGCCGCGGGATTACTCTTGGCTCCTGCTAAAGGAGAAACCACCCGCCGCCGTCTAAAACGCTGGGCCAATGACACCTATGAAGATAATAAAGAACTTATGTTGGAACATGCACAAGATCTAAAGGATAAAGCCAAAGAGCACTTTGAATCTGCGCGTGAAAAATTCAACGAAGGCAAAGAAAAAGTAGTGAAAGAATTTAACCGCCGCAAAGAAGAAGTAGCTGCTAAGTTCAAAAAAGATGCAGAGTAGAAATACTTCCAGAAAGTTCTAACAATTAAATCCCGGGTTTAGGCCCGGGGTTTTTGTCAAAAAAAGCGCACGCGGCAAAACGTGCGCTTGTAAATAATCTCTTACGCTTAGCTAAGTGTGGCCAGGAGTTTCTCCATGGGTTCGCTCGCATCACCACCGCCTTGGGCAAAGTCCGGGCGGCCCCCGGCGCGGCCGTTGATTCCTTCAGCTAGTTGTTTGGCCACGGTTACGGCGTCGGTATGGGGAAGTTTACCCGCCATTTTCACTACAAACGAGCGCTTTCCCTCGTGATCGCACGTTACAATCACCAATGCTTGTTTTTGTTTTTGCGCCACGGTATCAGCGATATTGCGCAGCTCTTTGGGTTGCGCGTCATCGGCTTTACGCAAGATAACCGTTGTCCCGTTTTTAAGGGTAAAACTTAGCTCGTTCACGCCGCCGGCTGCGAGTGTTTTTTGACGGAAATCTTCGTAGCGTTTTTTAACTTCTTTGAGCTCGTCCATAATCGCATTGACGCGTGTAAATACGTCTTTGGCAGGCACATCTAAGCGCGTCGCCAGCTGCGTGGCTTGCGTGTTGACTTGTTTCAAATAATCCAAGGCGGCATATCCCGCTACCCCTTCAATACGGCGCACCCCGGCAGACACGGAGCCTTCTTTAAGTACCATCACAGTGATGACTTGTGCCGTGTTGCTTACATGCGTGCCGGCGCAGAGCTCCAAACTATATTTTTGTTCCGGATGATCAAAATCTCCGCCCATCAGCACAAAGCGCGCAGGGTCGGCATATTTTTCACCCAAAAGCGTAACCGCACCTAATCTGTCGGCATCGGCCAGCGGACGGGTTTGGCATGTAACGGGCAGTGCATCTTGCGCAGCTTTGTTGGCAATGGCCCAGGCTTTGTTTAGTTCTTCGGCACTAGGCGCTTTGGAAAGCGTATAGTCAAAGCGGAAGCGATCCGGCGATACATACGAACCGCTCTGATGCACCGTCGGTCCGAATACTTGGCGAAGCGCGGCATTAATCAAGTGAATGGCGCTATGGTTGGCCATGGTACGTTTGCGTAAATCCGCATTGACACAAAGCGTTACTTGCGCATCTTTTTGAAGCGCGCCTTTGACCGTATGCACAAAAATTTTGCCCAACGGTTTTTGCACATCACTCACGTGGGCCACTTCTTGCCCGTTGATTGTAATTGTTCCTTGATCACCAACTTGTCCGCCGGATTCGGCATAAAACGGAGTGGTATCAAATACGGCATATCCATTGCCGTTAAGTGTATCTACGGGTTCAAATTTCTCACTAAGAAGTGCCAGCACGCGGGCAGAGGCGGTAAGCGTTTCATATCCGACAAACTTTGTAGCGGGCAACGTATTTTCCAGTTTCTGCAAGAGAATAACCTTCTCTTTGCTAAATTCATCGGCATAGGAACGGCTTTTTTCTTGCGCGGCGGCTTTGGCAGTTTCGTACCCTTTTTCGTCTACGCTTACTCCTTTGGCAAGCGCAATTTCTTTGGTCAATTCCAGCGGGAAACCGTACGTTTCATGCAAGTGAAAAGCGTCTTCCCCGCTGATGGTTTTGACCCCGCCGGATAAAAGTTCGGCCAGTTTTTCTTCGCCGGTAACCAGTGTTTTGCGAAACGCTGTCTCTTCCTGCTTAAGCACAGCTTGAATGTGCGCGGCGTTTTTGTCAATTTCAGGATACAATCCCGCAAAAATCTGTTGCACGACGGGCACCAGCGTGTAAAGATACGGCTTGTCACTGCCCATGAGCTTAGCATAACGCACCGCCCGGCGAATTAAACGGCGCAAAATATAACCGCGCCCCTCGTTAGATGGCAAAATTCCTTCAGCAATTAAAAAGCTGGAACTGCGCGCGTGATCGGCAATGATACGCAACGCGGCAATTTCCTCGCGCGTGTTGCCTGGAATGTTCAAATCTTTTTTGGCTTGTGCGGTAAGCGGCGTGAATAGGTCCGTTTCAAAGACGTTTTTGGCGCCTTGTATCGCCATGCATAACCGCTCCAACCCCATCCCGGTATCAATATTATTGTGCGGAAGCGCCTTGAATGTGCCGTCCTCTTGGCGGTTGTAGCTTTCAAACACGATGTTCCAAATTTCTACATAGCGGCCGCAATCGCACGTGATATCACAATGCGGATTTTGGCACCCTTTGTCGCCAAAATCGTAATAGATTTCAGAACACGGACCGCACGGACCGGTAGGGCCCATGGTCCAAAAGTTATCCGCTTCGCCCAGTTCAAAGATGTGATCTTCGGGCACAAATTGTTTCCAAATTTCGTATGCTTCAGCATCGCGCTCGGCAATCCCTCCCTTATAAATGCTGACGTACAGTTTTTCAGCAGGGAGCCCCAACACTTTTGTGAGATATTCCCACGCCCACGCAATCGCTTCTTTTTTGAAATAATCTCCAAACGAGAAATTGCCCAGCATTTCAAAAAAGGTGAGGTGGCGTTCCGTAAAACCCACACTGTCAATATCCGTTGTACGCACACATTTTTGGCAGGTAGCCGCATTCTTCAGGGAGTTATCAATCCCCAAGAAATTGGCTTTGAATTGCACCATCCCGGCCGAAGTAAACAGAAGGGTCGGGTCGGAATGCGGAATGAGCGAGCTGGACGGCAATACAGGCAGCCCCTTGGATTTAAAAAATTCTAAATATCCGTTACGGATTTGCGTGCTGGTTTTCATATAAAAATTCCTCGTAAAAAGGGTATAATATATTATACTAAATACGCAGCTTGCTGCGAAGGAGCACCTATGCACAAAATTTTGAGTTACTTACTCTTATGCGCGGGAATCTTAATTATTTTATTTGCACTTAATAGCATGTATAACGTGTTTTTGAACGGGCAGACCGTGCGCGAAATCGCGCATTTTGCCGACCTTACGGTTCAAACACAAGTGGGCCCGATGAATGTACCGATGGGTGCCGCCAATACTTTGGCCAATATGGGCTTGTTTGCGGTGCTGATGTTATTTGTAACGTCCGTAGGCGGGAAGATTGCCTCTATCGGCGTGCAACTTCTCAAAAACGAACGCATTTATGATGCGCTGCTTCAACTTAAAAAAGAAAACATCACAAAAGACACGTTTAAACAATTATGAAAATCCGGTTTATCTTAAACCCCAAAAGCGGCAATAACCCTGCTAACGTAGAACAAATCAAACAGCAGGTATTGGCTCATTTCCCCAAAGCAGATTTCTGCGTTACACAAGCCCCCAAACACGCTACACAACTGGCGGCAGAAGCCGCCGAACAGCAATTTGATGCCGTAGTAGCCATGGGTGGGGACGGCACCATTAACGAAGCCGCGCAGGGATTAGTAAATACACAAACCGCCCTGGGGATTGTTCCGCGCGGCAGCGGAAACGGCTTTGCGCGCGAGCTGGGCTTGATGGGGCCGCTAAATAAAACGTTAGGCAAACTGAAAAATACCTCCATCGCGCCGTGTGATGTAGGATATGCCAACGGGGAATTATTCCTCAACTTAGCCGGGGTGGGGATTGAGGCCGCTATCGCCTGGCAATTTATGGATCACGGTAAAACCGGCAAACGCGGGATGCTTCCCTATTTTACGCTGGGAGCCAAAACATTTTTTAATTATAAACCCAACTTGTTAAAAGTGACATTAAACGGACAGGAACATCGCTGGCGTCCACTCACCTTGGTATTTGCCAATAATCGCCAATACGGCAGCAATTTTGTGATTGCGCCCCAAGCCGGTATTGCCGACGGGAAATTAGACATGGTGCTTGTGCAAAATGTAGCCAAGTATAAGTTAGCCGCCGCACTTCCGTTTTTTTTAACAGGCAAAAAACCTCCGTTGGGCGTAACGGCGTATGCTCAAATTCACAGCGCCGTTGTAGAAAGCGAGCAAGAAATTTTATATCATATTGACGGTGAACCGCGCAAAACGGCGCACCATTTGGAAATTACATTAGCGCCGCACGCGCTGCGGTTATTGGTCCCTTAATTATGGCCTATCGCAAACGAAATTATTCCCGCCGCACCTCTTCCGCCGGATATTCCCAAAAACAAGTTAAGTTTTGGATTTCCGCGATTGTGGCTATTATTTTGTATTTCATGCAACAGCAAGGCAAACCTCTTTCGCAAGATGCGCCCACGCCGTCCACTTTTGACAATGTGTCCATTGCCTCCGTTTATGATGGTGATACGTTCAAAATAAATTTGAATTGTTCCTTGGCCGTCTATTGCGAAAAAGTCCCTGTGCGCGTACTAGGCGTAGATACGGCTGAAATTAAAGGACAAACCGAACGCGAAAAAGAAATGGCGCAACAAGCCAAAGCATTCACAAAGAAATTTTTAGAAAAAGGCCCCGTGTCTCTTTCCAACTGTGGCCGTGATAAATATTTCCGCTTACTATGCGATGTAACCAATGGCGAAGGGAAAAACCTGGCCAAAGAACTCATCAAAGCCAAGCTCGGTTACGAATACTGGGGCGGCACAAAATCCGACCAGTTGCAATAGTCTTATTTAAAACTCCAGGCGTTGCCCATGGTATTTTCAATATATTCCAAGAGCCCTTTGTGTAACAAAATGCGTTTGTTGGTACGAATGCGATGAATTTTTTGCGGGTCTTCTTTGGAGGGAACTTCCAGATAAACAACGGTGGTCCCTTTGGTCATATCTAAGAAATGTTTTAATTTTTCCAAGCCGAATTTAGGATAATTGGCCGGAATACGAATGGTAAATTCTTCTGCGGCCGAAGCGATGAGCTCGGTAATGTCGCTCACGTCTTTGAGATTGATTTCCACGCGCGCGCTTTCATCATCAATTTTCACGTCACCCATAAAATTCAAAATGGCATTGGACGCCAGTTTATCGGCCATTGTTTCATAAGCACTAGCAAAACAGTTTACCGAAATAGAACCCGTGCAATCTTCAATAACCATTTGGCACCATTCTTTCTTCTGTTTGTTTTGACGCTTTTTAAATAGCGTAATGATGCCCAGCACGTTAAGACGCCCGCTGGCTTTGCCTTCTAAGATATCGCTGATCGGCGTGCATTTTAATTGCGCCAGATGATCTTGATATTTCGCCATCGGATGCCCGCTAAAGAAAAGACCCAGCACTTCTTTTTCATTAAACAAAAGTTCTTTCTGCGTCAGCGGGCGGGCTTTAATGGGGTCTTTTTTCTTAACGCTAAGCACGCTGGAAAAATCGTCGCCAAACAAGTTGCCCACGCTGTTCTCTTTTTCTTTAGCCACCAAGTGGGCCGTATCTACAGCATTATCAATGTTGGCCAGGATATTTGCGCGCGTAATTTTGGGATCCTGCCCGGGATGTAAACTATCCAGCGCATAAACTTTCAATCGTTTTTTTGTTCGCTTGGAATAAATCAATACGGCTACACAAATTGTCCAGCGAAGTGTACGGGCCGTCTTTCTCGCGTTCTTTGACAATGGAAATACACCCTTCGGTACCGGCATTTTTGATAGCTTCCAGTGCGTAGCGGATGTATTCCTTATCCCCCACTTTTTCTACGGAAAATTCCGGCTGTGATTTGTTCACATCCGGCGGCAAAGTTTCAAACCCCATTTTGCGGGCTTCTTCCAAATACGTGACGATTTTATTCTCTTTGTCTTCCGAGCCGATAGCATTGTGGCCGATTTCGTTGGTTAAGGCCGAGCACATAAACTCAATCGGGTAATTGGCTTTCAAATACGCCGTTTGATAAGTTACCAGCGCGTAAGCGTACGAGTGCGATTTGTTGAACCCGTATCCCGCAAAAGCTTTCATTTGTTCGTAAATGTGTGAAGCGACTTTTTCCGAGATTTTATGAGCCTGGCACCCTTCCACAAATTTTTTGCCGAATTTTTCCATCACTTCAATTTTCTTTTTACCCATGGCTTTACGCAACGTATCGGCCTCGCCAGGAGTAAACCCGCCCAAAAGTTTGGAAATTTGCATGATCTGTTCCTGGTATACCATACAACCGTAGGTATCTTTGAGCACTTCGGCCAGTTTGGGGGTTTCATACGTGATTTTTTCCTGTCCGTTTTTACGGCGCACAAACATATCCATCATGCCCGATTCCATCGGCCCCGGGCGATAGAGCGCTACTAACGCGGACAGATCACTAAACTGAGTGGGCTGAATTTTTTTGATAAGATCGCGCATCCCGCCACTTTCCAGTTGAAAGATCCCCAACGTTTTGCAAGCGGAAAGCATCTCATACGTTTTTTTATCGTCAAGCGGAATTTGGTTAATGTCAAAATTAGGATCGTGACGCTCCCGAATCATCTTCTCGGCATTGTCAATGACCGTAAGGGTGCGCAGGCCCAAAAAATCCATTTTGAGTAGCCCCAAGTTGGAGCACGGCTCCCCCTCAAATTGCGTCGTAATAGATTCCTTGGCTCCGCGGGCAAGCGGCACATATTCGCTGACCGGATCGCGCGTAATCAGCACCCCCGCCGCGTGAATCCCCGTATGACGTTTAAGCCCTTCCAGCTTGCGCGCCATATCGTACAAACGCTTGGCTTGCGGATTGGTATCAATCGTGGTTTTAAGTTCGTTGATTTCCAACGCTTTTTCCAGCGTCATTTTAGGATCGTTTGGGATCATTTTAGTGATGCGGTTTACTTCTGCCAGCGGGATGTCCATCGCGCGGCCGACGTCTTTAATAGCCAGCTTCGCTTTCATCGTTCCAAACGTGATAATTTGAGACACACGGTCCGCGCCGTATTTGCCGCGCACATAGTCAATAACGCGCTCGCGCCCAGCGTCGGACATATCAATATCCAAGTCCGGCATGCTTACGCGGTCCGGGTTTAAAAAGCGTTCAAAAAGCAATTTGTTTTGAATGGGGTCAATGCGCGTAATATCCATACTGTACGCTACCAGTGACCCGGCGCCGGAACCACGCCCCGGCCCTATCGGGATACCGTTAGCACGCGCCCAGTTGATAAAATCGCTCACGATGAGGAAGTAGCAATCAAACCCCATCGTGATGATGACGTTAAATTCATACTCCAGTTGTTTCCAGTAATTTTCCGGCACGTTGCCGTGCATTTTTTTGACAAGGCCTTTGCGGCATAAATCTTTAAAATACTCGGCCGAGTTGGGAAACTCGGGCGGGATGTCAAACTTCGGTAAAATAAATCCGTGCTTAGGAAATTGCAAATCACACTTTTCGGCAATCGCCAGGGTATTGGAGCAAGCCTCGGGCGTGTGGGAAAAAAGTTCGCACATTTCTTCAGGTGATTTAAAATACAGCTCGTGCGACATTTGCATGCGGTGCGGATCGCTAAGCGTCTTGCCGGTAGCAATACACACATGCACATCGTGCGCCTCCCAATCTTCTTTTTTTTCATAGTGGCAATCGTTCGTGGCCACCAACGGGATACCGGTGCGTTTAGCCACATCTTTCAGGAGCGGGATGGCCTCAATTTCTTCCCGAATGCCGTGATCCATCAGCTCAATATAGTAATTGCCCTTGCCAAAAATATCTTCGTACTGTTTGGCAAACGCGCATGCTTTATCAAACCCATCTACGCTACGCACATACTGGGACAAAAGCCCCTTTAAGCAGCCGGACAAACACAGTAACCCACCCGAATGTTTGGCCAACAAATCGGTATCAATACGCGGATGATAATAAAACCCATCTACCCACGCCAGGGAGTTGAGCTTCATCAAATTTAGATATCCCTCGTGATTGCGCGCCAGTAGCGTCAAATGCCCGGTAAGGGATTTGTCTTTGACGTTGTATTTGCCTTCGGTAACATAGAACTCACACCCTACAATCGGTTTTAAACCCACCGCACTGGCAGATTCATAAAAATCCAGCGCACCATACATATTCCCGTGATCCGTAAGGCCCATGGCTTTAATGCCTTGTTGCGCCAAATTGCTCAAAAACCGCGAAGGTTTGTGGTTCTCGGAAATGCGCAACATACCATCTAACAAAGAATAATCGCTATGGTTGTGGAGTTGTACAAATTCTGCCATAAGAATACCGTAACAGGTTTAAATGTTATAAGATGTATCTATGAAACATTATAGTAAATTAAAAGAAACTAAAATCTCAAGCAAAACTCTTTTTAAAGGCATTGTAGGTGTTAAATTTGATACCGTGCGCCTGGTAAACGGGCACCAAGCTACCCGCTTATATTTAGACCATCAGGGAGCCAGCGCCGTGCTCCCCATTGAAGGGAATGACGTATACCTGGTACAGCAATACCGCTACCCCGTAGGACGCACCACGTTGGAATTGCCCGCCGGCAAACGTGAGAAAGGCCAAACCTTCCTCTCTTGTGCACGGGCCGAACTAAAACAGGAAACCGGCATGCGGGCCAAAAGCCTAAAACATGTGCTGATGTTCAACCCGTCAAACGCTTTTTCCAATGAACAGCTCCACCTGTTTGTAGCCACCGGCCTAAGCCGTGGAAAAGATTGCCCGGATGAGGATGAATTTATCAACCTCAAAAAACTCCCCCTCACCAAGGCCTACCAAATGGTAGAGAAGGGAGAAATCCGCGACGCAAAAACCGTCATTATGCTACAGTGGTGGAAATTACATCATAAATAATTAAATACTATCAAAAAGCCCACCCTCTTCCGTAAGGGTGGGCTTTTTACGAAAAGCACTTTTATTTCTTGCTATTCTGATGCTTACGCAGGACCGCAGCCACATCCGCATGATTATGTGCGATGGCTACGTCCAACGC
>ONOD01000045.1 GCA_900319325.1 uncultured Elusimicrobium sp. | reverse complement strand
AACGGGCACCACGCGCCCGGCGAGCAACGGTTTAAGTTGCTCCCGGCAGAAGGCGCGGATGGCTTTGGATGAAATTACAAAAATAATTAAATCTGTGTCTTGGACGGCTTCTTCTACGTTGCCGGTAAGGCGCAAATTGTCGTGCAATTTGAAATTGGGAATATTCGGATGGCGCCCCATGGTTTTAAGTACGTTTAGCAATTGCTCATTGTACTCCCACAGACGGACGGAATATCCTTTTTGTGCAAGGTGTTGGGCAATAACACTACCCCAAATCCCCGCACCAAATACGGTGATATTATTTATTTTCATGTGATTTACGTTTTTTAGCGCCGTCTTCAAATTTCAGTTCTTTTTGAGAAAGCAAGCGCTTAATATTGGGAATGTGTTTATAAATGACTAGCAATCCTACGGCAGTTACCATAATTTTTTCAGCTAGCGGATAATTCATGCACCAGCTTACCAGCGGCAATACCACACACGCCGCAATAGAACCGATAGAGATACGTCCCCAAATAGCTACTAATATAACAAAGGCAATAAACGCACATGTGGTAGGAATGGGCGCCAACGCAAAAAATACGCCAGCCGAAGTAGCCACACCTTTGCCGCCGCGGAATTTTAGGTAGATAGTCCACATATGGCCCAAAATGGCTACTACGCCGCAGACGATAGCAATTACATAAATGTCTGGGCAGAAAACGCGAGCCAGGCACACGGGCACAAAACCTTTGATGGCATCAATTAAAAAAGTGGAAACGCCGGCCCATTTGCCTACAATGCGGTAGACGTTGGCCGCGCCGGGGTTGCCGGAGCCATGTTCGCGAATGTCAATATGCATGACGTGTTTGGCGATCAAATACCCCGTTGGGATAGAACCTACTAAATAACTAAATAAAATAAGTAAAGCGATGGTGATGTTCATATTCATACGTTCATTATACTAAAAATAATCCGTTGCGTGCTAAGAAATGAGAAAAAATTATAAGGAATCTCTTCCAAGCTGCGCCGTAAAATGCTACAATAACAACAAGGACTCTTTATATGGCTATTACGCTTAGCAGCCGGGCGATCCAAATTGGCGATTCGCCTACACTCAAAATCAATGCCAAAGCGCGTGCACTCAAAGCCGCGGGCAAACCCGTCATTCATTTAGGAGGTGGCGAGCCTACCTATCCCGCCCCGCAAGCTGCTGTAGACGCCATTATTCAAAAAGCAAATTCACGTAAAATTAAATACACGCCTTCATCGGGTACGCCGGAACTGAAACAAGCTGTGCTTGCGTATACTAAGCAACAGTATGCCCATGTGTTTGAACCGGCTAATGTGCTTGTCTCAGCCGGAGCTAAGCAAGCCCTTTTTAATTTTTTATTAGCGGCAGTAGAACCTGGAGACGAAGTGGTTTTTCCTGCGCCCTTTTGGGTAAGCTATCCTGAAATGGTAAAGCTGGCGGGGGGAGCGCCTGTTATTGTGAAACCGGCGCACGGACTGCGTGTAACTATAGAAGAAATCAAACGAGCTGTTACCTCTAAAACAAAAGCAGTTTTACTTAACAGCCCGTGTAATCCGTCCGGCCATATTTTAAGTGCCGATTTCATCAAAGAACTTGTTGAATTTACAGAAGAAAAAAAAGTTTTTTTGGTAATGGATGATATTTATCATCAGCTCGTTTTTGACGGAGCCCAGACACCCAACCCGTGTTCGTACGCCAAAGATTTTAATAATTTAGTGATTATTAACGGTGTGTCAAAACTTTATGGATTAACGGGGCTTCGCATTGGTTGGGCCGTGAGTGCCAATAAAGAGCTTATCAGTGTGATGGGCAAAATGCAAGCGCAGAGCACTTCGTGCAATAGTGACCTAAGTGAAGCGGCAGCGTGTGCAGCATTGACCGGACCGCAAGATTGTGTGAAGGACCTGTGTTCCGTGCTAGAAGATAATCGCAACACTCTTTTGAAAGAGCTTGCCAAAATCCCGCATATCCATGTGGAAAAACCGCAAGCTACTTTCTATAGTTTTGTAGATTTTAGTTATTATAATAAGGACTCTAATGCGCTGGCTACCTATTTATTAGAAAAAGTGTTAGTTGCTGTAGTACCTGGTAAAGCCTTTGGCGCGGAAGGGTACTTGCGTATCAGCTTTTGTGCGGATAAAACCGCCATTATTGAAGGCGTGCGCCGTATAGCAGGCGCCTTAAAAAATCTGCCCCAATAGGGGATAAATTAGTTAAGAGGGAACAAAATGAAAACATTGAATGCAAAGCCGGACTACTTTAAACCGACCTATGGTTTAGACAAAGCCGGAATCAAAACCACCAAGACCGTTTATTGGAACCTTTCCACCCCGGCCTTGTATCAAGAAGCCTTGAAACGCAATGAAGCAAACGTCGTTTATGGCGGGCCTTTGTGCGTAAGCACCGGCAAACATACTGGCCGCAGCCCCAATGACCGCTACTTTGTGGAAACTAAAGATATTGACGGTAAACTCTTTTATAATAAAAGCAATAAGGGTATTAAAGAAAAATATTTCAATCAAATTTTTGCCAAAGTACAAAAATATGTGGCGAATAAAGACTTGTTCGTGCGTGATGCATACGTCGGTTCTAGTGAAGCGTCCCGCTTAAAAGTACGCGCCATTACCGAATGCGCCTGGACAAATATGTTTGTTAAAAACATGTTTATTGAGCCGGAACAAAAAGATCTTAAAAAATTCGTGCCGCAATTCACACTCATCTGCTTGCCGAAAATGAAAGTGAATCCGAAAACCGACGGAACCGTTTCCGAAACGGCCATCTTGATCAATATCAAGAAAAAACTCATCTTGGTCATTGGTACGGAATACGGCGGTGAAAACAAGAAAGCCTTGTTTACGGTTATGAACTTCCTCTTGCCGCAAAAAGGCATTATGACGATGCACTGCTCTGCCAACGTGGGTAAGAAAAACGATAGTGCTATTTTCTTCGGTTTATCTGGCACTGGCAAAACCACCTTGTCTGCTGATATTACCCGTGGTCTCATTGGCGACGATGAACACGGCTGGGATGACAATGGGGTATTTAACTTTGAAGGGGGCTGTTACGCCAAAGTAATTCGCCTTAGCCAAGAGGCGGAACCGCAAATCTATTCCACCACGCACCGTTTCGGTACAGTGTTGGAAAATGTAGTCTTTGATCCGGAAACCGGCAAACTCAACTTGGATGATGATACGCTTACGGAAAATACCCGCGCCTGCTATCCGCTCAATTTCATTGATAACGCCGTGGAATCCAAGCGCGCCACCCACCCCAAAAACATCATTTTCCTTACCTGTGATGCCTTTGGTGTAATGCCGCCTATTTCCAAACTCTCGGCGGATCAAGCTCTTTATCACTTCATCAGTGGTTATACCGCCAAAGTAGCCGGTACCGAAAAAGGCGTCAAAGAACCTACCAGCACGTTCTCTACCTGCTTTGGGGGACCTTTCATGCCCTTGCACCCGTCTGTTTATGCGGAACTTCTCAAAAAGAAAATCCAAAAACACAAAGTCAACTGCTGGCTCGTCAATACAGGCTGGATTGGTGGCCCTTATGGGGTAGGCAATCGTATCAGCATTAAATATACGCGTGCTTTACTCAATGCCGCTTTGGATGGCAAATTGGCTAAAGCCAAATTTGTAACCGACCCTGTATTTGGGTTCCAAATTCCTACGGCTTGCGCCGGCGTTCCTGCGAACATCTTGAACCCGCAAAAGACTTGGAAAGACAAAAAAGCGTATATGGAGAAATATCAAGCGTTGGCCAAGGCCTTCGTTGAAAACTTCAAAAAATATGAAGCTGGCTGCAGCAAAGCTATCTTGTCTGCCGCTCCGAAAGTGAAATAAACTTTCCAAGCATTGAAAAAATATTAGGGCACCCCCTATACAAAGGGTGCCCTAATATACTATACTAAGGGTAACTTAATTTAAAGGAGGCCTATTATATGGCAAAAGCAAACGCTCAATTTATGAAACCTTGTACCCCCAGCGCCACCTTGGCGGCTGTAATCGGGAATACTGCTTGCCCGCGCACGGAAGTAGTCAAAAAGATGTGGACCTATATTAAAAACAATGGTTTGCAAGACAAGACCAACAAACGCATGATCAATACGGATGCTAAATTGGCTCCGTTATTTGATAACAAAACGCAAATCAGCATGTTTGAAATGAACAAATATCTTTCCAAACATCTTAGCTAATTGAACTAAATTTCAGCAAAGACCCCCGGTTTATAGCCGGGGGTTTTGTTGTCTGTTAAAACAGTTGTGGTTGCGAGGACTCTGTGCCGGGCATATGAGCAGAGGAAGTTTCTTCGGTCGTATTGAGCCTAGACGAAAAAGAAGATTCCTTGCCGAAAAATACTTTCACATCTATAGGGTGCTTTTCCCCATAGGTTTCAATTTCTTGTTGAAGTTTATGCCAATAGTCGTGCTTTCCCTGTAAATAAATCTCGTTATAAAGGGGAAGTAAATGCGAATAGTGAACATCAATAAAATCCATCAGTTTGCGTTGAAAAGTGCCTTTCATATTTAAGCTATCAAAACGAAACTCGCGTACGTAGGGTGCGGTTCTTTCCACGATCGCTTTCCAATCGCTAATTCCAGGCAGTAGGGGGGCAGCCATTATTGCCGTAGAAATGCCTGCGTGGTGTAGGGTTTTAAGCGCGTCTATTTTTTCATCAATACTGGAAGTGCCGGGTTCTATCAGCTGACGCACCGTTTCATCAACGGTTGAAAATGAAAAGGCCACCTCGCAACCGGGCAGCTGCATGAGCAGGTCTATGTCCCGTGTGGCGAGTGCCGATTTAGTCAGTATAGATACATAGGCTTGGCACGCAACTAATTGTTCCAGCAGCCGACGGGTGACCTCGTATTTCTTCTCAAATGGATTATAAGGGTCCGTTACGGAACTGAGTAGCACGTTGCGATGAAACAGTTGGCTGGGTGGAAGGGGGTTTTCGCATATTTTAACGTCTAAAAAATCACCCCAAGGTTCGCGATGTGCAGAAAACTTGCGCATAAATTCCGCATAGCAGTATAAACATTTATGCGGACATCCTATATAGGGATTGATGACGTACTCAGCCCCGGGAATTTTAGATTTGGAGACGTAAGTTTTTACAGGAACGGTTGTAACACGAATCATACTATCATTGTAGCAAAATCAATCTAATTAATTTTTGCACTGGCAAAAAGAAACATTTTCCTGTAAGATAGAAACACAATCGTACAAAGGGGGGAGCGGATGAAAAAGAAATTATCCTCCTGGTGGGAGGAAAAAACAGGAAAGGCGTACGTGGCTAAACGTTCATTGGTGATGTCGGAACGAGCAGAAAAATTTGCGCCGTTTACGCGTTTTATCATATATTATTGTAGCGCGGATTTTACTGCGCAAGAGGTAGAAGCCCCAAGCGCGGGCCTTACATACTTAATTCAAGGGGAAAAGGACCCGCCCAATGCATTGGAGGACAGCCCCTGGACGCGTCGGACAGAGGAGCTGATGGGCCTTGTAGGCGGTGCTATTCGGCAGGACGTGGCACAGATTATCCCGGTACTTTATATTTCAATGGAGTTTGATCAGCAGGTAAAGGCTCTTTCTTTTTCAAGCGATCAGGTTCCCTTAAGCGAAGATGAAAACCGGACCGTGCGGGTGGTATGCGGGCAATTTGAAAATGTGGCCCATAATGTGCCAGTCCCTGAGGAAGTAACGGTGCTGGATGTAGTACTCAACCAAGGCGGTAATTTTACGTGGCGCTTGCCGGAGAGGCAACAAGCGTTTGTCTATGTGTTAAGCGGGAGCGTACAAATTGGGCGTGAGGAGCAGCTGGACAACTGTCGTGCAGATACCTTGGTGTGGGTAAAGGGAAAACAACTTTATGTGTCGGCAGCGTGTTCGGGTGGGCGTTTTATAGTAGGAACTTTGCCTAGTGCACAAAAGCCGCACGCGCAAGAAGTATATGTACAGGAAATATTGCCGGATTTGGATCATGCGAAAAATAAATACTAAGGAGCGTGTATGAAAAAATGGATATTAGCAGCTGTATTAGCGGGAATTTTATTGCCCGCCAATGCACAACTACAACGGAAGTATCAATATGGGGTGGAACCAACGGAAAATATCACCAGTTTGGAAATTAACCCCACATTTACCGCTATTGATGATAGCGCAGGTATTTCTACCAGTGGCGTTACGGCCAAAATGTATAAGGTTATTGACCCTAACTGGAACTGGGGGGTGGAAGTGCCACTCACACGGTTTGAATCTCCGGAAAAATCCGTCAGCGGATTGGGAGATATCACATTAGCAGTGAATTGGATGCGTCCGGAAAGTATTCAAGGTGGCTTTGGCTATGGGGCGCATATGGAGATGATCGTGCCCACTGCTACAGATAAACGATTGGGAGCCGGCCAGGTGCAAGTAGGTCCGGCGGCATTCGCACTGTATTCTTGGAATAATGGTATTTTTACCGCCGTAGGGTATAAGCATATGCTTTCACTGTTCGGAGACCACGCTCGCGACGATATTAACATGGGCCGCTTGCGTTACAACTTGTCCTATTTGTCCGAAAATAAATGGTGGATACAGGGAAACTTGTATTACTACCACGATTTTGAAAATTCTGGAAAAATGGAGTTGGTTCCGGAAGTGGAAGTAGGTACCTTGATTAACGACGGTACTGCCATGTATGTAAACGTTGGTACACATGCCGCGGGAAACATACACTCCAAGGATTGGAGTGTCGGAATAGGATTTAGAATCTTATATTTATAAGTGGACTGAAACCTACAACTAAAAAGGCCCCCAAATGGGGGCCTTTCAAATTTACGCCCGACGGGAGTTGAACCCATATCTTCAGCTCCGGAGGCTGACGCTCTATCCATTGAACTACGGGCGCATAAATCTATATCTTTATTCTACAAAAATTAAACGTCCCTGTGGCTTTTTCTTCTAGAATAAGGGGTTGTAATTTGTAATCATACGCGTTGCTAGATTTAGTATAATTTGTACATGAGGAAATTTACCCTTTTATTTGCTTGTTTAGCCGCCTTGCCGGTGGTGGCCCAACCCTTAAGTGGCGTTTCCAGCTCCGTAGATAATTTAGCGGATGATCCTGCCACACAGGAAGCATCCGTACAAACGGTTTCCAAATCGTCTATCGCAGCCAAGCGTGCGGATAGTAAACTCAACGAAATTGCCATGCATAAGACCGTGCTGGATTATGCATTGCCGGAGGAAATCGCTTCCACGGCGCAGGCGTGCACCCGGGAAGAAGAAGATTGTTATATCGCTTTTAAAACATTTGAACATTCCAGCGATACGCGTGTGGCCGCCGCCGCTAATTTGGAGCTGGCCATTTTGGCTTTACAACGGGGACTAGTCAAACAATCGCAAGAATATATTGCGCGGGCGGGTGAACTCAGTCCTGATGATCCCTTTATTGAACTTACGCGCGGGTGGATTTTGTTATCTGCCGGCAAATATAAGCAATCCCGAGAGGCATTTGATCACTTGCTCTATTTATCGGCCGATTTTGAATATGTCTCTTCGGCCAAATTAGGGGGAGCACTGGCGTGGTATTTTGGCGGGAATAAAGAAAAAGCCGCCGAGCAACTACAATATTTGTATGTGTCTAATCCATATGCCATTTCGTTTGTGTCTTATATGTTGGGGCGGATTGCTTGGGAAATCAAAGCCGCTAAAAAAATGGCACCTGTGTTTTTACAACAAGCCCTTTCTCACGATGAAAAAAACTATTCCGCAGCTAAATTATTTGCCAAGCTCAGCGAAAAAGATAAAGACAAATTACGTGCTTGGCAATATTATCTATTTGCGCTTAGAGCAGCCTATCGTGCACGAGATGACTTCTACCCCGTCCAAAGTTGTTAAAATGGCTCTTTACGCCAATCGCGAACAAGTTCCGCAAGAGCTCAAGTCTATTGCGCTTACGGCGTCGGGCACGTTGCGTATTACGGATGAAAAACGGGGCGAAGTGATCAAAGTGCCTTCCTATATTGAAAAGACCATTGAATTTAATCCAGAAACAAAAGGGGTGGATTTTAAAAATTCCAAGGGACAAGTGGAATTTTCCGCCGTCTATCCTTTCAAAATTATGTTAGAAAACCCCAACAAAACGTTGCTAGTGCGCAATGCGCAAACCGAAAATATTTTTGCCGCTGATTTAAGCGATAAAGAATTAAAAGGCGATTTGCTTGTCATCCCTACTGAAAATGGATTTAAACTCATCAACAAAGTGTATGTAGAAGATTTAATTCCGGCGCTTTTGGCGGCCCAAGTGCAGGATGTGACGCACGAAGCGGCCCTTAAATCGTTGGCGGTAGTATTGCGCTCTGCCATTTTGCAAGCGGTGGCGGATCACAATGATGAACCTTATCACATCACGGATAATGATGTGCAATTCCAATTTAAAGGAATTAACCTAATTTTCAAGACGTTGTTGGATGCATCTAAAGCGTCGGGAGAAATTCGCCTTACGCAAGCGCAAGCGGATGCGTATAATAGTTGCGGTGTGGTTACGGCTCGTTCGGTGGCCAACTCTGCACAAAAACCAGACTATATTTTCTCGCCGGCTAATGTGAGTAAATACTTGTTATCTAATCCGCCGGACGATTTGTTCTCTCGTCCGCAGGATCCCACCCAATGGTCGGCAGTAAAATGGATTTATCTGTACGAAGCAGCGGATATTGAGAAGCGAATTGGCTATACGGCCCCAATCGGGAAATTGCGGGCGATAACGCCTACCCGGTTATCCCCCAATGGGCGCGTTCTCTCTATGCGTTTTGAAGGAAAAAAGGGTAGTTATGAGGCTTCTACTCCGCAAGAAATTTCTTTTATTCTAAGTGCGGGAACGATGCGTTCCAATTTCTTTGATGTAGTGCCTTTGTATAAAGGGAAAAATATTGAACATGTATTGGTGCGCGGATATGATACTGGCCTTGGAGAAGGTCTTTGTTTGCGTGGCGCGGAAGGTCTGGCCAAACAAGGGACCGATTACCAAGGAATTATCAAGTATTACTTCCCCGAGGCCCGCATCTTAAATACTACCACAGGGATGATTAACTAATGGAAAAGACAAAGATATTGTATTTTATTACTCGATTAGATCAGGGCGGGGCACAGGCCAGTGTGCTTTCCACCATGAAAACAATCAATAAGCAGCAATTTGATACTTACTTGGCCACCGGGCCGGGGGGACGATTAGACGGAAAATTTAAAAATGATTCTTCGCATATTTATTTTGTGCGGGCATTAAAACACGATGTAAAATTAAAATATATTTTTCACGATTTGGTATCCGTATTTCAAATGGGGTACATCCTGCGCAAAGTGCGCCCGGATATCGTGCATACCAATGCCCCTAAAGCAGGTGTTTTAGGGCGCATTGCGGCACGTGTTTTTTGGCGAAGAGCAAAAGTGGTGCATACGTTTCACGGGCTTGGTTTTGCTAAGGAACAGGGGGAAAGGCATTTCAAGTTTTTTGTGTGGGTGGAAAAAACGTGTGCTAAATTTACCAATGTACTTGTATTTGTTTCCCGCAAGAATGCTGCCGAGGCCAAAGAGTTGGGAATTGGAAAAGGCACTCGCACGGAACTGATTCGCGCTGGGGTTAACTTTCATCCCATATTGCCGCTTAAATTTGATCCGGTTGCCAAGAAGGCATCTCTTAATATCCCGGCTAACGCTAAAATAGTATTAGCGCTTGCTAATTGTAAACCACTGAAAAATCCGCTTCACTTTGTGTTTGCCGCGTACAAAGTGCTGCAACAGATGAAAAATGTTTATTTTATTTTCACGGGAGACGGCCCGCTACGCAACCAGGTACTCACGTTAGTTAAGAACTTAAATATTGAAAAGCAGGTGCTTTTTCCGGGGTGGCGTAATGACGCATTGGAATTGCTGGCAATTAGTGATATATATGCCAGCGTTTCACTACGGGAAGGCTTGCCAATGTCTCTTTTGGAAGCGATGGCAATGCGTGTGCCGGCTGTATGTTATGACGTAGACGGTATTAGTGAAGTGATCACCAATAATAAAACAGGTTTTCTGGTAGCGCCTAGTGATATCAATACATTCGCGGATAAACTAAAAGTGCTTTTGCGTCACAACGCTTTGCGTGAACGCTTTGAAGCCGCCATTGACCGACGTGATTTTGCTGAATTTACATCAGCCACAATGGTCAAAAAACAGGAACGGTTATATCGCAGCTTGGTGCCACCTACAAAGAAAAATGGGGGAAAACGCCGTTTCTTCCGCCGCAAAAGACACTATACAAAACCAGCCAATCAAGGGGGGAAATAATGGACTACGCAATCAATGAAATGGAGCGGAATGTGCTTAATGTCACACGCGAACTGGCCCAGCAAAAATTAAAACCCTTGCGCGCGGAAATGGATGAAAGAGAAGAATTTTCTAAAGAGATGTATGAAGCGTACCGTAAAGCGGGCATGTTTGGGCTTTGGTTGCCCAAAGAATATGGCGGGCTAGGCGGGGGGATTACCTGCCTGGCTATGGCGTTTGAAGAACTTTCTCGTGCGTGTGCCGGCCTTGCTTTAACACCGGGGACGTCTGCTTTAGGAGCCATCCCGATGTTTTTAGCGGCGACCAAAGAACAACGCGAAAAATGGTGCCCGGACCTGGCCAGCGGTAAAAAACTTTGGGCATTTGCCTTAACTGAAGCCGAAGCCGGTTCCGATGCTACAGCCCTTAAAACAACGGCTATCAAAGACGGCGATTTTTATATAGTTAATGGCGCCAAGCATTTTATTTCTACTGGTAAAGAAGCCGATTTCTATACCGTAGCGGTAAATACAAATCCTGCCCGTGGGGCGCGGGGCATTTCGCTCCTGGTGATTGAAAAGGGCATGCCGGGATTTACGTTTGGAAAGAAAGAAAAAAAGATGGGGATTCGCTCTAACCCAACATACGAACTGATTTTTGAAGATGTTCGCGTGCCGAAGGAAAACCTGCTGGGTAGCGAGGGCCGCGGACTTTTGTACTTACAAGAGACGTTGGATTATTCCCGCCCGGGCGTAGCGGCGCAAGCTGTCGGTATTGCGCAAGGATCGTTAGATGTTACGATCCCCTATTTGAAAACCCGCCAGCAATTCGGCCAGCCGCTTATTACATTTCAAGCGTTGGGTCATAAAGTAGCTGAACTGGCCGCCAAAACCGAAGCGGGCCGCGCGCTTGTGTATAATTTAACGCACCGCATGGATGAAGAGTTTTTGCCGGCTGTCAAAAGTGCACTGGCTAATGGAACTACCGTGCATGATGAACTCAAAAAGTTGAAAGGCCAACGCTGGACGAAATATAGCGCCGAAGCAAAACTGTTCTGTTCCAATGTAGCCATGGAAGTGGCGGATGAGTGCGTAACGCTCTGTGGTGGCATTGCCTATATGCGCGATTTTCCGCTTGAAAAATACATGCGTGATGCAAAAGTCACTCAAATCTATGAAGGGACCGTACATATTCAAAAGAACGAAATTTTAAACGCGCTCATCAAAGAATATGCCGCTACACCGATGGGGAATTTTGCTGCTCAAAAAATGGGAACACTAGAAGAATTGTTGCATTCTTATCATAAAAAACACACGGCATCTGCTCAGTCCGAAGAAAAAATAGATATTTCGCAAGCGGAAGTGATTGTAGCCGGCGGCCGCGGAGTTGGCAGCAAGGAAGGATTTGCACTCCTTAAAGAATTGGCCGATAAGTTAGGCGGCGTAGTGGGCGCGACCCAACCGGCTGTAAACAATGGGTGGATTGGAGCGGATCATCAAATCGGCGTGACGGGTAAGACCGTGAAACCCAAGCTATATATCGCGTGCGGAATTTCGGGTCACACACATCATACGTCTGGGATCGGCTCTGATGCCATTGTAGTGGCAATTAACAAAGATCCCCATGCGCCTATTATGAAAAACGCAACATACGCGGTAGCGGGGGACTTGCACGAAGTGATCCCTAATCTATTGAAAACGTTACACTAACTTTTTAATCGCCCAGTTTTTGGGATACAAATTATTAGCACGGTCCCCTAGATTTTTCATAAAGCCTAGGGGATGTTTTTGATAAGTTACAATGACAAACCCGCGGGGAGCGTCAGCGGGTAGTATAAAACTCTCCCGGTGCAAATAACGGCGGGCCTCTTCAAGCGATAGTTCTACATGTGGATAGGCGTTCGGCGATGTAGCCAAAGAAAGCGCTTGCGCGGTTGTGGGGATAACTTCTTTTCCTTTTTGTTCACCTAGTGGAATACCGTCAGACAATAAATGAATAAGTGGGGTTCCCTTTACCTGCCCTCGCAGCGATTTGGGCAACGTAGCACATGTCGGGCCGTCGCTTATTTTGCGTAGTATAGCCATAAAAAGACCTTCGCTTTTCGTGGCTCCCGGGATGAAGCGGTAGACGGGTACCTCAAAGCCACTTAGCAAAGAGCCTGTTATATTCCACTCGGGCTGAATGGAAACTGGCAATATTTCCGCGCCTAGTTCTTCGCAAATCCAGCGTACATTTTCTTCATTCTCATGTGTGTTAAAAGTGCACGTGCTGTAAATCAGCAGTCCGCCCGTGCGTAAACACGACCAAATGTCCGTTAAAATTTCACGCTGGCGTTTTTGACACATGTGTACGTTTGATAGGCTCCATTCGTTAATGGTGTTTTCGTCGCGGCGAAATAACCCTTCGCCCGAACAGGGAACATCCGTCAAAATGACGTCAAACACAAGATTTGTTTTTTGAAAATCGCGCGGTAAATTGTGGGTGACCAGGACGTCCGGGTGGCCTTGTTTTTGCATGTTTTCCATAAGAATACTAGCCCGGCGGCGGTCCACTTCATTGCTGACTAACACGGCACCTTCCGGCAGTGCCGCACGCATTAAAGTTGATTTTCCACCGGGCGCGGCGCATAAATCTAAAACACTCACAGGTGTTTTTACATGCGTGCGTAACACGTGATCTAAAAATAAAGAGCCTGCCTCTTGCACGTAATACGCGCCCGCATGAAAAAGCGGGTCCAACGTAAAATTAGGGCGTTGCGGCAACCAATAGCCCTCCTTGCACCACGGTATCGGTTGCTGGTGCGGAAAAAGAACCTCATTGTCTGTTTTCCAGGGATTTAGGCGCACGCTTACGGGCGCAGGTTCTTCGCACGCGTGCATAAAGCGTTCCCAGCGTTGTGGACCAAACAAAACGGAAGTATAAGTAACAAAATCTTTTGGTAAGTTCATAACGCTATTTTACAATTTTTGGTAACCTTCATATTTAGTAAAATATAGTAGTATGATAGACATCAAAACGCTCTCGTTTCACTTTGGCCTGCGGACGTTATTTGAAGATACGTCGGTTCTCATTCACGACGGGCAAAAAGTGGGGCTTGTGGGCCCGAACGGATGCGGGAAATCTACGCTATTTAAACTTATTGAGGGTAAATTCTCGCCGGATGGAGGAAAAATAGAAATTTCGCGTGGTATGCAAATTGCGTCCGTGGCGCAGGATATTGCGGATCCATCCGTGCACCTTTTAGATTATGTTTTGTCATCCGACAAAGAGCTGATGCGCCTACAGAAAGAGCTTGAAAATCCAAATATTACCGGCGAGCGAATGGCGGAAGTTTTTGACCGGATGGAATTTTTAGGAGCGCATAGTGCCGAAGCTCGTGCAAGCGCCATCTTAAGCGGTCTAGGATTTATCAATGACGATTTTAAACGCCCGCTTAAGGAATTTTCCGGCGGATGGCAAGTGCGTGCCAATGTGGCCGCATGTTTGTATGCGCCTTCAAACTGTTTGCTGTTGGATGAACCCACCAACCACTTAGATTTGGAGACCGCCATGTGGCTGGAAAATTATTTAGTGCGCGTAGATAAAACTGTATTTATTATTTCACACGATCGGCATATTTTAAACCGTCTGTGCGATCATATTATTCACGTAGAAGACGGAAAACTTAAACTTTACAATGGGAACTACGATACCTACGAACGCACGCGTGCGGCCGCTATTGAAGGTGCCAAATTGGCCGCCGCCAAGCACGAGCGTGTAGTGGCCCATTTACAATCCTTTGTGGATCGCTTCCGCTATAAAGCCACCAAAGCTAAACAAGCGCAAAGCCGCCTTAAAATGATTGAAAAACTGGGCGATGCGCCTGCTATCCCCAAAGATCCTGAGGCCCATTTTGAATTCCCTTCGCCGGAAAAATTAAATAATTCGCTTTTAACCATTGAAAACGGGGTGGCCGGGTACGACGAAAAACCTGTTCTGCAGAATTTGGATTTACGCATTGAACCCGATGACCGCATTGCACTTTTGGGCGCAAACGGGAACGGAAAATCTACGTTGGCCAAAATTTTATCGCACCGGCTTTTACTTATGTCCGGCAAAATGACAACGGCTAAAAAGATGAAGATCGCTTATTTTTCACAGCATCAAACCGAAGAATTAGATGTGGAAAAAACGCCTTACGAAATGCTCAGCGCGCAAATGCCGTTATCTACGGAAACGCAAATCCGTGCGCAATTAGGCGCCTTTGGGCTAAACAAAGCCAAAAGCGATACTTTAATTGGCAGTTTGTCCGGGGGGGAAAAATCCCGTCTTTTGCTGGCGCTTATTACAAAAGACGCGCCACACCTTCTTATTTTAGACGAACCTACCAACCACCTGGATATTCAATCACGTGCCGCGCTCATTGAAGCACTCAATAATTACGAAGGGGCGGTGGTGCTCATTACGCATGATTTGCACGTCATAGAGCTCACGTGCGATACGTTGTGGATTGTACGCCGCGGAACGTGCCAAACCTTTACGGGTGACTTGGATGATTACAAAGCGCAGCTTCTTAAAAACAATGACCGCAACGATTTGGCCAGTGATAAAATGACTTCCAAAGAACAAGAACGCCGGGATGCCGCCGCCCGCCGGGCACGCGTGGCTCCGCTTAAAAAAGAAATCCGTAAACTGGACGAAAAAATTGAGAAATTAACAACGCGCAAAACCGCTTTGGAAGAACAACTGCTAACGCAATATTCCGCGGATAGCAGTATTGAGCTGGCGCTCTTAAATGATGAACTTAAAAAAACAGAAGAACAGTGGATCGCTCTTAATGAAGAAGTAGAAGCGGCTTTATCGGAGGGAAAATGAACGTATTTCACACATTGCCGGATTTTTTACAAGCTGCTCTAACGCGGATGCTGATTACGGAGCCTACGCCTATTCAAACGCGTGCGTTGCCCCCTGCATTAGCTGGCAAGGACGTGTTGGGTATGGCGCAGACAGGCACAGGCACGAACTGGCGCAACAAATTTTCAATGAACTTGAAAAATTAACACAGGATTTATCTTGCGCACTTATTATCGGCGGGGATAATATTCACAAACAGTACGCTGCCTTGCGCCGAAAACCGCGTGTAATCATTGCCACGCCGGGGCGTCTTATTGATCATATCGGGCGCAAGAGTGTAGATCTTTCCCGCGTGCATTTTTTAGTATTAGATGAAACCGACCGTATGTTGGATATGGGCTTTATTGACGACATGCGGCGCATCGTGGCACAATTGCCTACGCCGCGCCAAACGCTCTTATTCTCGGCCACGCTTCCTAAAGAAATTTTAACTTTAGCGCGGGAGTTTTTAATAAGTCCCGTGCGTGTGCAAATTGGGGAAGTAACCTCGGCCGCTTCCAATGTGTTGCAAGAAATTGTATATGTTACCGTGCGCGAAAAATTGCCCCAGTTGTTACATGAATTAAACACGCGTGCCGGTTCTATTTTAGTATTTGTAAAAACAAAACACGGGGCGGAGCGCCTTGCTAAAGAGCTTAAACGCTATGGACAAAAGGTAAATGCTCTGCATGGGGAACTTCGTCAAAACCGTCGGCGGCAAATCATGGAATTTTTCCGCAATGGTACGGTGCGAATATTGGTGGCTACGGATTTGGCGGCCCGCGGCTTAGATGTGCCGCAGATTGCGCATGTTATCAATTATGATTTGCCCCAATGTCCGGAAGATTACATCCACCGTATTGGCCGCACGGGCCGCGCGGGAAGTGTGGGAAGTGCGCTTTCGCTTATTAGTGATGACGGTGCTAAATGGCAGGACATTTGCCGCGTGACTAAATTTGCTGGTGCAGTTAAAACGATTCAAAAAACGATTGAACCCTTGCCGGAGCCTAAGTTTATAGCGCACGAGGAAGGAGACGTTCACGCAAGGCATCGCCGAAAAACGGCCCAAGCACTCAAACGGGAACAAAAGCTTTCGGCTTATACGCAGCGCGCTAAAGAGTTTCTGCAAACGGGCGAGGTGGATCTGCCTCAACTAAACAAACCCACCATGCGCCAAGCCAAAAAACCCAAAACCTTCAAAAAAGCAATTGATGCGGCCCAGGTGTTGGAACAAGAGCAACCCCCGGTAATAAATCCGTTTCGCACGGTTAAAGTGGGCGTGAGTAAAAAGGCGCTGACTAAGTTGGCGCGCCAAGAGCGGCGTGCTTCCAAATCAACAGGCAAGCAAAATTTTAAGAAGTTTTTCAAACGCAAACGCAAATAAAAAACCGCCCCCCGGACAGGGCGGTTTTTTCAAGCATTTCAAATTAGCGAATTTCGCATGTGGTTCCGGTGCACGTTCCTAGGGATTCACACAAGTACAGAAATCTTTCGGAAGCATAAGTGCAGGTATATACATCCCGTCTGCCGCCTAGCAAGTAGTGTGCGGTAATGCAGAATGTGTTGTCGGAAATAGCCCCGTCAGCTGTGCGGCAAGCGGACACGGTTCCGCCGTCATTGGAGCTTAACGAGTAGGAAAACTCGCCCATCACGCCTACGTTATCATCGTTGACGTTAATATCAGCTAATTCCACATCCAACTGATTAAATGCAGTAGGCCAGTGGGAACTGGTAGATTTAAAACGCTTGGCAGAGTCAAATATCGTTTTAACGTTGATAAGGGCGTTGGCTGCGGTAGCACGCTGAACGGATTTGGAGTACTGCGGCAAAGCAATCGCCGTCAAAATTGCTAAGATCATTACTACGCTTAATACTTCAATTAATGTAAAGCCTAATTTTTTGTTCATGGTAGTTCTCCCTAATAAGTAGTATAACGGTTTTTAGGGGCTTTTGCAATAAAATTCCTTGAAACTATGTAAAAAAAGGATATAATAGTAAAAAGCAAGGAGTGTTTATGCATAAAGAAAAAAAATATGGTTTTACGTTAGCTGAATTAATGGCTGTTGTTATTATTGTAGCGATATTAGCTATGTTAGGTGCTAGTTACTATAGACGCGCTGTAGAACAGTCGCGCTTTTCGGAAGGGTTAATGGCCGCCAGTGCTATTGCTGAAGGGGTGAACCGCCTTTATATGGATTTGCAAGCCGAAGGGCTTACGCACGAAGAAATCCTGGCAAATATGTTCCCGACAGGCGGTAACTTTGATATTACCCGTTTAGATATTAGCCTGCCTGGTACAAGTTGCGGTAGATCTGTTTCATATCAATGCGATACTCGGTATTATCACGTCATGGTTTGGAACGGGGCCATTCAGGCTGGGCGTCGAGATGGGATATATAGTGATCCTATGGAAGGATATCGGATTCATATTGAACCGCATTTTGCGGCTGCTAATAAAGATGAAATTTCTTGTACAGTGGGTCGTAATAATGTAGCGTCAAAAGCTTTTTGTGAATCTATGGGCTACACCAGTTGTGAAGAACGGACGACTGGAGGTTGGAAATGCACTAAGCCGTGGTAAAATTTAGTAAAAAAGTTAGCCATAGGCCCTGCGCCTATGGCTTTTTTATGGCCCGGCTGAAAATTATATAATATAACTATGAAAATACTTTCTACGGATTGTTTAGTTATTGGCGCTGGAATTGCCGGATGCGTCTATGCGCATCAGCCGGCTAAAAAAGGGCTTAAAACGATGCTGCTATGTTGCGCAGAGATGCCGCAGACCAATAGTGATTTGGCCCAAGGCGGTATTGTGTACGAGCCGGCCCTGCAAATGGAAGATTTACTTGCCGACGTGAAAATGGCTACTGCCAATATGTGTAACGAAGCGGCCGTGCGCGAACTTTCCGCTGCGGGGTGCCAAGCTGTAGAAGAGATTTTTCTCAAAGATTTAACCGTTAATTTTGACCGCGATGACAAACACGCCCTTCGTTTTACGCGCGAGGGGGCTCACCGCAAGAACCGTATCATTTATTCCAAAGATACCACAGGGCACGCCATGCTGGATGCAATTCAGACAGCCGTGTGTAAGAACCCGCTTATCACCGTGAGAGAATTTGCCAGTGCGATTGATTTATTGACACTGTCCCATAGTTCTACCAATTTGATGGACCGTTACTATCCGCTTACGGTATTTGGCGCTTATGTGCTGGATAATAAGACGGGGGAAGTGTTCGCGGTAACCGCCAAGAAAACAATTTTAGCTACCGGGGGGGTGGGCCAACTCTACAAGCACACTACCAATAGCGAGCATGCTTACGGGCACGGCATC
>ONOD01000097.1:1187-7000 GCA_900319325.1 uncultured Elusimicrobium sp. | reverse complement strand
GTTTTAACGCGCGTTCCAAGTGTTTAAGGGGATTATAATACGTCGGCGATTTCAAAATTCCAGCCAACAACGCCGCTTGCGAGAGCGACACATCTGCCGCATCCGTATTGAAATAAAACCGGCTGGCAGCCTGGACCCCTTGCGTCAGGTTTCCAAACTCCAGCAGGTTAAAATACTGTTCCAAGATTTCTTCTTTTGTATATTTTTGCTCAAGAGTTGCAGCAAAAAACGCTTCCTTTGTTTTTCCCCATAATGTTTTAGGGCGCGGCGTAATTGCACGAGCAAGTTGCTGGGTAATGGTGGAAGCCCCCGATACAATCTTCCCTTCTTGCACGTTTTGCCAAGCGGCCCGCAAAATGGCTGCCGCGTCCACTCCGCTGTGTGTATAAAAGCGCTTATCTTCAGCCGCCACTACCGCGCTAATAAGCCACGGGGAAATTCGGTCCAGTGTAATGGGCTCGTAATAGGTATTATGCTCAGATAAAATACTACGCACGGGAAGGCCCGCACGATCGTAGAGTTGTTTAGACGAAGTCAACGCTTCTTCCCCGCCGCATAGACAGGGAAGAAGCAAACACAAAACGACTCCACAAACTGATTTCATTATTTAATCACGAGGGTACTGGTGGCATTACGCCCAAATACAGCCGGTTCATACATTTGCAGCGCCCACGCCGATGGATAGGTGTATGTTCCGGCAGAAATGGCCGTTACCAGGTAACTAAACGTATGCTCTCCAGCAGGCAATTCATCGGCAAAGCCATAGATACGGTCATCATATTGTTCTACCCGGCCAAATGCAGCATTATCCGCAGCCAGCAGTTCCGCCTGCGTGGATGATTCCGTTGCTAACGATGTATTCACCAACGTAAATCCGGCTGGGATAAAGTCCTGCGCTACCACAAAACTACGTGTGGCCGCGTTGCGAATATGAAGCGTGACTTTGTAGCGTTCCCCCGTTAGGATTTGCTGCGCCGGCTTTCCGTCAAGCGTAGAAATACTACGCGTTACTTTGAACCCACTATCAACCGGCGAAATATATGCCGCCGGCGTGTACTGTTGTACGAGGTTGTAATATAACGTGCCCGTCCCTTGCTTAGCAAATGAAAGGGATACCTCTTTGCCGGTTTTGTATATTTTTTCAAACGGGATAAAAATTGTTTCTTCCCGCAGGTTGCGCCCCTGGAAAGACGCCGACCCCAGTGTTTCGCTCCCTTGTTTTACCGTAGCGGTAAAGTAAGGGGATTGCGCCTCGTGCGTGGTATAATAGGCTTGCAAAGCGCGCAATACAGCTGCGCTGGTGTTGGTATCGTGCCAGTAACCTTGTGCATTTAGTTGGCTCAGTAACCACGAGGCTACTTGAAAGTCATTTTCAAGCGGCAATTTGGCCATCAGAAGTGCTTGTAACATGTGGGCGGTGGCGTTCACGTTATTGCTGTGGAGCCACGGCAAAGAAGCCCCCTCATCCACATAAGCCGAAGTAGGCGTATAAACTAACTTATTGATAAGTTGTTGAGCCAAGTCCTTTTTGATTTCCTGGCTACGGTTCGTTGCCTGTGCGGCTTGCAGCAAATAGGCCACGGCACGTTGCGGCAAATCGGCCCGTTTGGCGTACAACGTATTGAATAAGCTATCTACATTTTTTCCGTAGCGAGCCAACACATACGCACTATAGGCGCGGGCTGTGTCGGTTTCATATAACGAGTAAGCATACGCATGCGTGGCATGCTGGGTAAACGCACTTTGTAACCAAGCAACTGCCTTATTGACAGAAGACGTTGGCACTTCATAACCCGCCTGTTTTGCCGCTAGCATCATATCCAGTGCGTAGGCAGTTACATAGGCATCCGGCAACGAGTTAGGCCAATAACCATAGCCGCCCGAAACGTGTTGATAGGTGGGCAAAGTTTTTATGATTTCCTGTGCTTGCTGATTTAATTTTGTTTCATCCGCCAGTTTGAAATCTTTCACCAACGAACGTGCGCCCACCGCAGCCGCTAATTTAGACATTTGCTGCTCTAAACAGTTATACGGATAAGTAAGCAAATATTGAAGAGCCCCTTTTAATTGTAACAAAGCCGTAGAAGCCAACGACACATTCACACGATTATCGGCGGACGTATTAAGCGATTGCGGTTTTACAAGGCCTTCCCACTGTTGGGTTTGGGTAGCACCATAGACCGCCAGTATTTGTTCCTGTTCGGGGGTGGACACTGCTATTTCCGTTTGTACCCCGTCCGTATAGTGCCCTTTGGCTACCATCGCCACGATTCCCGAACCGGCTTTAGTGGCTTTACATTTCCACGTTACTTCGCGCGATTGGCCTTTAGGGACATTTACCGTTTGCTGACTAAGCCCCGCTACTTGGATATCCCCCAAAGCGCTTATCTGCACATTGAAAGCCCCTTTGGCATCCTCAAAATTATACACCAGTGCTCCACACGTGAATTGGTCTCCCTCTCGGGCAAAACGCGGCATATTGGGCGTTATCATGACCGGCTTAGAAACGGTAATTTTATCTTCGGCTTTTCCAAATTCTTCCGCATTAAGCGATACAGCCATCAAGCGAAAAGTGGTTAAATTATCGGGAAGGGTAAAGGAAACCTGCGCTTTCCCCTTTGAATCGGTATGCACTGCCGCTTCAAAATACGGAGTAAATAAGAAGCGGGATCGTAAATCTGTCCCCGCCAATTTACTGGCAGCTGCACCGCCACCTCCGCGGTTTTCCCCTTTTTCACCAAAGCTGCGCTGGCCGATGACATACGAACGGTTGTCCATCGTGAATACGGAGATAGGCTTAGAACCGTAAAAGAAGTTAAACAGATCCGGCGTTTGATAATTGCTAAGTGCCAAAATACCTTCATCAACCGCCATCACAACTACTTCGGCCGAAGAGGCCTTCCCTCCCACTCTAGTTGTAATGTCCAGTGTCACCTTATCGCCGGGCTGATATTTTTTAGCATTGGGTTTAATCGTGGTAGTAATGCGTTTACCGTCAGGAATTACGTTCAAATTGACATAACCGATTTTCCCTTGCGGCTTGCCTAGGTCTTCTTTGGCCGTAGTAGGTTTAGCCGTACGCCCTTGTACCAACATCACGCTGACATACACATTAGGCAGATACGTGTCTTTGATAGGCACTTTGATGTCAGCATTGGGGCCGGTAATAGTTGTAGTCCAAGCGTCTAAAATTCCTTCACGCTCCACCGTAATGAGTGCCTGTGCTGTTTGATACGGAGAGGCCACCCGAATCCGCGCCGTTTGCCCCACTTTATATTCATTTTTATTTTGAGTGAGCACCAGCATATCATCGTCACTTCGGCGGTTGTAGTTATTGCCTTTGCCATACACATACACATCCGTTCCACCCAAAATCGTGCGACCGAACAAATCTTTGGCCGATAGTTTAATATAGTAAGACCCGCCTTCAGTGGGCACAAACGTCAATGTTGTGCCTTTTTTGCCGATAGAAATTTGTTGCGTGGAGACGGGCGTGATTTGCTTTTCGCTCACCCATTCTAACCTACCGGACAAGCCCACTTTACGCACGCTGTAATATTGCTCGCGATAAATCTGTGCCGTAGCCATCGTGGATGTAGGGGTTCCGTTCGGTGTAACGGCCACCAATTTCACTTCCACCGGTTGACCTTGTTCGTACGAATCATTTTCCACTTTTGCCCCTATATACACGTCGGCCGGGTGCACTAATACGGACGTGCGCTTAAATAAGTTTTGATGTGCGGGTGAAGAAATGTCCACTTCACCGTAGACACGCACTGGCATAGAAAGGCGCGGCATTTTCGCGCTAAATAACAATGCCCCGCGTGAGTCCAACTTCCCGGATGATTGCAGGAGCAGTTTGCCGTTTTCATTCATTATTTCCCGTTGTAAAAAGTAAGGAGTAAACGTGTATTTTTCGTAGCCCTTAGGAGTAAACCAGGTGCTCTCTTGGCGAAGCGTCCATTTGACGGGCGCATCAGCCAGCGGAGCCCCAAAATAATATTGGGTCTGCTTTAATAAATACGTTAAAGTCAGCGGGTTTCACGGCTTCCACTTGAAAGGAAGTAGTAGCGCTTTGTGGATCTTGTTCTTTAGTTTGTGGCACAAAAGATACATCCCAATAACCTGTAGTTGCCGAGGAGGGTAGTTCCAACTGCGCATCAAAACTGCCCCAATTGGCAGACAGTATTACATCCTTTTTAAGTGCTTCTTCTCCGCGGGCATCACTGATTATGAGCGTCCCTTTTAGCATAGTAGGCAGTATCCATTTCCCATTTTTCTGCTGACGCACCACACCCTTGATATGGACCGTCTCTCCCGGGCGGTATACACCGCGGTCCGCAAAAACGTATGCTCGTAAATTCTGAGCAGAGGGACTATATTCATAGTCTATATTAAAACGCCACAGCTCCATGCCGTCATCCCACATGTTGCTAACCACACTGTCCCCATTAGGGCTGGTAACAAACGCGTACAAAGTCGGCCGCCCCCAACGCTTGGTGGGAACGTCCAGCTTGCCCCACCCGGGCGCACGGGCTAACCCATTAGCATCGGTTACTCCTTGCCACACAACTTTATTTTCTTCGCTGCGTAATTCCACGGGAAGCCCTGCCAGCGGTTGCCCCGTTTTAAGAGCTGTTGTCCATAACAATATGGAATCCGGCGACGTCTTAAATGTAACGCCCACATCGGTGATGTTGTCGGTGGCGGACTCCCAGCACACGGTGTTATCTCCTCCGCGTTTTAATTTAAATTGGCTGAAAATAATACTGTCTTTGGCCGTAGGTTGGAAGCGCCCCAAATCTATAAACGTGCGCGTGGTTTTATCTTTCACTTCCTGGAAAGTGTAGTCACCCGAAAATGTAGTCGTGGGTAGCTCTTTGCGGGCGCAATAAGACGTACGATTGGTATAAAACGGGATGAAATTATCGCGATTTAGATGCGTTGCCTCCACAAACAATGATGGGATGTTCATGAGCGAAATCGGCAATCGGGCCGGCAAGTAACTTTCCAACACGCCCACACCATCAGCTGAAAAATCAACCACCGGGCAATAACCCGTATTAGAGATGGTAAATGTTTTATCTTGGGCTAACGTATTTCCATAAATATCTTGCAAGCCCTTTTTGAGGGTAACTTTGACATCTTGATGCGGAGCTAACGCTAGGAACGAAAGCGGCATTCTGAAATAGGCATCCCCCGTCTTGGAATTTACGTATTCGTATCCGAGTGAATCCTTTTCTGTTTCCAACAGTTCTTTCTTAGCGGATGCGGGGATCACTTCCAGTGCGTTATATACTTCCCGTTTACGCACCGGCGTAGAGAAACGAATCTCCGGAATGAAAGGCAAACACCCCGTTGAAAGAGTATTTTCCACGCGCAAAGACGGATACGTATAGAAAGACGTCTCATATTTTTGCGCCATTCCCAATGTGCCCGTTTTGGCCGGGAGCCCTGCCTGTAACGTGAGCGTGTACTTTTTCCCGGGTTGCAACGTGCGGGACGGATGCACAGCAAAGAGCCCCTGCTTTTCCTCTTTGGAGAAATAGGAAAAACTTTTTTCCAGCTCTGGTTCTGTGAGCGTGCGTACTTGCACAGGGACGTTCGTACCGTCATCAGCAACAAGCGAAATGTACCGGGCAGCTTTGTCTAAATTCACCGGCAGGGAAGTAGCCACATATAGGCTGGGGTTGAGCGCAATCCAATGTTCATTGGCGTAGGGATAAACAAGCGTTACTTTTGGTACCTGCGTGGCAAAAGAAAACTGATAAGCAGCGTCTAGTTTTTGACCGGAAACAGAAGATTTAAATCCC
>ONOD01000097.1:0-1167 GCA_900319325.1 uncultured Elusimicrobium sp. | reverse complement strand
GTTTGCGTGCCGCTAAACCGGCAAGAGCCCTCTATTTTAGGCGTAATGCTAAGCGGGCAGTTAGCAGATGAAAAAGCTGTTTCCTCGCCTAGTTTTACAACGGGTTGATTAAAGTGTACATTGACCGCTTGACGGTTCATGTTTTCTTGTTGTCCCTTAGGTGAGGCAGACACTATTTTGAGTGCGGGTGCGGCCGCAATCGTGTGCGTAGCACTGGTAAAAAGTAAAATTCCTACAATCGTCCATTTCTTGATATTCATAAATTCTCCCTTGTATTCATTTTATCATTTTATTATCGTACGCGCGCACAAGCACGATTCTCAATATAGCTCCTTCTAAATTTAGTAGAATATAGATATGTCTGCTGCAGCTCAAACGATTAAAAACCCATTTAAAGACAAAAAATTAGCCAGGCTTCTCTTTAAATTTTCGGCCCCTGCCGTGGCGGGGATGTTCGTCAATGCTCTATTTAACATTATTTCCCGTATTTACGTAGGACAGGACGTAGGCGCAATTGGAATTGCCGCCATCACGGTAATATTCCCTATCGGGCTGTTATACATGGGATTTAGTGCGCTTATCGGGATTGGTAGTAACGCATTATTCTCCATTCGCCTGGGTGAGAAACGCCACGAAGAAGCCCTGCGGGTTCTTGGCAACGGATTTATTTTACTGATCCTAATGGCCGGGATGGTAACCACGTTTAGCTATTTATTTTTGGATTCTCTTTTACACTTTTGCGGAGCAGACGACGCTATTTTGCCTTATTCGCGCATCTATGCCACCTGGGCATTCCCGGGATATTTTTTGTTTGCTATTGGCGCCGGGATGAACCACTTTATCCGTTCTTCCGGACGGCCCAAAACCGCCATGGCCACGCAATTTATCGGTGCCTTTGTAAACCTCATCGCCGCCCCACTATTTATTTTTAAGTTTGGCTGGGGCATTAAAGGCGCGGCACTGGCTACAGTGTGCGGACAGGTGATTTCTTTTAGCTGGGTGATGTACTGCTTAACTGGGCACCGCGCACGCTACCGACTCATGTGGCACAACTTCAAGCTACGTTTGCAAATTGTGCTAGATGTGGTGGCAATTGGGTTTTCGCAATTTGCATTTCAGATGGCCTCAGGGGTACTCAACGTAATTTTGAACCATGCCCTGCTCAAG
>ONOD01000099.1 GCA_900319325.1 uncultured Elusimicrobium sp. | reverse complement strand
TGGGCAAGCCAAACGGAAGGGTACAATGCCTACGTAATTAATGGAGCGGCTGTCACCGAAGAAGGAGATTAGTTTTTAAACTGTAAGAAAAGGGCACAACGTAAGTTGTGCCCTTTTTTGTGGCAAATTTATTCTTCGTGGACAGGGGGCTCTTCTGCCGGGCTGATGTTGAGCGAAGCAAGCAGCATATCAACCAAACGAATATCACTGGGATATTGTACCAGTTCATGGGCTTTGAGTAGTGACACCCAACGAATGGCTAAGATTTCGCTGGCATCATGTTTGCCGATACGCCCAAGTTTTTTCATCAGGTACCACTGGACCATCTTTTTAATATAGTTACCTTGAAAGGTAAATGCGTATTTCACACGGATCATGGGGCGAATGATGGAGGCTTTGTAGCCGGTTTCTTCCAAAACTTCGCGCAAGGCCGCTTGGCGGGGGGTTTCTCCCGCTTCTATATGGCCTTTGGGGAAGGTCCAAATTTTTTTGCCTTTCATATTCTTAACTTGCACCAAAAGCACTTTGCGCCCGTCAAGAATAACGCCCCCGCACGAAAATTCCGATACAATCATTTCGCCACTTTCTCCAAGTGATAGGCTGCGTTTAAGATTTTTTCTTCCTGTAAGATAGGTCCGTAAAATTGTACTCCGATAGGCAGCCCATTCTCATCTTTTCCAAAGGGAACGCTGATGCCTGCCAACCCGCCGATATTTCCCTGACAAGTGCATAAATCGGCTAAATACAAAGAGAGCGGATTTTCTTCCGCTTCACCGATTTTAAAAGCGGTCGTGGGAGAAGTGGGTGTTAAAATTACATCTACCTGCGTAAATGCTTTTTTGAAATCTTCGCGGATGAGTTCACGCACTTTTAGAGCTTTTAAAAAACATTCTTCGTAGCGTTCCGAGGTAAGTGCGTACGTGCCAATGATGATGCGCTTTTTAACTTCTAATCCAAAGCGTGCACGCGATTTTTCGTAATAGTCGGCCAACCCGTTGGCGTCTTTAGCAGTGTACCCATAACGGATCCCGTCATAGCGTCCCAGATTGGAGCTTGCTTCCGCGCTAGTGATAATATAGTAACACGGGGCGGAATATTTAGCTAGCGGAATATCCACTTCTATCAGTTCTGCTCCCAGCTCTTTTAATTGCTCGGCGGCTTTTTGTGTTTGTTTTTTAATGGCCGGGTTTAAGCCGTCCAAAAATCCTTTAGGGACCCCTACTTTAACGCCTTTTAAATCAGCCGTAAAATGTTGCGTATAATGTGGTACGGGCGCTTCCAGCGAAGTGGAATCTTGCGCATCCTTGCCGGAGATGACTTCCATGACTAAAGAAGCATCCGTTACATTTTCGGCCAACACGCCTACTTGGTCGGCACTGGAGGCGAACGCAATCACGCCATAGCGCGAAATGCGTCCATATCCGGGCTTAACCCCTACTACCCCGCAAAAACCAGCCGGTTGACGAACGGAGCCGCCGGTATCTGTTCCCAAGGCAACGGGTACCATTCCCGCGGCTACCGCCGCTGCAGAGCCGCCGGAAGAACCACCGGGTACGCGGGTCATGTCTGCGGGGTTATGCACTACACCCCAGGCAGAGGTTTGGTTGGAACTGCCCATGGCAAATTCGTCCATATTGGTACGGCCGATGATAACGGCATCTTGTTCTAACAGTTTTTTGACAACGGTTGATGTATAAGCTGCCGTATAATTTTCCAACATTTTGGAACAGCACGTGGCTTTATGCCCTTTGTACAAAATGTTATCTTTGATTCCTACAGGAACGCCGGCAAGCGAGCCTAATTTTTCGCCGCGTGCCTTTTTGGCATCAATGGCTTTGGCTTGGGCAATAGCATCAGCTTCAAACACTTCCACAAAGGCGTTTATTTGCGGGTTTTTATCGGCAATTTGTGCTAAGTAATAGCGGGTAATTTCTTCGGCGGTTTTTGTGCCGGAAGTGATAGCGGTAATAATTTGGGAAATTGTCATTTTACAGTACCTTCTTGACTTTGGCTTGACCGGCTAACTGTTCGGCAAACATGGCACGCAAGTTTGCGGCGGCTTGCTCATCGGTAACGGCTTGATCTTTGCGCACGTGAGCGGCTAACGTAGCGTTAGATAGTTGGACGTTGTCCGTATTTACGGCGGAAAGTTCTTTTACCCACCCGAATAGAGCACGCAATTGTTCTTCATAAATAGCTGCTTCTTGCTCGCTCACCGTCATTTTGGCGAGTTTCCCAGCTAATTCTACATCTTGTTTTGTAATCATAATATAAACTCCTAACCTATTCATATTTTATATAATAATCGCACGGAATGGAGGATTTTATATGAATGAACAGCAAATAAACACGCATTTTGTGCTAGTAATTGTGGCGATTATTACTTCGTGTTTTACGGGGTTTTGGACGATTCCTTTGGCGTTAGCGGCGTTGGTGTTTTCGTTGCGTAGTAGTGATTTGATTTACCAAGAACGGTTGCCGGAAGCCAAAAATATGGCTAAGTGGGCCAGCATCTTTGGCTGGCTGACAATTATCATTGCGCTGATTCCGATCATTTTAATTTTCTTGTTTGGCGGAACAATTTTGGCACTCATTGGGGCGCTTTTTGCGGCCAGTTAGAGCGTATTTCTGCTTTTAAAAGAGCCTCACAGGAGGCTCTTTTACTTTTTTTGGAAGTCTTTTTCGGCGAGTTCAAAAGCGGCTTTAATGGATAGCGGATCGGGGCCGGCGGCAACTTTACTTAAAAACATTTCGTGGTTGGAAACGGCATGAATAATTTCATCCATTAAAAACCCTTTATTCATTTCGCGCTCAATAGCGTCAATCACGGTATCGGCATCTTTGGGCGCTAGGATATTCTCAATTTTACAATGCAGCATTTTTACTGCGCTAGGGCCTTCGTATTTTAAATGGCCTTTGAAAAGCGGAAAGCTAACCACACAACCTTTGTAGTTGAGCCGTTTTTTGAGCAAACCCTGTATTACTTTATCGGAAAGCATGGCTTGATTGTCGTTATCAATATTAGGAAAAATCATATCCGACGGCATGATGGCATCTGCGCGGCGAAACATATGTTTATAAGGGATAAATTCTGCATCTTCTAATTGTGCCAATGTTTTAAGTGCGCCGGAAACCCCCGGGAAATATTTGATACAGTTTAATGCCCCGCCATTGGAAAGCCCGGCAATAAAATCACCGGCAATTTGGGTTACTTTAAGCGGGATATCACTAAACGCACAGGCGTTGTACCCCAAATCTACCACGGGCGCCAATACCCAGTTAATACCAATGGATAGCGCCATGCGCGCAGTTAGGTATCCTTTGCGGTAAGCAACGTCCTGCGGAAGATCGCACAGACAAATTTTTGCGTTGGCCGGAAGGGTGGGCGCATCTACAATTACTTCACTTAGGTTGTTGGCAATGTCCGCGCAAAAGAGCAGATGATCATACGGGGAAGCATCTTGCATGCGTTTGATAAAATCTTGCGCTTGTTGCGCCTTGGCGTTGTATAAGCAAAACCCACCTACGCCGCGGCGCGCCAAGTCCTCGGCTTTTTTTAAATCGCTTTTACCAAACCAAAATCCGGGAAAAACAATGCGGGCGGGTTTCATAGCGTTACTCCATTAATACCGAAGGCAACAGAGTTGGATCCGGTTGGGCGGAATTGGCGGTTGGCACGTACGTTTTTTTAGCCAGTGCGGGTTTGGCGTCTGGTGCTAGCTCCGGGCGCAGGGGGGTGGCAATCCATTGTATGACGGAAGAGGTAAGATATTTGTCTAGCAATTCGTGCGAGCTTAAGTCATACGCGGTTAAAAAGGTTACATGTCCGCCTCCGGCAGTCAAAAAGGATAC
>ONOD01000100.1 GCA_900319325.1 uncultured Elusimicrobium sp. | reverse complement strand
AACAATTGTGGGAAACCACCATGGACCCGGCCAAACGCAAACTCATCCAAGTAAAAATTAATGACGCTGCCGATACGGAACAAGCGTTTACCATGCTGATGGGCGACCGCGTAGAACCGCGCCGCGATTTTATTTACTCGCACGCGTTAGAGGTCAAGAACTTGGATATTTAATCGTTTTAGGAGATTTAAACCATGAGTGAAGAATTAAATAACTCAACACAAAATGTAAATACAAACGTAGATTTGTTCGGTAATATTGAACAGCGCGATGTGGCCACAGAAATGCGCTCGTACTATATTGACTACGCGATGAGCGTTATCGTTGGGCGTGCCTTGCCGGATGTGCGTGACGGCTTAAAACCCGTACATCGCCGGGTGCTTTATTCCATGAACGAAATGGGCCTCAAATACAACCGCCCATATAAGAAATCGGCCCGTGTAGTGGGGGATGTACTCGGTAAATATCACCCGCACGGAGATACCGCCGTATATGACACGTTGGTACGCTTGGCGCAAGATTTCTCTATCCGCAAACCGCTTGTAGACGGCCAAGGGAACTTCGGTTCCATTGACGGAGACTCTGCCGCTGCTATGCGTTATACGGAATGCCGCTTGGAAAAAATTTCCGACACGATGTTGGACGATTTGGACAAAGATACCGTCAAAATGATTCCCAACTATGATGGTTCTTTGTTGGAACCTTCCGTGTTACCGGCTAAACTTCCGGCGCTGCTGGTCAACGGTTCTGCCGGTATCGCCGTAGGTATGGCCACCAACATCCCCACCCACAATTTAGGTGAAGTCTGCGACGGTATTATCGCGTATATTAAAAACCCCGATATTACCACCAAAGAGATGATGAAAATCATCAAAGGGCCCGATTTCCCGACGGGGGCTACCATCCGCGGCACCAAAGCCATTTACGAATATTTTGAAACGGGTCACGGCAGTGTAAAAGTGCAAGCCGATACCGAAATTGAAGAACGCAAAGGCGGACGCCAAGCTATTGTAGTAACGGCAATTCCGTATCAAGTAAACAAAACGTCTTTGATTGAGTCTATTGTCGGTTTAGTACGCGATAAAAAAGTGACGGATATTTCCGACATTCGCGACGAGTCGGACCGCCGCGGTATGCGCCTAGTTATTGAAGTAAAACGCGACGGCAACGCGCAAGTGGTCCTCAATCACTTATTCAAACATACGCAACTGCAAACGTCTTTCCCGGTCAATATGTTGGCCATTGTAGACGGCCGCCCGCGTGTGCTGTCTTTGAAAGAAGTGATGAAGGCGTATGTAAAACACCGCCAGGAAATTGTCACCAATCGCACCAAATTTGATCTCAACAAAGCGCAAAAACGCGAACATATCTTAAACGGGTTACTTATCGCTATTGCAAATATGGATGAAGTAGTAGCCATTATCCGTGGCGCCAAAGACCCGACCGAGGCCAAATTTACCTTGATGAAGCGCTTTACGCTTAGCGAAGTACAAGCGCAAGCTATTTTGGATATGCGTTTACATCAACTGACGCAACTTTCCAGCTTGGCGATTGAAAACGAACGCAAAGACCTCTTGAAATTGATTGCGGACTTACAAGCCATCTTGGCCAGCCCGCAAAAGATTTTGGATATTATTGTGGAAGAGCTTACCCAACTCAAAAAAGATTTTGATGACCCGCGCCGCACGAAGATTGGCCCGGATATGGAAGATTTCTCCATGGAAGATTTCATTGAGAAAGAAGACGTTGTCATCACCATTTCTAACGACGGGTATGCCAAACGCATTCCGCTATCTACGTACCGCAGCCAAAACCGCGGCGGCAAAGGGATCATCGGCAGCAAAACCAAAGAAGAAGACTTTATGGAGAACCTCTTCATTACGTCTTCGCACGCTACCATCTTGATGTTTACCAACCGCGGACGTGCGTTCCCGCTGCGCGCCTTTGAAATCCCCGAAGGGAACCGCTTGTCTAAGGGGAAAGCATTGGTGAATCTCTTGCAGCTCACCGGCGAAGAAAAAGTAACCTCCACCTTAGCCATTGAGGACTTTAACCCCGCCGCACATGATGCAAGCGAACAAGCGTATCTCACGCTGTGCACCCGCTTAGGGACCATCAAACGCGTGGCGCTTAAAGAGTTTGAACACATTCGCCGCTCGGGCATTATTGCTATCGGCCTGGATGAAGGCGATGTGCTTATCAGCGCGCAAATGACGTTTGGTAAGAGCGATATCATCGTGGCTACCCAAAACGGTAAATCTATTCGCTTTGACGAAAACGAAGTGCGTGCCATGGGCCGCCAAGCCCGTGGCGTACGTGCCATCAGCTTGGAAGACGGCGACATTGTGGTGGGGATGGAACAAGCCCCCAATGACGGTTCCGCCCAGCCCGATGTACTTTCCGTATGCGAAAACGGTTTTGGTAAACGGACCGAGTTTAGCGAATACAAACGCCAACACCGCGGCGGGATGGGGGTCATTACCATTAAAACCTCGGCCCGCAACGGCAAGGTTGTCGGTATTAAACTTGTGGACGAAACCAAAGACCTCATGATCATTACCGAAAAAGGCATGACCATCCGCTTGCGCTGCGCTGACATCCGCTCCGTCGGCCGTAACGCTCAAGGCGTTACGCTGGCGCGCATGGAAGAAGGCGATAAAATCGCCCGTATCGCGCCGGTTGTAAAGACCGAAGAAGAGGAAGAAACCGAAAACGCATAAGCCGTAACGTTTCTGCAAATAAAGGCACAACCTGTAAACGGGTTGTGCCTTGTTTTTAGGTCCTTTTATACCACAACAATAGGTCTTTTGGCTCTTGTGTGTAAATGTCAATTCCATTAAACTATAGATATGACACAGAAACTTTTTGCTTTGTTCTTAATCGCACTTTTCCCCGCAACACTCTTTGCGGAAGTGCGCGTGCCTAAATTTAGGGCAAAAACACGTATTAAACGCACGCAACCTGCCCCCACCGTGAGGGGGGGGGGTATAACTGAAAGAGGGCCGTTAACGGGCGCTCAAGTGCAAGGCCCCATCACCCGCGGCATGCAACAAGGAATCTTACGCAGGATGGAAGTAGAAACCTCCAAGGCACGTATCCCGGCCACTCGTTCCAATCCCCGCTTTGAATGGGGGCGTAAGTTCCGTGAACAAAGAGAGGCCTGGCGAATGTTTAAAGGAACCGTTGCCGGTCCTTATCGCTTTGCTCGTAAAACAGGAAGAGATGCCCCAATTTATGAACTTATTCACAAAGGGATACGCTCTGCGCTAATAGAAGCTAAAACCCCTCGGTTCGCTGCAAAAGGCTTTTGGGCAGAAAAAGAGAAAGTATCCGAGCATGAATTTTATTTTCACGTTATCCTGAAAGCATTTGTTTATCATGCACAATTTACGGCGGAACAATTGGGTAATCTCCGTGCTTTTTATGAAAAAGCCGTCTCTCACCCGGAAGTTTTCACCGCAGATATGGCCTTTGCCGACGCGTTAAGTGCTTCTATAGGGATTAGTTTTGTAGGGGACGCATATTTGGCCGAAAAGATATTTTCTTTGGCTAAACAGGCACCGGAAGGAAAACATTTTTTAACTGATTTTGTGGTAGTGCGTTCCCTGCTTAACTTAGAGAGGTATGATTTGGTAGAAGAACTGATGAATTTCCGCCAAGGGCAAGAAGGGTGGTTTAAAGAAGAGAAATTTGTCGGTGGCGAAACGGCCAGCGTCTACGAAGAAGTCAAATTGTATCAGCAGACCATCAAAGACATCCCCGTCACATTTTCCGAGCAGTTGCCTGCCCGTAATAAA
>ONOD01000102.1 GCA_900319325.1 uncultured Elusimicrobium sp. | reverse complement strand
AATCCTTAGTGTTGGATTTGCGTTTTAATCCCGGCGGTCTTCTTACCGGGGCGGTAGATATTTCTAAATTATTTTTACCGGACGGCGAAATGATTGTATATACCAAAGGCCGTAAACCGGAATATTATCAAGAATATAAAACTTCCGGAACCCCTTTGTACCCCGATGTGCCTATGGCGGTTTTGATTAATCAAGGTTCCGCCAGTGCTAGCGAGATTGTATCCGGTGCGTTGCAAGATAATCACCGTGCTTTTATCGTGGGGCAACGCTCATTTGGCAAAGCCAGTGTGCAACAAGTTATGCCGCTTTCCGGTGGAGCAGGATTACGTTTAACCATTGCCAAATATTACACACCTTCGGGTAAACTCATCCAGCGCAACTATCGCGATAAAACCAAAGCTGATGAAGGGGGAATTTTTCCGGATGTGGAAGTAGTATTTGCTCCGGAAGACGAAGCAAAAGTTTTTATGCAATATAGCGATATTATTTACACGCCCGGCAAAGCGGCTAAACAACCGGAATTTAAGGTAAAAGATCCAGTATTGGAGCAAGCTGTTGAAATCTTGACCGGGAAGATAACCCTGGAAGAAGCCAAGGCAAAAGCCGAACAAGCCGCCCAAGCACGTAAAAACGAAAAAAAGGATGAAAAGACGGAAAAATCCGATTCACAAACAGCTAAGTAATTATGAAACAGTCGTTTACGATTTTAGGTATTGAATCTACTTGCGATGAAACTTCGGCCGCCGTCCTTCAAGACGGTAAGAAGCTGCTGAGCAATGTCATTTATTCGCAAATAGATGAACATAAAAAATATCATGGAGTTGTGCCGGAACTTGCCAGCCGGGCACATGCCGCTAAAATTGCTACCGTGATTTCGGAAGCGTTGCAGAATTATACGATTGACTGCGTGGCATTTGCCAGCGGGCCTGGGCTCCCGGGTGGGCTCATGGTGGGGCGCGTAGCCGCTGAAACATTAGCCGCATATAAACAAGTACCGTTGATAGGAGTGAACCATTTGGAAGGGCATATTTTTGCGTGTGATTTTGAAAATGGCGAAGTCAAAGACCGCTTGCGGTTCCCGTTAGTGGCGTTGGTGGTATCGGGCGGGCACACAGAGCTGTGGTATGTCAAAAATTACGGGCAGTACAAAGTGCTGGGTAAAACCCGGGATGATGCGGCCGGAGAAGCATTTGATAAAGTAGCCAGACTGTTGGGACTGCCGTATCCGGGCGGGCCACAAGTATCCGCACAAGCCCTCAAAGGCCGCCGGGATGCAATTGCGTTTCCTCGTCCGTTATTGCCGGGCACATGGGAATTTTCCTTTAGCGGCATTAAAACAGCGGTAAGCTATTATTTGCGCGATCACCAAAATTTTAGTATACCTGATGTATGCGCCAGTTTTGAGACTGCGATGGTAGACACCCTAGTTACCAAAACTTTGCAGGCGGCTAAGAAGTATAAGGTAAATTATATAGCCGTGGGGGGTGGCGTAGCCGCGAACAGTTTGCTGCGCGAAACGATGCAAACCCGTGCTAAAGAACAAGGCAAAACCGTGTTTTTCGTGGAGCGCAAATTATCCTCAGATAACGCGGCGATGATTGCGTTGGCGGCATATAAAAAGTTAGAATATGCCCAACAAACGGGGAAACCGTTCCAGGCAAATATAGATATTGACCCTAATATGAAGGTACGTAGTTGGTAACTCGTAAGGAGTGGAAAATGATTTTATGGACAATGCCCGATGCCGGGGACCAAACAAAGGAAACATATGCGTCTTTCTTAAATCTGTTTAAGAAAGAAAATCCGCATATTCCGGTGTCGGTGCGTGTGTTTACGCGCAACGTGCTTTGGCGCCGGATGTTTACCATCAAAAACCCCACTTATGAAGAAGAAGTGCCCGATTTGATTCAAATCCCACATTATTGGACAGCTCTCCTGGTGCGTGAAGGCGTGGCCGAAAATCTATCCCAGTTGGATCCCGGCCTTTCTTTAACCACTTGTTTAACACCGCTTAAAAATCACTGCTACAAACCGGGTACAAAAGATATTTATTCCTATCCTTGGTGGTTTGATATTAGCGCGCTTCATTACCGGGCAGATCATTTAAGATTAGTAACGAATAATCCCGAAAAAGACCTTGCCACTTGGGAGAGTTTTTTGAAAATCTGTGCCGCACTGCGTGAACAGTTTAAAGATGTGCCGGGGTACTATCCTGTGCAAAATGGCGATTGGCGCGGTTCGCTTTCCATGCGTAGCGCCTTGCCTTGTGTGTGGGGCCGCGGCGTAGATTTGTTGACGGAAGATTTGAAACAAACCTCCGTAGGCACAAAGGCCTTCAAAGAGGGACTGCGCGATTATGTGAATTTGGCCTTGCATAATTATATGCCTATCTTGCGGGAACGCGGATCCTTGGGAACGATGGTCTCCGGCAAAGCCAGTTTGATGCTCTCACGCAAGTTGGGGTTGAGTACGTTTGATGCGCGGCGCGGCATGCAAGTGCATACAGTTCCAGTTCCTTCTACGGGCGATCAATCTGCGGCGTATATGTCCGGGATGAATTTGTTCATCAATACGCGCTCGCAACACAAAAAAGAAGCCTTGGCGTTTATCAAATTTTGTGCTCGGCCGGAGATTCAAGTGCATTATGCGAAACTGCTGGAAGTGTTCCCCGCGTACGAAGACGCACTGGAACTTTTTATGCTTTCTTCCAGCCGGCGTTTACGCATTTACGGGGGAATTTTATCTGCCGCGCGGACGATTCCTAACATCACCATTACAGGCACGATTATGGAAATTTTGAAACGTATTCTGGCGGTATGCGCCACCCAAATCGTGGAAGACCGTTTTACGCAAGCCTCCCTGGACCGAGAACTGGATTTAGCCGCTAGGGAAATAGAATATTTGCTTTCCATTTATGAGAGTTAATTATGTTTGATAAAAAAGCGTATACCATTTATAAATTTCATAAGCAACTCAATCAAGCTTTCCAAAACAAGCGCGAGCTTTTGGAAAGCGCCCTTCCCGTTTTGCGTAATTTGTTTAAGCTGGACCGTATCTACTTTTTTGATTGGCAACAAGAGCGGGCGCTTTTGTCGCTACGTATGATGTGTAAAAAAGAATACTGTATGGACAAACAGGAAGATATTTCTGTTATCGGGGAATCAGCTTTTTTGCGGCAACTTTTGCAGGAGGGCCTTACGGAAACGGCCGATTTGAGTTACCCAGCTATTTATGTGTTACTTAAGTGGCAGCGCCCCAGCATGGAATTAAAAAATGGCGAAGTGCGTACGTACATGCAAGAGAAAGTAGGCGTGCTGCGCTTGGAACGGTTTAACAAAAAGAATGTGTTTACCCCGCAAGAAAAAGAGCTCATAAAAGCGCTTGGACAAGAAATTTCTCACAATTTGCGCAATACCGAAATTGACCAAGCTAAAAACCAACGCTTAAATGTTTCTACGGCGCTTAATGATTTGTCCACCGTGTTTGCCTCTTCCTTGCGATTGGATGACGGCTTGGAGCTTATTTTGCAAGGAGTGCAAAAGTATTTCCGTTTTGACCGTGTGCGTTTGTATTTAACCGATGCGTATGGGCGGCACATTAAAAGCGCGCTTTGTGTAGATGTTTCCGGGCAAGTAACCCGCCAAACGGGGGATGAAATTGCCGCGCCGGAACAGGGTATTTTAAAAGAAGTATTTGATGCGGGGGTAACGTACCGTTCTACGCGCAGCGTGATTTATATTCCGCTT
>ONOD01000103.1 GCA_900319325.1 uncultured Elusimicrobium sp. | reverse complement strand
TAATTATGATGATAATAATAATGCTAAAGATCGCAAGATTTATGTACCTACGGCAAGTGTGGAGAGCTATAAGTCTGATTGGAGTGCTTATAGAAACGACATTATACGTTTTACAACTGAAGAGAGCGGCAGTTACGGAACTGATGTGACATGGAAACTCACAGGCATCCCCGATAATTACACCCTCACCATCAGCGGCACGGGGGCGATGGTGGATTATAGCAATTCTTCCGACCGACCGTGGACCGACGATGCGAATGAGATTAAAGATGCGAAGGGTATTAAAACTGTCGTCATCGGGAATGGCGTGACGAGCATCGGGGGTTATGCCTTCTCTTATTGTTCTGGTCTGACCAGTGTCACCATCCCTGCCAGCGTGACGAGCATCGGTGATTATGCCTTCCAAGATTGTTCTGGTCTGACATCGATTGAAATCCCCTCCAATGTGACGAGCATCGGCCAAAGTGCCTTCAATCGTTGCTCAGGTCTGACCAGTGTCACCATCCCAGCCGGCGTGACGAGCATCGGCGATTATGTCTTCAATGATTGCAGTAACTTAGCAACAATAACTGTTGAAACAAGTAATACGGTCTATAACTCTCGCAATGGGTGTAATGCAATCATAGAAACATCGAGCAACAAACTGATAGCCGGATGTAAAAACACGACCATCCCTGCCAGCGTGACGAGCATCGGCAATTATGCCTTCTATGGCTGCTCAGGTCTGACCAGTATCACCATCCCTGCCAGCGTGACGAGCATCGCTTATTCTGCCTTCTTGGGTTGTTCTGGTCTGGCTACGGTCACTGTTTATGCCCCCTCTTGCACTTTAGGTTTTAATGCCTTTTCCGCATGCGGCAATTTGAAAAACATCTACGTGTTCAGCGACTTGGTGGACGACTACAATGCTGCTTGGAGTGCCTATGCAAAAAAAATCACGGCAATGACACCCGTGGCAAGCGGCACATGCGGAAAAGAAACTCCAGAGGACGTGACATGGCGGTTGGAAGGCGAAGCAGGCCATAAAATGAAATTTCAACAATTTACCCGGCTGATTGCAGAAGGGGAAGCCGTGCGAAATCCATCCACGGGATTTTTGGTCAAAGATTCCCGCGGAAAACAAGTGTACGAGCCGTATTCCGTGGAAAAGGCACTCGCAAAAGCGTATCACTACAATAGCATTGCTGCCTTTGAGGATGCCTTTTGGAACTGGCTCCAGAAATAAATTTATCTTTTCATGAAAAAACCCCGCCGGCTATCAGGCGGGGTTTTGTATCTAATTATTATGCCCTAAGATCTGTGGTTACTTCCCTGCCTCGCTTATAGCCGGGGTAATTCCATCAGCCGGGTATTGCATCCATTCAAACGTGGTCGGATTTAATACAAACATGGACATTTTCGGTTCTGCGGTAGCGGATTGCGGGTGTTCGTACACTTTGATGACGCCATAACCGTATTCGGAGCGGGCTGCTCTAACAAGCATATCCTGTACGGCCTGTTTGGACGAAACTTGAAATTCCGGCTTTACATAGCGATGGGTTTCCAACTCAAGTGCTTTTGAAGAGGAAACAAAATGACCCGAAAAAGTGACTTGCGGTTTTCCTCCCGGCACGATAAGCGGTTGCAAACGCGTCGCCAATACGTTGATGGTATGTTCGTTACGATAATTTAATACTAATCGTTCAAGACGGTTGCCTTTAGCAAAAGCGGAATTGCGTTTAAAGGGAGAATAATCGGAAAACAGGTTGTGCCGCCCTACCATAGTAATGGGCTTTGCCGGGTTTTTAAATCGTGTGGTTTTGGGAATATGAAGACAGCTGGCCCCCCGAAAACCTTGTGCGGAACAAATCCCTGCTAGTAAACTTAGAGCTACCAATAAACTGATTTTCCGAATTGCCATGTGTTACTCCTTGCGTTTCATTTAAATGGGATGAGGACACCCCTCTACCTTATATGATTTCATAAAATCGGGATTTTGTAAAGGTCCAAAAAGGCTCATTGATTGTTTGGGCCCTTTGGGTAAGCGCTTTATGGATTTATCCGATGGAAAAAGTTATACTATACACAAGAGGTAAAAAATAACTACATTAGGAGAATGTCATGACATACGCAAGTTTTTGGAAACGTGCTGCCGCTTATTTAGTGGACTATTTTATCAGTTCCTTTATTGCGTTAATAGTTGGGTTTGTATTGGGCTATGTGCTGGTGCAGATGGGGGTAAGTAATGCGGTTAGCCGATTAGTTACTGTTCTGCTTGGGTTAGGTATTTTTATCGGTTATTTTGTGTGGCCGGAATCTTCTGCGTGGCAAGCCACTATCGGCAAACGGATATTTGGCCTCAAAGTAACCGATGAAAACGGACAACGTATTTCTTTTTGGCGTTCGTTGGGGCGTTACCTGGGGTTTATTGTTTCCGGACTTGCTTTAGGTATTGGCTATTTGATGTGTCTGTGGACAGAGAGAAAGCAATGTTTGCATGACAAATTGGCTAATTGTTTAGTGGTGGATATCAAACCTGACGAAAAACAAGGGTGCGTAATAGGCCTTGTGAGTGGATTTTTTATGTTGTTTGTATTGTTGATTGTAGGGGTTTTGCTGACGATTGTGTCACACCCATTTGAACGGACCCTGGGTAATATGGCGGCTAAAAATTTAGAAGCGGCGCGTAGAGTGCAGAATGCGTATTACAAAGAGCATAATCAGTATGCCACCCGCTGGAATCAATTAAATTTTGTTGAAGAATGTAATAACGAGGCAAGCAACCGTTGCGCTTTAACGCGTCTTTTTACTTTTGAATTAGAACCTGAAGGCGTAGCCGCCCAACGGGAAGATCCTCGGTTTTCCTATCGTCTATTTCGGGCGTACGATTTGAACGATACGCGGCGCAATTTGGTGTGTATTTCTAAAGATGAACGCGTGAAAGCATTTTGTCGGGGGCTCGTGGAAAGGCAAGCAGTGTCTGCTCCCCAAGCTCAACGCTAAATTTGGTACAATAGAAATAGATACCTGCGTCCGCCACTCGGCAATGGTATAATTGGAGAGGTGTGTGAGTGGTTGAAACAGCAGGTCTCGAAAACCTGTAAACCGCAAGGTTTCGAGGGTTCAAATCCCTCCCTCTCCGTAAAATTTGCCCCCATAAAGGGGGCTAATTTTATGGAGAGTGGAGCGACAGGAACTGCTTCCTGTCGCGTCGGGATTAGAAAGCCGGAGCTTTATGTGAGTTTGCGAAGCAAGGTAAAACCAGGGCCCAAAAGCAATTAGGCCCTTTTACCCTGGTTTTTCTAGGGTTTATTATATATACTTACAATATGAAAAAATTATTGATTGCATTTTTGATGTATATTTCAACGGTAGCGGTTACTACGGCTGCCCCTGTTGTGGCGAATGATTACGTGTTCCAAAAACAAATCATTATCAATAACGCGAAAATTTGCCAAGCCTTTCGCATCCATCAAAATTGGTTTGCTACGGCCGCACATTGTGTAGATGTTTGTCTGTCTGCCAATGCGTGTGATGTGCGGATTGTATTAGCGCAAGGTTCTGTTGGTGCATTTGCCAGGGTGGGAAAGAAGGATATTTTTATCCCCCAAAAGTATAAGACGGTAGATGCCAAAGCGCGTGTAAGTACGCATAAAAATTGGGATGTGGCTTTGATTCATTTTCAGCCGGATGAGTACCTCTATGAGTATGCCGAAGGCGGATCTGCTACA
>ONOD01000105.1 GCA_900319325.1 uncultured Elusimicrobium sp. | reverse complement strand
CTTGCTTATCCGCTGGGCCTTGTATTTACTGCCCTAATTTCCGGTTATTTTATCGCAAAAATGAAAACACAATTGAAGAAATAAAAGGAATTATATGAATATTTTATTTGTGAACGCGTGCCCTAGACAGAATTCCCGCACCCAATTACTGGCAAAATATTTGTTAAGCAAATTGAAAGGCACTGTACACGAGCGTAACCTTGCTACAACCGAACTTTTACCGCTTACCGAAGAAACGATCGCTCTAAGGGAAACTCTTGTTCGCCAGGGCGATTTTGACCACTCGTTATTAGCCCTAGCCAAAGAGTTCGCCGACGCAGATAGCATTGTGATTGCCGCCCCCTTTTGGGATTTATCGTTCCCAGCGTTATTAAAACTCTACATTGAGCATATCAATATTGTTGGGGTCACCTTTGCCTATCACGCAGACGGCAAACCGTACGGCCTATGCCAAGCCAAAAAGCTCTATTATGTAACCACCGCCGGGGGGCCTATTATAAATGACGTCTATGGCTATGGGTATGTACAAGCACTGGCCCAAAATTTTTACGCTATAGCAGATACATATTGCGTTAAGGCTGAGAATTTGGATGTAGATGGTGCCAATGTGGAAGAAATTTTGAGCCACGCCAAACACGATATTGATACACTACTTAACTAAAATCTTATGCATAAATACACGAAAACTTACACCGTTATTTTAGATGACATGGACGTACGCAAGCACCGTTTGCGCCCTATTTCAGCCGTAATGTACTTGCAAGATACATTTGCCCGTTATTGCGCCACAAAACGTATGGCCGCTTACGATTTGATGTTAAAAGACCAAATTTGGGTGATTAGTGAAATCCATATGGATTTTGTAGGCAATTTGCCTTTTTGGTCCGAAGACTTAAAAGTGGAGTTGTGGTTTTCGGAAATTTCCAAACTAAAAGTATATGCGGACTTTCACCTCTACTACAACGATAAATTAGTCGCTAAAGGTAATTCGCTATGGATTATCCTAAACGCTACTACCAAACGTCCGGCAAAAGCGGACGAAATGGCCTCTAAATTTGAGGTATGTACAGACCTAGCCTTAGGCCCTCATACTAAAATGGTGCTCCCCGCGTTTACGGAGCCCTATACTAAAATTACGCACACCAACAATCTATCAGACATAGATTTTAACAAGCACGTCAACAACAAAAGTTACATCAACTTAGCCGAAATGACAGCCCCGGCCGAGTTTATGCAAAATCACACGCTTAAATCTTTGCACGTGCGTTTCAACCGGGAGACATTCCTGGGAGATACGCTTCAATGCACCACCTATAAAACCACTGAGCCCAAAACTTACGCACACATCATAGAGAAAGACGGAGTGTCCGTGTGTGACATTGTAACCACTTGGCAAGAACAACCAGAAAATGTGCGCATTGTAGATTACGATTTGCCGATTAAAAGCGAACGATAGGATAAACATTACAACTCGCCCTCGTATCATACTACTTGGGCGATTTTATTTTGTTATTTCCTTCAGGAAATTATCGGGCGCAAAGCGAGGGCCTCGCAAGGCCGTGATACCCAAAGTTTTTAGTTTTTCAAAAGTCCACAAAGAGGGATCATACATTTTAAGCCGCTTAATTTTCATCACGCGCGTCATAGACACGTTTTTATCCTTATACTTATACGGGATATTTACTTCTAGCACTTTACATTTATAACGCACGGCCGATACCGGGGCCGCCACATATAAGTAAACCAGGTCCCCCACTTGCACCGCACTACTCTGTTTCCATAGGATGGTGTCGTCTTTGGCAAAGGCTCCGTCTATATCAAAGTATTTTGGATTGGCCGGAATCAGCCAACTGGTGGGTTTCCCCAATTTCCTAGAGGTCGTTCCAACCACAAAATTTCGGCTGGTTTCCAGTAACGTCAAAATCGTCTTATCCGGGACCGTACCGTCCAGCAAAATACTAATCCAATTGACGCGGTTCATGTGATAGCACGGGTAAAACCCCTTCGTTTTAAGCAGTGCATCCACCTGTTTACTGTCTACCTTCAAATTGAGAATTTCTACTATGGTTTCGTCTTTGGGTGCTTTTTTATCTTTCAGTAACCGATATTTAGGGATATTCATGATTAGCCCATACCACTTGCGGTTTTTGGGATACCGAAACACACCATAATGCGGCAGTTCGCTAAAAGGATAATCGGGATATTCTTGATATTTTTCCGCCAGGGCACTCGCAATGCGGTTGGATTGGGCAAACAGAAAGGGATCTTTGCTAAAGCACGCGGTGCGGACATTTAGCAAAATTTGCTTATATTCCTGCCGAATTGTTCCTACAAACGAACCGACCGCTTCTTCTACGTGCACGGCACTATATTCGCCCCCGGTACGGGTATCTATCACGCGGCCTGTAACGCTACTGTCCGGACGCACTGTAATTTCCGCGCGAAAAGCCCCCCGGTGGAAAGCTTCTTGATAGAAAAAATCTTTCCCCTTTTTAATAAACCCGAAAGATACTAGTTTGTCGGCGTGTGCTGTATGACGGGCAAAAAGTTCCTGTTCCACATTTAAATTTTACAATATTGTTCAAATTAACTTTCTATTAAATTCAAGGACGTATCGTTTTTGCTATAATACTTGTAATGAAAGGGCTAATCCTCGCACTTGATTTATTAGGTGGCCTGGGGGTATTCCTCCTAGGCATCAAAATGATGAGTGATGGCCTGCAAAAGGCCGCCGGGGATCGCTTGCGCCGGATTATTTCCCGCGCTACCACGAACCGCTTTACTGCCACGTTGTCCGGCATTGTAGCAACTTCTATTATTCAATCTTCCTCCGCAACTACCGTCATGGTGGTGGGCTTTGCCAGCGCAGGGTTACTAAACTTGTCCCAATCTCTAGGCGTTATTTTTGGGGCCAATATTGGTACAACCACCACCGCGTGGCTCATTAGTATTTTGGGCTTTAAGGTGGATATTTCGCTGTTTGCCATGCCTATGATTGGGGTGGGCTTTTTCTCGCAATTTATTAAAAAATGGCCACTAGCCCGCCGCATTGGGGAGGCCATGCTGGGCTTTGGTCTACTGTTCTTGGGGCTTTCCTTAATTCAAGGATCCATCCCTGATTTGCAAAATTCCCCTGCCGTTGTGGAATGGGTGGTAAAGTTCCGCCCGGACACCTTGCTTTCTCTTTTGGCAGTCATTGGGGTAGGCACTGTGCTAACCGTTATTTTTCAGTCCTCCAGTGCGGTCATGGCGGTTACCCTTACCTGTGCCGCCAAAGGGCTCATTGATTACCCCACAGCCTGTGCACTGGTTTTAGGGGAAAACATCGGTACCACCATTACAGCCAACATTGCCGCCATTGGGGCCCCCCTAGCGGCCAAACGGGCGGCCTTAGGGCACATGCTATTTAACGTGCTGGGTGTGATATGGGCGGTTATATTGTTTCACCCATTTCTAGAACTGATTGCCTGGATTGTACCCGGAAGCACCCAGGGAAATGACCCCCAGGTACTCCTGACCAATATTCCCTATCACTTGGCCGCTTTCCATACTACGTTTAATATTATCAACACCGCTGTGATGCTAATTTTCATAAAACCCTTTGAGCGGCTCATTTTATTCTTCCTCTACGCTATTTAAAAGTAGGGATTACCACCACACCGGAGTTATTTATCAGCGCAGCCCACCAAGAAATTGACCTCATGGCCGGCATGACAAGCACCATAGTATCCAAACTGTTACACGCCATGAAGGCGGACTCTAGCGAGTTATTTGAACGTATGGTGCAAGACGTCTACGCCCAGGAAAAAGCCAGTGACACCCTGGAATATAAGATTACCGAATTTTTAAAGAACCTCACGCACGAGCAACTCTCGCGCGACATGGTAAGCGAAGTGATGAAACTGTTGGACCAAACCAACTATTTGGAAAAAATTGCTGACCACGGCGAACGGATTGCCAAACTACTCACTAAAGCCCATGAACAAAAACTATTTAGTGAGCCCGATTACGAGCGTTTAGACACTATCGGCAAACAAGTGAAACTGATTATTAAACACATGCGCTCCACCATTTTACCAACGCAAAAAATGGATAAAGCCGCCGTATTGGCTCAAGCCCTCAAGCGTGAGGATTCCCTCAATCAATTGCGCCATCAAGAAAAAACCTCTAACGATTTTTCTAAAAATCAAATTTCTCCCGTCGCCCTTACGCTTTACACGGATATTTTAACCAGTTTTGAAAAAATGGGCGACTATGCGTTAAACGTAGTCCAGTCCAACACAGACCAACCCAAACACTAACAAAAAACGTATGAAAAAACTCCTCGCCTTTTGGCTCGCACTTTGCCCTTTGGGGTGCACGTCCCCTAACAACCCGCCCGACAGCACGCTCACACCGCACACCGCGGACAGTGTCATGCAACAAGCGTATGTCCAAGCAGATACACATACAAAAACAATTACTTTTCCCTCTCTCCTGGCTACCCAATTACCTAATTATCAGGACGTTACAGGCATTCGTGCCGAGGACACCCCCACAACCCCTTATGGAATAGCCGTTATTCAAAAAACCAATACACCGGATATGTATATTGTGTACGTGAGCGAAAGCGAAAATAGTGGTCCTCTTAAGGGAGCGCGGGCTGAAAACGGAAACAAATTACCCCTTATTTCGCTGGACCCACCCGTGCATACCGGCAACGCCCCTCCTTCTCTTGCCGCGTCCGTTGGCCTTCAAATTAACCTGGCTTTTTTGGAAAAGAACCATGGCAGAAATCCGCAAATTAAAGTTTTTGACAAACAGGGTTCCTTTGTCATTTTCCTACCGGATTATTATATAGACGGCGTTCTTCAATACCTGAGGCAGCATTAAAAACCCCGCAATTAGCGGGGCTTTTTAAAGGGCTAGGATTTTTGGCCAAATCGCCATTTTAACATCAAAGGATATAACGCAATAATGTAGAAAACTACACAGGCCGCCCACATAAAATTGCCCAACATTGCTGCAGCTACGACGGTTGCAGTCCGTAATCCTTCCGATAATTTTCATACAAAATCTACTGAAAATGCTTAAATTTTAATGATTTTTCTGTTATGTAAACATTACAAAAGATATAGTTTCAAGCCCTACGTGCTAAGAATGCTCCCAAGCGGAGAACCCAGGCCTAGGCACTTAAACGGGTTTGTGAATCAAATTTTGGGCTTTTATCTTGTACGTTCTCTCAAAGTGCTAAAATAATAGTAAGGGAAACTTATGAAAAAACTATTCGGGTTACTGGTATTATTTACTACAACAACCGTACTTTATGGGTTGGATATTTCTTCTTTGTCCTTGGCTGATTGTGAACGGGATGCGCTTAAATCTTCCGCACAACTGCAAGGGTTAGAAGCCCAAGTCCGTTCTGCGCGGGCACAAGAAAAAAGTGTGTCATCTTCGCTCTATCCGTCTTTATCGTTGGATGCAAAGGCGTCTTGGGTGTCGGAAGTTCCGACCCTAAAATTAGGTGGACAGAAATTGAAATTTGGCGATACGTGGGGATACTCCGTAGGACCGACCGCCAGTTATGTGCTGTTTGATAACGGCGGACGCGGGTCACTTAAAAAAAGTGCCTCTAAAGCCGCCAGCGCCCAGGAACAATCGTATGAATTTGCGCGCAAACAAATTTTATTACAGGTGCAACAGGCCTATTTTTCCGTGCAACAACTTTTGCAACGCCTGGTATTGTTAAACGGACAGTTGGAAGTAGCCCAAAAACAGCTTTCCGATGTGCAATCGGCCTATAAAGCGGGCGCAAAAAGCAAGTTGGATGTTTCCATAGCCCGTAAGCAAGTATTAAAAACACAAACCGCTATGAGCGGAGCCCGCAGTAGGTTGGCCGGACAGTTGCGTACGTTATTTAAATTAACCGGTACCGATTA
>ONOD01000106.1 GCA_900319325.1 uncultured Elusimicrobium sp. | reverse complement strand
ATTTTTAATTGAAAAGATTAACACGTGGAAGAAATAATATGAAAAAGATATTTATTTTTATTTTATTTTCAACCTTGATCATGGCATGTACGACAGAAAACAAACAAAATAGGCAGGAAGAGTTGTCTCTCACTCGTACTTACCAAAGAACTATAAAAAAGATCCCTAATTCCATTCAAAAAACATTCCAGAGTATGGAAGGGTGCACCAAAGAATTTGTCTTTAATATATTAGGATTACCAAATGATGAAAGAACAATTGATAGCCAAAAATATTTTTATTGGGAAATAAACAGTAATTACACCAGCTTCTGGACGGGAAACAACAATCAACAAAGCTGCATAATACATGGCAAAGTGAATAACAAAGGGATAATTGAAGAAATCGCTTATCGTGATTTTAGAAAAGGATGTAATTACATATATGCCAATATTGTTCGTTACTATGTTAGCCATACTCAAGATGAAGATAATTGTCCTAACAGAAAAGATTTCTACGGAAAATTTACCGTTACAGAGGAATACTAAACTATGAAACTATCAAACTATTATATCCCTACCTTAAAAGAGGCCCCCAAAGACGCCGATACATTATCGGCTAAACTCATGATCCGCGCGGGCCTGGTACGCAAAGTAGCCAGTGGACTGTATGAATGGTTACCGCTGGGGTTACGCGTGCTTAAAAAAGTAGAAAGCATTGTGCGTGAAGAAATGGACAAAGCCGGCGCGTGTGAAGTGTGGCTCCCTGTAGTGCAGCCCAAAGAGCTATGGGAACAAAGCGGACGCTGGACGTATTACGGCAAGGAGCTCTTACGTTTTGAAGACCGCAAAAAAGCCGGTTTCTGCATGGCTCCCACCGCCGAAGAAGTAATGACCGATTTAGTCAAAAAAGATACTACCTCCTACAAACAACTGCCGTTCTGTTTGTATCAATTTGGCACAAAGTTTCGCGATGAAATTCGCCCTCGTTTTGGCGTCATGCGCGCACGCGAATTTTACATGAAGGATGCCTATTCCTTCTCCGCCAACGATGAGCAAGCCAATACCTGGTATCAAAAAATGTACGATACCTATCAGCGCATTTTTACACGTTGTGGCTTTGAGTTTAAAGCCGTGGAAGCCGATACTGGTTCTATCGGCGGAAACTTTTCACACGAATTTATGGTACTGGCCGATACCGGCGAAGATGCTATTGCAAATTGTCCTTCTTGCGGATATGCCGCCAACACAGAGAAGGCAGAAATCAAAGCCCCGGCTGATATCAAGATTAATCCGGCCGATTTAAAACCCATGGAAAACAAATCTACGCCTAAAGTTTACACGGTGGAAGACGTGGCTGAATTATTGCACGTTTCTACGGATAAAATTATTAAGCTCTTGGTCTTTACCGCCGACGGGAAACCCGTGGTGGCCTTAGTACGCGGAGACCATGAACTGAACGAATTTAAATTCAAAGCCCTCCTAAAATGTAACGAATTGGAAAAAGCCAGTGAAGAAGTTTACACGAAAGTAACCGGCTCTTTTGTAGGTTTTGCCGGTGCGCAAGGGCTTAAGGAAAAAAACCCAAATGTAATGATTTACGCTGACAACTATGTCAAAAACATAATCAATGGCGTTTCCGGCGGGAATGAAAAAGACGTGCATACCATTAACGTTACCCCCCAACGGGATATTAAGGTGGATGTATATGCTGACCTTAAAATGGCCTCTGCGGGCGACCAATGCGCGCGCTGCGGTGCCACCTTTAACTTTACCCGCGGCATTGAAGCCGGGCACGTTTTTAAGTTGGGAACGAAATACTCCGCCGCCATGGGAGCCAACTTCCTTAATGAAAAACAAGCCAGCGAACCGATGATTATGGGATGCTACGGGATTGGTATTTCCCGCGTGGTAGCGGCCGCTATTGAGCAATCACACGACGACTATGGAATTATCTGGCCGGAACCGTTGGCTCCGTTTACGGTGGCCTTAGTGGCGATTGATTATGACTCCAACCCGGAAGTAAAAAAACACGCGGACGAAATTGACGCCGCGTTGGAAGCCAAGGGGATTTCTGTGCTTTTGGATGACCGTGACGAACGCCCCGGCATTAAATTCAAAGATATGGACTTAATCGGCCTGCCGCACCGCTTGGTGATTAGTTCCCGCACGGTGGCAGACGGACAATGCGAATACAAAAACCGTAAAGAAAAAGAATCCGTACGCTGGAACTTAACCGAAGCAGTAGAACAATTATCCAAAATTGCGGCTAAATAAGCATGCAACTTATAAAACCTAGAAAAACAAATGGTGGTTATACACTCATAGAATTACTGGTAGTGCTAGTGATAGTGGCGGCTCTTGCTGCTATTGCGTGGCCCCGATTTATTCTTGCGATAGAACGCAGTAGAGCCGTGGCTACTGTCGCCACCATGCGCAAACTTCAAGAGGCGCTGGATGATCAAATCTTAATAGGATTAAATGAGCGGCACCTGGATTATATGGGAGGCAATGAACTGGGCCGTCAGCTACTGCTAACAAATATAGATTGCAAATTAGACCATGAGCCCCCGGCCGACCCCCGTTGTTATACTGACAAATTTAGTTACCGTGTATGGTGCAGCGAGTTAGGATGCTTTATAAGCGTTATACGCGGAAGTTGGGCAAATGATGACTACGGCTTGCTGCTTCGCAAAGTGTTAACAGATTGGAATAATTACCCCATTGGCGTATGGGACAAGGAATGCATGGCTCACAGCGATCTTGGTTATAAAATATGCCAAAGTTTAGGATCGTCTGGTTGGAAATTATCCGATGAACGCTACAAAGAATTGATAAAAAACCTCAACATGTAAGCAGAGATTTTTCGTTTAGTTCTAAATTATTTCTTCCTAGGATGAAACTCCCCGGATATTCACCCGGGGAGTTTTTTATCACAAGTGAATTACTTTTTGCGGGGATAGAGCACGTTGGTGAATTTTGCAAATTCTTGTTCCCCCCCGCGAATATGCAAATTGACGGATAGCACATAGACGTCTTTGGTCAAAATTTCACGCCAGTTATCCGGAAATTTCACAAAATCCTTAAACGTGGTAATCAGCGGCAGCCCCGCACGGGTTTGTTCAAACGTACGCAGGTTTTCTTCCGTGTAAAATTGATGATCCGGGAAGCGCCATTTTTGTTGGAGTTTTAACCCTAAATTGGTGAGTGTTTGCTCAAAACTTTCCGGGTGTCCTAGGGCGCAAAAACAAGCCACGGATCCTTTAATTTCTTCCAGCCCTACTTGCTGTGTGGTGCAAATGTTTACATAATATTCAGGGCGATGTTCACTCTCAATAATTTCTACGGTATCGTTGTATATACGCACTTGATCACGCACATCTTCCAACTCACGCGCGGATACTTGATCGCAATGCGTTAGCACGACTAAGTCCGCCCGTTTAAGTCCGGTTAGCGGCTCGCGCAAAATACCATAGGGCAGCATCTCTTTATTGCCAAACGGGTTTTTTGCATCTACAAGTACAATATTTGCATCACGTTTTAAAGAAAAATGTTGCAAACCATCATCCAGCAAAATAATTTGGCTTTTAAACCGTCGCAGTGCCTCGTTAGCGGCATCCACGCGCTTATTAGCAATCACAATCGGTACT
>ONOD01000110.1 GCA_900319325.1 uncultured Elusimicrobium sp. | reverse complement strand
AGCGCTGGAAATGTGCTATAATACTTCCGCATTTCCCTGAATGTGATTGTTCCCTTTCCTTCCACAAATTCCATGCTGGCACCACCACCGGTGGAAACGTGGGAGAACGCCTTCTGATCAATTTTGCCTTTTTTAAGCACGTTCACGCTGTCTCCTCCGCCGATGATAGAGATAGCGCCGTTGTTGGTGGCTTCAATCATTGCGTTTGCAATAGCAAAACTTCCTTTGGCGAAGTTCGGGAACTCAAACACTCCCATAGGTCCGTTCCAGAAAATTGTTTTACATTCCATGAGTGCATCGTGGAATAACTTTTCAGTTTTCGGCCCAATGTCCATAGATTCTTTATCAGCCGGAATAGTGTCCGTTTCTGTAGCAGTGGCCGTTTCAGAAAATTCACTGGATACGCGGAAATCAATTGGCATTAACATTTTAACGCCTTTGTCAGCGGCTTTTTGCATAACTTGTTTGGCTTCGTCAATTTTTGTGTCATCAACGAGGGATTTTCCAATTTCAATTCCTTTGGCTTTTAGAAAAGTGTAAGCCATTCCTCCGCCAATGATGAGTACGTTAACTTTGTCCAACAAGTTGTTTAAGAGTAAAATTTTGTCGGATACTTTGGCCCCACCGATCACAGCAGCAAACGGACGAGCCGGGTTTTCAAGCGCTTTGCCTAGGAATTCCACTTCTTTTTGTACCAAGAATCCGGCACAACCAGGTAGATATTCCGTTACGGCACTGGTAGAGGCGTGGGCGCGGTGTACGGTGCCGAATGCTTCTTGCACAAAAATTTCACCATGTTTGGCCAGTTGCTTGGCAAATTCTGGATCATTCTTTTCTTCTTCAGCATGAAAACGCAAGTTTTCTAATAAAGCAATTTCCCCATTTTTAGTTTCGGCAACTACTTTATCAGCTTCGGCGCCGATACAGTCTTTAGCAAAGTGAACCGGTACACCAAACAGTTTTTCTACTTCATCAGCTACAGGAGCCAAGCTAAATTCGGGACAAACTTTACCTTTCGGGCGACCCAAGTGGGCGATCAATACAATGCGGCAATTGTTTTGTAACAAATATTTAATGGTTTTTTCAGTGGCTACAATGCGTTTATTATTATCCACTTTGCCATCTTTGAGCGGTACGTTATAATCAACGCGCACAAGAACTTTTTTGTCTTTCAAATCCATATCTTGGATTTTTTTGATGCTGTTAAAATTCATAATTTCGTGACTCCTTAATATGATGTGGAAACCTTGCGTTTCCCTAACACTTATATTTTACAAAATTTAGGCCCTGCCTGGTAGCAGGGCCTTCGTTCACAAAAGCGCGGAACTGTTAGCGGCTTCTTGTTTTGCCTAAGAGTCGTAAAATTTCAAGATATAACCATATTAAAGTAACTAGTAGACTGAATCCGGCGTACCATTCCATGTATTTCGGGGCGGCATATTTGCCTGTCATTTGATTGATAAATTCAAAATCTAATAGAAAATTGAATGCCGCTACGATACATACAACGACGCTAATCCCAATAGATAACGGGGAAGAAGAGGATAAATACGCCGTATTTACCCCAAATAGGGATAAAATCCATGAGCCTAAATAAAGAACACAAATTGCTAGCGTGGCGGAAAAAATACCAATCATCAACCCGCGGGTAACGCGGATGATTTGAAACTTGTACAACGCCAGCATAAAGAAGAACACCAGGATCGTGATTGCCACCGCATTAAACACAATCCCGTTAAATTGGGCGTTGTACATGGCGGAAATCGCTCCTAGAAAAGTTCCTTCTAAAAATGCATAAATTGGTGCCGTAAAGCGAGCCACAGCCGGTTTAAAAGACGTCCAAATGGCGATGCCAAACGCTACCAACAGGATAATCCAGGTATAGGGGAGCCACACTTGGGGATTTGTCCAGCTCAGCATTCCCCCCACTACACAAATAAATAGTAAAAAGAAAGTTTTATTGATGGTTCCCTGTAACGTCATGGCTCCGGCAGTAACTTCTCCACGCGCAGTATACCTGGGTTCGGGGGTAATTTCATCTTGTGGCGTTTGAAAGCCGCGTTGATGCTCAACTTTGGCGCGTTTGAACGCGTTTTCATTAAACATAGGATTTTGTGCCATTGTTTCCTCCTCACGATATAATATGAAGGTATTATATAATATTTAGTAAAAAATCCCCAGTTTTTAACTGGGGATTTTTAGTTAGATGTATTTAGGATTTAAATTACATCATGCCGCCCATTCCCCCCATGCCGGGCATACCGGCGGGAGCATGGCTATGTTCTTTTTCCGGCGCATCGGCCACTAAGGTTTCAGTCAGTAGCACGGTTCCCGTGATAGAGGCTGCATTTTCCAAGGCAGTACGTACTACCTTAGCCGGGTCTACTACGCCAGCTTTTAACAAGTCGCAGTACTCATCACGGTCGGCATCGTATCCGTCCGCAGCGCCCTTCATGTTGAGAACTTTGTCAACGACTACGGCGCCGTCCAAGCCTGCATTTACAGCAATTTGTTTCAAAGGCGCAGTCAACGCTTTGCGCACAATGTTAATTCCTGTGCGGATATCGTCGTTATCTTCCTTCATTGCATCTAGGGCTTTTTGACAGCGTGCTAAAGCTACCCCGCCGCCAGGCACAATGCCCTCTTCTACACCGGCTTTGGTGGCGTTTTTAGCATCTTCCACTTTGGCTTTTTTAGCTTTGAGTTCGGTTTCCGTAGCGGCACCTACACTGATGACGGCTACGCCACCAGCCAATTTTGCCAAGCGTTCTTGCAATTTTTCTTTATCGTAATCGCTGGTAGAATTTTCAATTTGTTTGCGGATTTGGGCAGTGCGGGCATCAATGGCTGCTTTTTCGCCTTTGCCGGAAACGATGGTAGTATTTTCTTTGTCGATTACTACGCGAGCACACTGGCCAAGCATGGGCAGTTCGGCCTTGTCAAGCTTCATGCCACGTTCTTCGCTGATTACGTTTCCGCCTGTTAAAATGGCTAAGTCTTCCAGCATTTCTTTGCGGCGATCTCCAAAGCCCGGGGCTTTGACCGCGCAACCTTTCAAGGTGCCACGTAGCTTGTTGACTACTAATGTGGCCAAGGCTTCGCCATCGACGTCTTCCGCTACAATTAAGAATTGTTTACCGCTTTGTACAATTTTCTCGAGTACCGGCAATAAATCATTCATCGAAGAGATTTTCTTATCGGTAATAATAATGTAGGGATTTTCTAACACGCATTCCATACGTTCGGGATCGGTTACAAAATAAGGAGAAATGTAGCCGCGGTCAAATTGCATGCCTTCTACAATGTCGAGTTGGGTGGTAGCAGTTTTTCCCTCTTCTACAGTAATGACACCTTCAGCCCCTACTTTTTCAATGGCTTCCGCAATCATATTACCAATTTCGCGGTCATTAGAAGAAATGGTGGCAATCTGTGCCTTTTCTTCTTTAGTCTTGACGGGCTTGTGCATTTTTTCAAGGGCTTCTTTTGTTACTTCTACGGCTTTTTCTATTCCTTTTTTAA
>ONOD01000112.1 GCA_900319325.1 uncultured Elusimicrobium sp. | reverse complement strand
TATGGCCGTTAAAATCAAAAAATCTCAACGAAAAATTTCCTATACCCCTTATCAGAAGGGATTGTTTGAATGTAAGAAAAATAAAATTTTTCCCTGCGCTTGGGAAGATAAAACCGCTTCCGCAATCAAACAATATTGGTTGTTGGGTGCTGAGGGGCCTATCACGCGGGGCGTCTATGATATGAATGGAAATTTAAAGAGTGAAACAATTGCCAGTATCAATGGTACAGTTTCTTCGCATTCAGATCAAAATACTACCTGGTATTTTCAGGCAGGTATGTTGGTAAAAATTCGTACTTCCCCCTATGATAATTGTAATTTTCATGATTGGTTTTTTATCAATGATACCGGAGAACAAGATGTGTGTCAATGTGCTTATACCACGGCTGATTGTTGCGCGCGTAGTCCATATCGGACGGGAATGAGCAGAAGTTACTGTGGCCTATTCCCCTCGGATAAGGATTTTTGTAAATAGATATGTATAAGACCATTTTGCTACTATGTGCCTCCAATTTATTCATGACTATTGCGTGGTATGGGCATCTAAAATTTAAATCCCGCGCCTTGTGGCTAGTTATATTGGTTAGTTGGGGAATTGCTTTTTTTGAGTATTGCTTACAGGTGCCTGCCAATCGAATCGGAAGTAATTATTTCACCGTTACACAATTAAAAGTAATGCAAGAAATCATTACCTTAGTTGTGTTTGCGGGTTTTAGCGCGTGGTATTTTAAGGAAAGTTTTAAGTGGAATCACTGGGTGGGATTTTTGTGTTTGGTGGCCGCTGTATTTTTTGTGTTTAAGAAGTGGTAGTATCTGCGTGCAATAAATTTCCATTTACAAGTGTTTTTAAAGAAGATGTTTTCAAGGGTACTAATATGAATATGTCTATCATTAAATATGGGGCCGTATTACTGGCAATCGCCTGTGCGTTGAACGTGCAAGGGGAGATCGTTTCCGCGCCTGTTGAAGCAAATGCTCGTGTTGAAGAGCCGGTCCCTTTGGGCGCAGATGGCAAACCATTGATGAAGATCTATGGGAAATTATCCTTGGAAGAGTGTGTCAATTTGGCGCTGGCTAATAGCCCTAGTGCCGTGTCTGCCCAACTGGCTAGAGAGAATGCGCATGTGAACCTGAATTTGGCTAAGTCTCAATTTTTACCAACGGCTTCTGCGGGTTTTGATAGTCGTTATAATATGGGGGCTTCCGTGCATGATTACGGGGCTTCTAATGTGGCGGCTTCCGCTAATTTAACATTAAGTGGCCTGACGGATTTGGCCCGTAATGTGCGGATGCAACAAATATCCGTAGAGCAGGCTGAACTGAATTTTCAAAGTGTTAAAAATGATATTGTGCGTAACGTGCGCAAAAAATATTACATTTTGTTAGCGGCGCAACGTACGGTAGATATTCGTACGCAATCGCGTGAAGTATATGAAGATCAGTATAAGCGTACTTCCGAATACTACCGATTAGGGTTACGTCCTAAGGTGGATGTGACAACAGCCGAGGTTAATTTGAATAATGAGTCGTTGCGGCTCATTAAGGCCAAAAATGCTGTTAAGACAGCGAGTGCTTCTCTAGCTAATACGTTGGGTGTTACCACGGCAGCTATTTTGCAAGTAGAGGAGGATGTCTCGTTTGATCAGCCCAATCTAACCTTGGAAGAAGCGGTCAAAACAGCTTATGAAAATCGTCCTGATGTGCAATCTTCTGTTTTGGATTTGCGCTTGGGAGATTTGAAAGTTAGTCAGGCGAAAGCGGGTTATTTTCCAACTGTTTCATTATCGGCGGGATACACAAAAAGTGGAGACTCGTTGTACTTAGATAGCGAAAATGCGCATGTAGGGGTGGGGATAGAAATTCCCCTCTTTAACGCATTTAGAACCTACAATAGTGTTAAGCAAGCTAATATTGCGTTAGAAAATACACGTAACAATTCACGTAGCTTGTTAAACAACGTTTTTTTGGAAGTACAAAATGCGTATATTGCATTGGACGAAGCAGCGGAAAGTATTCCGTTGGCAGAGTTGAATGCGCAAAAAGCAAAAGAAAATATGGAACTTGCGCGTGGCCGGTATAACGAAGGAATTGGTGATATGATTGAACTCAAAGATGCTGAAGTTGCTTATACGGATGCGCAGATTAGTCTGCTTACGGCTCGTTACGATTACGGCGCGGCAGTGGCGGATTTAAAACAAGCTATGGGGACTTATTAATATGAAAAAATTATGGGATATAATAGTATGGGCCGGAAAAGCCTTTTGGCGGACACGTTGGTGGGTAAAATTGATAGTGTTACTGGCGATAGTAGCCTGTTTGTGGGGCATTAAAAAGCATTATTTTTCGGCGCCCTCTTTGCCGCCTTATAAAATTGCAAAAGTTGCCAAAGGTGATATTGCCGATTTGGTTGAGGCGTCCGGACCTATTAATCCGGTAAATACAACTCAGGTGGGTGCGTTAGTGTCTGGCGAAATTTTAAAAATTTACGTGGACTATAACAGCGAGGTAAAAAAAGGTGACCTGATGGCTGTGATTGATCAAACGCAAATCCTAGCTAGTTTAGAAGAAGCCCGCGCCAGTTTGTCTTCAGCTAAAGAAAGTTTAGCCTCGGCTACCAAGGCGTATGATTTGGCTTCCCTCAACTATCAGCGCTATCAAGAGCTCTACAAAAAAGAATATGTATCCAAAGTTGCTTTGGAAGAATATGAACTTGCCTATGTAAATGCTAAGAGCTCTTTAAATGCGGCCAAGGCCAGCGTAGTGCGCGCGCAATCTAACGTAGATACGGCGGAGAAAAATTTATCAAACACGCAAATCGTCTCGCCGATTGACGGGGTGGTGCTCACACGAAAAGTGAGCGAAGGACAAACTATTACCGCCGGTTTTTCTACCCCGGAATTGTTTGTTGTAGCGCAAGATTTAACAAAGATGCAAATTGAAGCTAAAGTGTCTGAGGCGGATATTGTTAAAATTCAACCTGGCCAACGTGCGACATTTACACTGGATGGATATATGGGTGAAAAATTTGACGGGAAAGTCCGTCAAGTGCGTACCAATTATGTGGATACGTCCAACTCTTCTAACTCTTCTAGCAGCACTTCCTATACGGTAATTGTGGATGTGGATAATGCTGATTTGCGTTTGAAACCTGGTATGACCGCTACGATGACTATCTATACGCAAGACAAGCATGATGTGCTTTTGGTGCCGAATGAAGCCTTACGTTTTACCCCCTCCTTTAATAAAAAAACGTACGATAATACGGGAGTGTGGAAAGTGCAACGTGGAAAAGAACCCCAACGTGTGGACGTTACGATTGGGATTATTGGCACCAAACAAACTGAGATCGTCAGCGGCGACGTACAAGAAGGCGATCGTATCATTGTGGGTGAGAATAATTTGAAAGCGAC
>ONOD01000113.1 GCA_900319325.1 uncultured Elusimicrobium sp. | reverse complement strand
TGGGGTAGGTAACATTTTAATTTTATATAAATAGGGGAGTACGAAGAATGGAAGAATACGGTCTTAAAGGCGGTTTTACACTTATAGAATTGCTTGTAGTTGTGCTTATTATCGGTATTTTGGCCGCTATTGCATTACCACAATATCAAAAAGCGGTGGAAAAAGCTCGGTTAACAGAAGCCATGACAGTATTGCGCAATGTGGCTAAGGCTCAGCAGGTCCTTTATATGCAGACAGGACAATTTGCCGGGAGTTTGAGGGCATTGAACGACAGAGGGGATATTACCGTTCAGGATGCCGGGGATGCCTGGGCGCCGATGATGTTTACCCCTGGTAGCAGCAGTTCACATGGGGATCAAATAAGGATGATGTTGCAGAGAAGCAATGGAAGATACCAAAGCGGAGCGCTCTTTGTTTCTGTATTTGCAGATGGAACAGTAGGTGGAACCTGTCAGGAATTTGGCGAGTCACACTCTGGGTTTTGTAATATGGCAGAAGCGGCAGGTTGGGTAGAACCTGCTGAAGGGGCAGACGGCGGTGATTAGAAATATTGTTACCGTGCAATGCTTGCTGATTTAGTGAATTAAAAAGGCCTCTTTGCCATCTACGTGTATAGGTTCGCTTGGCGATGAACGCGATTTGCAAAAACTTGTGCCGCGCGTATTGGAAGGGACGCAGGCAAGCTCTCCAAAATTATTTACTGAAGTAATTTGATATTGAGCCCCACTATCTTTACGGGTAAAAACAACTTCCCAGCAGGGAGAGCTCCCTTCCCGGCAGATAATCTCTGCCGTAAAATCATTGAGCTTGGCTTTTTGCAGTTGTTCATTTATTTTTTCCAGATCACTACTTGAAAAATTTTTACCTGCTAGATAGCCTTTGCTGCGCCCCCACAATAGCCTAACTTCGGTTAAGCGCGCATTCTCTACTGCATTAAAATAATAGGGGAGGGCAAGCGCACTTAATACTCCAATGATCAGTACCACGATCAGCATTTCTAAAAGCGTAAAACCTCTTTTCATGATTGTACCTCTTGCAGAAATTGTTTTACGAGCGCACTGATATTATCCGAAGGGACCTGTAAACCTAGTGACCACGCGGCCTCGTGTAGTAAATCTTCCAATAGTGCGGGTAAACGATTTTGCAAATCCGTCAAAAAAAGATTGCGATCCAAGCGGACGTAGTCTTCCAACACGGTGGATTGTTTAGTGCCCAACAAGGCACGTTTGCCGCGCGTGTGTTCCAGTTTGAAACGAAATGACAACGGCCCACCGAAGGCAAGCTTGTCCAAAAACTTGCGTGCTGTTACAAAGAAGAGTACACAATTTTGTGCCAGCGTTTCTACGTGGATAGTTTGGGCGGCATGCCCGTTAATCATTTCATCCTGGCTGGCTACTTGTTTGTTCATAATCAGCCCGTATGAATTGAACTCTGTTAATTTGTAAACACCCCGTTTGTTGGAAATAACGGTAATACCGTCCTGAACGGGTTTAAGCGGAAAATCCGGGTTAGCCATTACTCCATACGGTGCACGAGTGGAAGATGCCGCCGCCAACTGCGGCAGTTGCTTATAATCGGTCAGCGGTTCTTGCGGATATAAGGGAATAAACGAAAGGGTGCTGACGATTTCCCCTTTGGCAGAAACAGTACAAGTTTTTAAGTAATTTTCAAAATGGCTTTCCGCCTTGTCATATAAAATATGACGCAAGCGTTCGGATTTTTGGCGGTGATCCAGTAGCCAGGGTAGTTTGTCCGGATGGACAATTATTTCCGGGCGGGAAGATTGGCCTGTGCGGATATACGCGCGTTTTAATTTACCCACCAAGTGAGGGGTTAAATTGCTTTGCGGAATATCAATGACCACGAACATCCGGTCGCCCCGTTTATTAATACAAATATTTACATCTACAAATACTACGGGGTCAATATTTGTTTTGATGATGTCCTCAATGCTGTTACGCACTTTTTCGTGATAGGCAATCCCGGTAAAAGGGGGCGCGGGTTTATCATTTTTATCGTCTTGAACGCCAATAATAATGGTGCCACCCATCGCGTTGGCAAATGAAGCGATTGTTTTGGCAAATTTTTCATGATTTTTGGGTAGCATATATTTGTAATCTAGCTGTTTATTTTCAGGTAAGCCGCGTTTACAAAATTCCACCACATCATTAAAATATCAAGGAAAAATATGAATAACCAACCCATGCAGGCACTTGCTAGCGTAATTACCGAGAAATTCATTGCGGCTTCCCCGAAGGAAGCGGCCGCGGCGCTTGCCGGGTTAGCCACGCATGAAGTCCTTTTGCTTATTGGCGGTCTTAAAGCCCAAAATGTGGTAGCTGTGCTTAACCCTATGGACCCACCCAAGGCTGCGGCTATTTTGCGCCGCTTGCCCTTAAAACAGGCATCCTATGTGCTTACGCGGCTGGAAGTTCCACAAGCTGCTAAACTGTGGAAAGAATTTTCTGCCCCTTATCAAGAGCGATTAGCCTCCGTGTTGGAGCCTGCGTTTGTGCAAGTGCTTAAAACAGCGGGGGATTTTTCTGCGGATAGTGTGGGCCGCGTGATGCATACCGATTTTGTAGCCGTTCGCACGGAAACAAAAGTGGGGGAATTGGTAAGCCGCCTCAAAAATATGCCGCGCAAAAAGATACCTGCTGTTTGTTTTGTGATTGCCAAAGATGGTACGTTCAAAGGTGCCATGCGTTCGGTAGAACTTGCCTTTTTCAATGTGCAGACTATATGCGGTAGCGTGATGAATAAAATGAACGCGGTGCATCCGCAAGATAGTTTAAAAGCCGTCCAACCCATTTTTACACAAGAAGAAACTACGCTGCTTCCCGTAGTAAACGAAAAAGATATTTTGATTGCTGTGTTGGAAAAAGAACACGCCATGTCGGTCACTTCCACTAAAAAAACCTTGTGGGAAAAATTAACTAAATAATTTGTAAGTGGATAAATAAAAAATCCCCGCTTGAATAAGCGGGGATTTTGTTTGTATTGAAATACTTATTTCACTCTGCCGGCGGAACCAAATACATTTTCGTTCTTTTCGGCGTACATTTTAATCAGTTCTTCGCGAGCTGGGCCGAGGTATTTGCGCGGGTCAAATTCGGCCGGTTTGGTGGCGAAGATTTTGCGGATAGTGGCGGTCATTACTAAGCGGCCATCGGAGTCCACGTTGATTTTGCACACGGCCGATTTGGCGGCTTTGCGCAACTGTTCTTCGGGGATACCGGCAGTATTATCCAATTTGCCGCCGTATTCATTGATTTGTTTAACGGCCCATTGCGGTACGGAGGAAGAACCGTGCAATACAATCGGGAAGCCGGGCAAGCGTTTGGATACTTCTTCCAAAATATCAAAGCGAAGTTCGGGGAGTTTTTCACCGGGTTTCACTTTAAATTTGTAGGCACCGTGAGAAGTACCAATGGAAATAGCCAAGGAATCTACGCCCGTGCGTTTTACAAAGTCTTCTACTTGGGCCGGGTCGGTATAGGTGTGGTGTTCGGCGGAAACTTCATCTTCAATACCGGCCAAAACGCCTAATTCGCCTTCTACGGTTACATCATGTTTGTGGGCATATTCCACTACTTTTTTGGTAAGGGCTACGTTTTCTTCGTACGGTAAATGGGAGCCGTCAATCATTACGGAAGAGAAACCATTGTCAATGCAATCTTTGCAAAGTTCAAAAGAATCACCATGATCTAAGTGCAAGCACAACGGAACCGGTTTGCCTAGTTCGGCCATCATTTCCACCGCCCCGCGGGCCATCCAGCGAAGCAACGTAGAGTTGGCATATTGGCGCGCCCCTTTGGATACTTGCAAAATTACCGGGGAGCCGGTTTGCACACAGGCGGTTACGATGGCCTGTAGTTGTTCCATGTTGTTGAAGTTGTAAGCCGGGATGGCGTACCCGCCAGCCATGGCGTCTTTGAACATTTGGCGGGTATTTACCAAGCCAAGTTCTTTATAAGAAACGGTCATGTGAAAATCCTCCTAGGAAATTAACTACTGTCTTAATTATTCTACAATTTTTTGCGGGATGTGGCATAAGTAAAAAGCTTTTTAAATTCTCTCTCGGCTCTGCCGATAGAAAAAACACTTGCATTTTTGGCGGTTTTGGCGTATAATGTATCTACCTTATCGTGCAAAAGTGAACCTAAATGACTAAAAAAATGGATTTTTCTCTTCTTAAAACACTTACGCAGTTGCCGGGTCTTTCCGGCCGGGAAGATGCCGTGCGCAACTGCCTAGAAGAAACGCTTTCTTCCTACGCAGATTCCGTTCGTATAGACACGCTAGGCAATTTAATTCTTACCAAAAAAGGCACGTCGGGCAAAACGCTGCTACTCTGCGCCCATATGGACGAAGTGGGACTCATGGTTCGTTTTATTGATGAACGCGGGTTTATACGTTTTGTAACTGTGGGGGGAATTGATCCGCGCACGTTACTTGCGCAACGGATACGTGTACAAACCTCAAAGGGACCGCTCTTGGGAGTCATTGGCACCAAACCTGCCCATATTACTACGGAGGTCGAACGCGGTAAAGCGGTGCCGCTTTGTGACTTGTTCATAGATTTGGGGTTCCCGGCAGAACAAGTGCGTCAGCTGGTAAGCGTGGGGGATCCCATTGTGTTGGATCGTTCTTACGAAGAATTTGGTGAAGGGCTTATTTCCGCCAAAGCTATTGACAACCGCGGCGGGGTGTTTATCTTGGCAGAAGTTTTGAAGCAGTTAAATAATCCGTATTATACGGTGCAAGCTGTCTTTAGTGTGCAAGAAGAAGTGGGGGTTCGAGGGGCTACTACAGCAGCGTATGGTATTGATGCTGATGTAAGTTTATGCTTGGATACTACCGGCGCCGCGGATATTCCCGGCGTAGCTACGCAAGATTACATTGTGCGCTTAGGAAACGGCGTGGGCATTAGCGTGCTTGATTCCATGACTATTACCCCCAAGTCACTTTTTGATGAAATTGTTTCTCTTTGTAAAAAACACGATATTGCGTATCAAGTGCGTATCGCACAACGCGGCGGGAATGATGCCGGGGCGATTCACTTGTCCAAGACGGGGGTGCCTACTTGTGCGCTTTCGTTGCCTACGCGCAATATTCACAGCAACGTGGAAGTGTGTGCTAAAAAAGATGTGCAAGCAATGTTTGATTTGACGTTATTGTGTGCGCAGGAAGGACTTCATTTTTAAGGGAGAGATTATGAAACCGTTTATGATGAACCAAAAACGGGCTGTGTTTGTGGATGTAACGGATTATGCAGAAAACCCGGCATATCCTGAGCTTTCAGAAAAGCGAGAGATCATTACAAAGGTAATAAGAACTGAGGAAGAGGCTTTCGGCAGAACTCTGGATCAGGGTTTTGCTCTGCTTAACGATATTATCGAAAAGTCAGAAATTAACCGTATTTCCGGTGAGGATGCATTCAGACTCAATGATACATTCGGATTCCCTGTTGATTTGCTCAAAGAGGTTGCAGCCGAAAAGGGCATGACTGTTGACATGGAGAAATATGAGGAACTGCTCAGGGAGCAGAAAAAGAGAGCAA
>ONOD01000114.1 GCA_900319325.1 uncultured Elusimicrobium sp. | reverse complement strand
GTAGTTGTTTTTGCGGCCGTTCTTTTGGCAGTCGTCTTTTTGGCAGCAGATTTCTCGGCTGTCTCTTTTTTTACAGTCGGTTTCTTCGCCGTTGTTTTAGCAGCGGTTTTTTTGGCAGCCGGTTTTTTCTTAGCGGGAGCTTCGCTCTCTTTAGTTGTTTTCTTGCTGGTTGTCATCGGCTACCTCCTCCGTGGTTTCCAGATGCTCGGCAATATATTTTTTGGCGCCTTCAATAATTTTGGCGGCCGTTTTATCGCCGATACCTTGCACGGTGCACAAATGTTCCACTTCCACATTGGCTAATTTTTCAGCCGTGGTAAAACCTGCTTTTTGCAACAGTTCCGCTGTCTTAGGACCTACGCCTTCAATACTGGCAAGCACAGATTGGATAGATTCCGTGGCTTTCTTTTCTTCGGTGGCTTTTTGGCTTTCACTCTTTACGTCCAATTCCCACCCAGTCAAGCGGGAAGCCAAGCGAATATTTTGCCAATCTTTGCCGATAGCAATCGCCAATTGATCATCGGGCACGATGATGAGTGCTTTTTTATCTTTCACACTAACGATTTGCACAAAGTTGGCTTTGGCCGGTGCAATGGCGTTCATCAAAAGCGTGCTTACCTCGGTGGAGTAGTTAATTAAATCAATGTGTTCACCAGAGAGTTCATTTTGAATAGCCCGGATGCGGATTCCGCGCATTCCCACACAAGTACCGATGGGGTCAATTTTACTGTCAATGCTGCTAACGAGCACTTTGGCACGGAAACCCGGGTCACGTTCAATCTTCTTGATTTCTACGATTCCTTCGTTAATTTCGGGCACTTCTACCTTAAAAAGTTCTTCTAAAAAGCGGCTGTTTCCGCGGGACAAAAACACATAGGGCCCACGTTGCCCTTTATCCATTCTAAAAGCGGCCGATTTATAGCGCGCCAAGAGCGCGTCATCCGTACCTACAGCGGCCAATTCCATTTGATTCATTACTTTGGCAATAACGGCTTTAATGCGCGAGCCATTGGTATAACGTTCTTTGCGAATTTGTTCACAATACGGTAAGATGGCTTCAATTTTGCCCAAGTCCACGATAATATCGCGGTCCGACATGCGGCGCACAGTGCCCATCACCACTTCGCCTTCGCGCGGTTTGTATTCCTTATAAAAGTTATCGCGTTCAATGCCGCGCACTTTTTGGATGAGGACCTGCTTAGCAATTTGAGCGGCAATACGGGAAAAATCTGTTACTTGCAGCGGATGCGTAATCACATCGCCCACTTTGGCGCCTTTCTTTTCAGCCTTGGCATCTTCTAAGGAAATTTCCGTTTCCGGGTTGACCACCACGTCTACTACATTTAATAAATGCATAGCCTGGACAGAGCCGGTATTAACGTCAATTTTGGCGGTGATTTGGGCGGTTTTTCCTAAATTTTTGCGAAGAGCGGATACAAGTGCATCTTCAATCGTTTTCAAAATATCATCACGTTTGATATTTTTTTCTCTTTCTAAGCCTTCTAAAGCGGCTACTAATTCTTTTGCATTGGTTTCCATGGGGTTGTTATCTCCTTAATAATTAAAATTCAAGCACAGGGTCCAGGTTGGCTTTTTTGATGTTGTTGTATGTAAAGCGGAACTGGTTTGTGCCGTAGTCTAAAACAAAAGCGTCGTCATCCGCCGAGGCGATAACGCCGGTAAATGCACCGCGTCCTTCCAGCGGCACTTTGAGTACAATTTTTACACGTTCTTGTACGAAACGCTTAAAATGCTCAGGTTTTTTGAGCACCCGGTTCACACCGGGGGAGGACACCTCTAAAATATAGGCGCCATCCATTAAATTTTCCATTTCCAAAAGGGAATCAATTTTATCGGTCAGCTCTCCGCAGTCATCCAGCGTAACGCCGCCTACTTTATCCACAAAAAACTGCAACACTGCTTTGCGGCCTTGATGTTGAATGACTAGGTCCACCAACTCCACCCCTTGCGGGGCCAGGGCCTTGGCAATGGTTTCTTCAATGATTTTAGGATCTTTCATAAAACTCTCCTATTATACAAAGAGCGACTTGATACCAAGTCGCTCTATTAAGAACATATATATTATAACAAGTATGATAAATCTTGTCAAATGCCCCTTGAAAAATACCGGAATAATCCCTATACTATAAGTAGATTAGTAGGGCAGGTGTGTTATGAAAAAAGGGTTTACGTTAATTGAATTATTGGTAGTAGTACTGATTATCGGTATTTTGGCGGCCATTGCGTTGCCGCAGTATCAGCGCGCCGTCATGAGATCACGCATCATGGCGGGGGTACCCACGGTGAAAGCGCTGGTAGAAGCAGCCAATCTGCACTATTTTTATCATGGGCGTGGTCCCCAAAGCGTAGCAGATGCTAACAATTTTGATGTGAATATCTCGGCTCCCGGCATTAGTTGGGGACTGGATAGTGGCAATGATCTGGAATTTAATATTTCCAACCAACATATCCGTTACGTAATTACCCGGGCAGGCCTGGTATACGCTCAACTGGATACTCCCGCCGAAGCCACGCTAATGATGCAGCTAGCTACGGATTACTATTATTATGGCGACCGCGCGACCGATCACGCAAGATACTTACCGCAAGGGACCGCCAAATGCGTAGCTGCCAGAAACAACACAACAGCGGTTTCTATCTGCGAAAGCTTGGCCCGCAACGTTGCCGACGAATGCTACAACGACAGCAATCTACGCTATTGCATAGCACATTTGTAAAACGCAGAAAGCCCCTTCACATTACTCTATTTGGAATAAAAAACCCCGTCTGAACCACAGACGGGGTAAAACATTAATCAATAACGAATCGTTATAGATTAGGGCTCATCCGGTTCTGCAGCGCCGCAAGCAGTTGTGTAACCAGCAGTGGTCGCGATGGATTCAAACCCGTCTTGGCCTCCTGCAGTGTAGCATTTACGTACCGCACCATCAGGAGCAACGGAGATTTGCAGAACAGAACCATCATACATACCACCGTCGCGGGTAGCAGTCATAGTAATGGCTTGGGGATCGTTACCAAATGCTGGGGTCCAGCCGTTTATGGTGGTGGGGATGGTCATATCGCCCGCATTAATACCAGTAGCGGCCACATTGTCCAAGGTCGTGGCAAAGTTATTGTGTTGCATATAGTAGATGCTCTGCGCGGTGGCAGCATCACCTAACCATTGGGTAGCAGCAGAAACGCGGGAGCGTTCTACAGCTTTGGTATATTGGGGCAAAGCAATTGCGGCCAAGATACCGATAATGAGCACTACTACGAGTAGCTCAATTAACGTAAAACCTTTATTCAT
>ONOD01000115.1 GCA_900319325.1 uncultured Elusimicrobium sp. | reverse complement strand
TACTTCAGCCAGGATTGCGGCTAGTTGCATGACTACTCCTGCGCTGGGGAGGAAGCCCCCGCGGCTATGGCTTTTTTGAGTTTTTCCACCGCGTCTTTACGTAGTTCTCGTTTAAGCACTTTACGCAACGCATTTTTGGGAAGTGCTTCTACAAATTCAAAATCGCGCGGACGTTTATAGTTATCCAAATGAGTTTTTAAGAATTTACGGAATTCCGCTTCCGACAGCTCCGCTCCTTCTTTTTTAACCGCATATAACTTAATAAATTCACCGCCGCGGCCATCCGGTACACCGATAATGGCACATTCTTCAATGGCAGGATGTTCACAAATAATCGCTTCCACCTGAGCGGAGAACACCTTGAGCCCTTTGATAATGATCATGTCTTTCTTGCGGTCTTTGATGAAAATAAAGCCATCGTCATCTACTTCCACAATATCGCCGGTTTTGAACCAGCCGTCTTCTGTGAAAGCATCCCGCGTGGCTTTTTCATTTCCCCAGTACCCTTTGAACAGATTGGGCCCTTTGATACAAAGTTCGCCTTCCGTATTGCGCGGGACTTCGTTTCCGTTATCGTCTACCACCAGCGTACTCACCGCTGGGATAGCCGGACCTACGGATTTAATCTTTTGTAATTCTTCGGTATTCACACTCACTACCGGGCTTGTTTCGGTTAAACCGTAGCCTTCCAAAATACGGACCCCTATCTTTTCTTCAAAACGGTCCTTAATTTCTTGCGTTAAGGGTGCCGCACCCGATATACCAAAACGCACGTTCTTAAACGGCCAGAAGCGCAAATAGAGTTGTTTAAGGCCCTTGGCTTCTTTAGAGAGTACCGCATAAATTTGCGGAACAGCTAAAATGAGCGTTACTTTCTCGGTACCCATAGCTCCTAGCCATTTACTGGCCGGCATTACATTAGCCACAATGACCACTTTGAGGTTCAGATACAGCGGAATAACCACACAAGTGGTCCACGCAAACGAATGGAACATCGGCAACAGGCACAAGAACACATCATCATCTGTAATCTTAAAAATTTGCGCACAGGAAATTACATTTGCCGCTAAATTGCCATGTGTAATCATAGCCCCTTTGGGAAGACCGGTTGTCCCGGATGTATACAAGATAAAAGCCAAATCTTCCAAGGTAGCTTGAGCAGAGGCAGTTTCATCATGATAAGTGGATTTTTCAATCTGGTCCCAAAATAATTGGACTTTATCACACTCAGCGGCAGAAGATGGAATTTCATCCGTCGTAAAAATGGTCTGCACCGTTGGCATATTAGGTAGGCATTTTACATAATGGCGGATAAATTCAGCTTGTGTCACTACCGCCTTCGCACCAGCATTATTCAAAATGTATTCAATTTCCTCGGGTTTAGTTACCATAAAGTTCATGGGGATAGAGACAGCCCCCAACTTATATAACCCATAATTAGCCACAACCGTATCAATGGAATTACGATGCGCCACCGCCACGCGGTCCCCTTTGCGAATCCCGTGTTCAAAGAACATATCGGCGGCACGGTCCACCTTCATTAAAAGTTCGTGATAAGAAATCCTTTTCTCGGTACCGGCTTCCGTTAGCGCAATTTTATTGGGATAGCGAAATGCGCTATCAGCTAAGGAAGTATATAAGTCTTTACGGCGAATCATAAACACCTCTCAAAATCGGTATACTTATATTGTAGCATACTTTTCCGTACATCTTACCCTTGACGTGGGTCTAAAATATCCCGGAAGGCATCTCCCAACAAGTTCCATCCCAATACAAATAAGAAAATAGCCCCACCTGGTACTACCACCGTGTACCAGTAAGCAAGCGGATGCCCGGGTGCCCCTAATACCCAGTTACGTGCCATAGCGATAAGCTGCCCCCAATCGGCAGTGCCCGGTTGAGCCCCTAACCCCAAGAAAGAAAGGGAGGCCGCCGTTAATACCACATATCCAATATCTAGGCTGGCTACCACCACAGAAGGGTAAATAGAGTTTGGAATAATGTGCCGCCAGAAAATCCGGCTGCCGCTGGCTCCCAATGTACGGGCTGCAGTTACAAATCCGCGTTCTTTTACTGACAAAATATCTCCGCGCACCAAGCGCGCGTAGGAGGGCCACGCCACGGCGGTCAGTGCAATCATCATATTTTTAATATCCGGCCCTAGCATAGCGGCAATCACCATGGCCAGCACTAGGGAAGGTACCGCAAATACCACATCCGTCAGACGCATTAACACCTCATCTACTTTGCCACCAAAATACGCAGCAATTCCCCCCACCAAAAGCCCAATTAAAAACGCTAGCAGGGTAACTGTAATTCCAATTTTAAACGCCAGACGCGCACCCCATATTACCCCGTAATAGAGATCATATTGCTGTTCAGTGGTGCCTAGCCAATGCTGTGCCGAAGGGCCTTGTGGCTCAATTTGATAACTCGTTTGCGGGAGTTGGTAGGGATTGTTTGCATTTTGTACGGGTGCAAATACGGGGGCAAACAACGCCATCAATGCAAAAAAGAGCACTAGGATCAGCCCAGCCAAGGACGTTTTATTTTTACAAATTCGTTTGAGTAACCGTGATTTCATACCTTACTCCAAGCGGATCCGCGGATCTACCGCCGTGTACAAAATATCCGAAAGCAAATTCCCCGCCACAAATAATATAGCGACCAGAAACGAAAACCCTAAAATCCCAGCGATATCCAACTGTTGCGCAGCCAGTACACCAAAACGACCAATACCCGGATAATCAAAAATAGTTTCTACGATGACCGTTCCTCCCAGCAGGCGGATAAATTGAATACCGGCCAGCGTAATTACCGGGATGATGGCGTTTTTGCCGGCATGTTTATAGACCACTTGGTAATTACTGAGTCCTTTGGCACGTGCAGTACGAACATAGTCTTTACTTAGTTCTTCTAACATAGAAGAACGCATTACGCGCACCATCAAGGCAAAAGATCCTATACAAAGCGTCATTGCAGGCAAAACCAGGTGGGAAAGAACATCACCAAATACGCGCCATTGTCCGTTAAGTAAGCTATCAATGAGCAAAAATCCCGTATAGGTTTTAAAACCGGCACCGTGAATAATAATATCACTCTGGATGGAATACCCCCCTGGTGAGAACCAGTGCAGCTGCCCGTAAAATACCATCAGTAGCAGCAACCCCAGCACAAAGATAGGGAGCGAAAATCCCCCCACCGAAATAAACCGCGCTAGTATATCCTGCCATTTATCCTTATGCACAGCCGAAGCCGCCCCGAACCACACGCCAAAGAAAACAACCAAA
>ONOD01000116.1 GCA_900319325.1 uncultured Elusimicrobium sp. | reverse complement strand
CGTGATCATTACGGAATTGTACAACAAGAAGGGATTCAATTGAAAGATTACCCGACGATCCGCCACTGCATTAAATTTGTACTGGCTAATGCTGGTAAGCCGGCAGCGGCCCCTGCACCTGTAGCGCAACCGGCCCCTGCGCCGGTAGTAGCGCCGACTCCTGTTGCTCAGCCGGCACCCGCACCTGTAGCTGCGGCGCCTGCCAAAGCGTTGGATGAAGCAACTGTTACCAAAGAAGTAGTGAATATGGTGGCAGAGAAAACAGGTTATCCCGAAGACATGTTGGATTTAGACCTAGACATGGAAGCGGACCTAGGCATTGATACCGTTAAACAAGCGGAGCTCTTTGCGGGTATGCGTGATCATTACGGAATTGTACAACAAGAAGGGATTCAATTGAAAGATTACCCGACGATCCGCCACTGCATTAAATTTGTACTGGCTAATCGTGATCATTACGGAATTGTACAACAAGAAGGGATTCAATTGAAAGATTACCCGACGATCCGCCACTGCATTAAATTTGTACTGGCTAATGCTGGTAAGTCGGCAGCGGCCCCTGCACCTGTAGCGACGCCAGTTGCTCAAGCGACGGCAACTTCCGTATCGCAACCTGCGCCGGTCGTTACACCGGCCCCGCAGGTAGCGTCTGCCCAAGTGAAACCTTTTGAACCGAGCCATGCTTTGCCGGAACATAAGTTAGTAGAACAACCGGCACATATCGTGGCTGAAGATGTGGATGCTCCTAAAGCCGATGCGTTGATCACAAACCCAACGGCTCCGATTAAACAACACACTTCGCTCGCGGAACGTCCGGAACGCGAAGGGTATCAAGGGGAACATTGCCACGAAAAGAAACTACGCTATGTAACGACTGTAGCCGACGCGCCGTTGACCAAGCGTCAAGATCGCCGTTTGTCTAAAGATCGTACTGTACTTATCTTTGCGGACAATTCTCAACTGATTAAAGCTTACCAAGAAGAATGTAAAGAGTTGGGAGTTAAATATCACGTATTTACTACCCTCAAAACGCGTAGCAAAAACACAACCATTATGAATTGGGAATCTTACGAAGAAACCGAGTCCGCCCTAAAGGCGTACGCGCAGGAAGATCCCAATGTGCAAGGGATTGTGTATCTTTTGGGTGCTACCGTCAAGAAATTTGATAAGAAATTAAGCCCGCATAATGAGCTTACTAAATACGTCATGCCGCTATTTATTGCCTTGCGCGTATTTGAAAAGGGCCTTGCCAATCGCACGGATGCGGATACATTCTTTGCCGTGAACACAAAAGTGGATGGAAACTTTGGTTACTTTACCAAAGATGAATTTAATCCGATTGTGGGTGCGCTTTGCGGAGGAACTACCTGTTTCCGTAAGGATGTATATGAACGTACGGGTGCCATTAGCAAACTGATGGACTTTGAACCCACTGTCACCCCGGATGAGATGGCTCAAAAGACAATGGACGAAGTACTCCATGGGGATATGCGCCTGATGATTGGTACGCGCGACGGTGTGCGTTCCACCATTTTATCCTTACCTACCCGGCTGGATCGCCGTGTCAAACACTTTGACCTAGCGGGTAAGACCGTGATTTTTACGGGTTCTGGCCGTGGAATCGGGGCGATGCTCAGCCAAAAAATTGCGGCGCAGTATCATAGCAAAATCATCGTCTTGGATATTATTGAAATCCAAGAGAAAACGCCGTTGTGGGCATCAATGAATGAAGCTGAATTGGCGGCACTCAAAAAACAAATCTGGGAAGATTTAAAAGCCGATCCTACGCAAAAAGCTACGCCGGTTTTATTGGAACGTGCTTTCGGCCGCGTGAAAGATTCTATTACGCTCTACAATAACTTGCAAAAATTGCGCGAACTGGGCAGCGAAGTAGAATACTATCACTGCGATGTGCTCAATGCAGCTATGGTCAAAGAAGTTTGCACCAAGATCAAAGCCAAAAACGGGCGCGTGGATGGGCTCATTCACTTCGCCGGCTTGGAGCGTTCCAAACTTATTTATGATAAAGACCCTGCTGAATACTATCGTATCTTTGATGTTAAAGCCACCAGTTTTGGTAGCTTCTTAGCTAATAACATCGTGCGTGATGATGGGTTCTTCGCATTTGCTTCGTCCATTGCCGGGAAGTATGGTAACTTGGGGCAAAGCGATTATGCCAGCGCCAATGATTATTTAGCTAAGTCCGCATTTAGCTTAACCAATCAAGGATATCGTGCGGTAAGTATCGCTATGAGTGCCTACAAAAATGTAGGGATGGGCGTACGCGCTGGGGTGGAAACCTTCCTACGCTCAAACGGAGTAGATTTTGTAGATCCCGAAGATGGTATGCAGATTTTCTTAGATGAAATTGTATACGGTCAAGTGCCGGAAATCATTTTAACCGGTTCTTTGGGCCGCCTGGATTGGGACCATCAGTTGAAATTTGATTGGGACGAAATCGGTTCTGCGGCGGACTTTGGTAAAGACGTGGATAATACTCCCAAAGGCGGTAATGCGGCCCCGGTAACACCGGTTGTTACTCCGCCTGTTGCGTCGGCACCGGCATCGGTGGCGCGAGCGAAGGCCTCGGTTGAGGTGGCTAAGCCTGCGCCTGCTGTGCAAGTAGCATCCGGGCCGGATGTTTCCAAAGCTACGCATTTCTTAGGGGTTATCCAATCTTTGGTCAAAGGAACGGAAATCCACGTTGAAAAGGAGTTTAATTTAAATTCGGATCCGTATCTTGCGGACCATGCTATTGAAGGCACGCCTTATGTGCCGGGGGTCATGGGCTTGGAGACTTTTTTTGAAACGTCCACGGCTTTAACGGGGGATGTAACCCACGCCCTAAAAGATGTACATTTCTACTTACCCATTAAACTCTTACGCAACCGCCCGCAAGCCGTGCGTGTCATCGGTAAAGCTGTGGGTGATAATGTGGAAATGGAGATTGAGTCCGACTTTATCAATAGCAAAGGGATCAAAATGGGTAATACCCGCCGCCATTTTGTAGCGAAGACGATGACAGATTTTGTGTCTACGTGGGACCAGGTCAGAGCGCAAGCAATGACCGGGCTGGAAGCTCAGTTACAAGTAACCCCGGCGGAAATCTATCAAAAATATTTCCACGGTCCGTCTTTCCAGGTGCTCGGCGGTATCTTGCGTGTGAACGAACAAGAATCCCTGGCTATTTACAATACGACACCTGCACCGCAGTGGACGGATGCTCCGCGTACGTTATTGGCTAACCCAATGTTGATTGAAGCGGCCTTCCAGTGCTGCGGATTCCAAGATATGGCTATCGCTCGTAAGATGACTTTGCCGGATGGTATTGCGGAAGTGGCAGTACTTAATAACCAGTTGCCGCCGGCGCGGTTGTATCTCTATGGAGTCAACAAAGGGGTAACCGCCGATGGAAAAACCCTGCATGATGCCTATGTGTTTGACGCACAAGGGAATGTATGGGTGGAAATCCACGGATACCGGGCGATTGGGCAATAAT
>ONOD01000117.1 GCA_900319325.1 uncultured Elusimicrobium sp. | reverse complement strand
GGGTTAGATGTGGCCACTCGCTTGCAAGAATGCAAAGAAATTGAAGTTCGTTATACGTCCAAGACTCCCAAGGCACCTACCTTGCAGGAGCAAGTAGTAAAGTTGGCTCGTAGTCTTGATGCGGAAGTGGTAACGCTGGATTTCACCATCAATAAATTGGCCACTCTTAAAAAAGTAGTAGCACTTAACGTGGCGGATTTGGCTACAGCCCTCAAACCGGTTGTATTGCCCGGGGAGAGTATGTCTTTATTTGTCATGAAAGACGGCAAAGAGAAGGAACAGGGTATCGGGTACTTGGACGATGGCACAATGGTCGTAGTGGAAGAAGGGCGCAAATGCATTGGTAAACGGGTGGAAGTGTCCGTATCATCCATTTATCAAACTTCTTCCGGACGGATGATTTTCGCTAAAGTAAAATAGTATGCGTACTACGTTTTCTGCATCAGCGGTAATAGTAGCGGGGGGAACCGGTAGCCGGATGGGCCGCCCCAAGCAGCTGTTGCCCATCGGCGGGAAACCAATAGTAGTGCGGAGTATTTTGGCCTTTCAAGCGTGCCCCTGCGTGCGGGAAATCATTGTTGTTACCCCACCAGAAAATCGTTTATTAATTGAAAAATTTGTATCGGGTATTATCTTTGCGGACCCGGGGGATACGCGCTTAGCTTCGGTAGAAAGCGGGGTCCAGAACGTAAATTCGCAAACTGACGTGATTGCCGTGCACGATGGGGCCCGTCCGTTGGTCAACCCAGTTCATATTGAAAAGGCACTGCGTGCAGCGTATGAAAAAGGGGCGGCCGTATTAGCTGTGCCGGTAAAAGATACCGTTAAAGAAGGGACTAACGGCGTGGTTACTCATACATTGGACCGGTCTAAATTATGGGCCGCACAAACGCCTCAATGCTATCAGCGTACCGTGCTTATTCAAGCGTTGGAACGGTTTTCTAATGAAAAAGACGCCACGGATGAATCTCAGTTAGTAGAAAAATTAGGGGTTAAGGTGCAATTAGTCTCGTCGGACTATACAAATTTCAAAATTACTACGCCGGAAGATTTAATTTTTGCAGAGGCGCTTGTGAATGAACATTGTTATTATCGTACCGGGTTTGGGTTTGATCTGCATCGGTTAGGCCCGGATCGTAAATTTATTATCGGCGGGGTGGAAATCCCGCATGAAAAAGGATTCATCGGCCATAGTGACGGTGACCTTGTACTTCACGCTTTGTGCGATGCTGTCTTAGGCGCCTTGTGCGCGGGGGAAATCGGTATTTTATTCCCGCCGACCGATCCCACCATCAAAGGGATTGACAGCAAAGAAATTGCCCGGCGTGTATTGCAGATTGTGCGTGAACATCACGCCGAAATTGTGCATTTGGATGCCACTATTATTACGCAGGAACCCAAAATCAAACCGCATTATGATGCAGTGCGTAGTTCATTAGCGGCTATTTTTGAAATTCCGTTGTCGCAAGTAAGTTTTAAATCTAAAAGCCACGAGCACGTAGGTGAAATCGGCCACGGAGAGGCCGCCATGTGCCAAGCGGTGGCTACCGTAAAAGTGAGGAGTGAATTATGAAAGTACGTTTGTTTCTAGTTTTGCTAGCAGGGATAATTCTGACGGGTTGTACGGCCTTGCAGACTCCGTCCCGGCGGGATGTATCCGCCGCTACGGATTTTGCACATCCTAATGCCAATCACGCATATTATGAATTTACGTCTTCTCCGTTGGATAAACCTTCTGTATTGGACGAACCCCCCCTGCCCGAACCTTCTTATGAACTAAGTAGTGACGAAGACTTTACGGCAGAAAATATTGAAAGCGCCTACAGTACTTATGGTGACGTAGTGGTTACGGTAGCTTCCCATAAATTTAAGCTGGGAGAGGGGGCTTCGCGTAAAGAAATGTCTGCCTTTCAAACCGCTTTGGATGATGCCTATTCCGTGGCGCTTAAGCAATATCATCCGTCCGGCTTTACTTACGCTATGAGCAGCGTGGGGGCTGTAAACCCCTTATCGGATATTGAAGTGGCTTGCAAACTAAGCGAACGCTCTGCCAATCAAATTGGGCAAGCTACGTGCAGCTCCTTTTTTAGCACAATATCTCGCCGGTATGCGCAACTTATCAAAGGGGTAAGGTAGCAATGCAGTTATACAATACCGCTTCGCACCGCAAAGAAACATTTACTCCGCAGAATGTACAGCAAGTAACTATGTACTGCTGCGGGCCGACCGTGTACAATTTTGCGCACATTGGCAATTTGCGTACCTACATTTTTGAAGATTTACTGGCGCGCACCATTCGCTTGCAATATCCGCTTAAACACGTGATGAATGTAACCGATGTGGGACACCTCGTTTCCGACGCCGATGACGGCGAAGACAAGATGGAGCTTGGTGCTGCGCGCGAAGGCAAAAGTGCGTGGGATATTGCCAAATTTTATGAAGAAAAATTCTGGCAGGATTATGATGCTTTGCATTGTACTCGCCCCACGGTGATTAGCCGTGCAACTGCGCATATCCCCGAGATGATTGCTCTAGTTAAAACGCTGGAAGAAAAAGGCTATACCTATCGCACCAGCGACGGGATTTATTATGATACTTCCAAATTTCCGCGTTATGATGCCCTAGTGGGCCATGCACATATTTCCGGCTTGCAAGGCGGCGCGCGTGTGGAAATGAGTGACGAAAAACGTAACCCGACCGATTTCGCTTTGTGGAAATTTTCCCCAAAGGATAAAAAACGCCAAATGCAGTGGGACAGCCCGTGGGGCGTAGGTTTTCCGGGGTGGCACATTGAGTGTTCCGCCATGGCCATGAAGTATTTGGGGCACACGCTGGATATTCACTGCGGCGGTATTGACCACGTAACCATTCATCATACCAATGAAATTGCCCAGAGTGAAGCCGCCACCGGGCAAAAGTATTGTTACCGTGGATGTACTCAAAGACAAAGGTTATGAGCCGCTGGCTTACCGCTATTTATGCTTGGGCGCGCATTACCGCACGCAGCTTGAATTTTCTTATGAGAGCATGGATAGCGCCACCAAGAGTTTAAAAAATTTGCGCGCACAGGCGTGCGGATACCTTAAAGAGGCGGGTGAAAAGATTGCCGAAACGCAAAATTCCCGCACGTGGAAGGATAAATTTACCGCCGCCATGCAAGATGACCTTAATGCCCCTAAGGCGCTCGCCGTCACATGGGAAGCCTTAAAGTCGGATTTGACTGCCGCTGAAAAGGTGGACTTTTTGCGCTTTGCCGATTCCATCTTAGCTATTGATGTGTTCAAAGCGCCCATTGAAGAAAAGGTAGATGTTCCAGCGGAAGTTGTTGCTCTCTTGGAGCAACGCCAGGCGGCCCGCGTCGCCAAAGATTGGGCTAAATCGGACGCGCTGCGCAATGCCATTGCCTCGGCCGGCTATATCGTCAAAGATACCCCGCAAGGCCAGCAAGTTACCAAAAAATAAAGATAAACCTTATTTGAAAAACACGCATATTCAATATGCTTTTAATTAATTGAGGTGTGTTAAAAAGTGGGGCTAGACGTTCGTGTGACTATTTTGCTAACAAACTTGAGATAAAAATGAAACGAACAAATCAAGCAGGTTTTACGCTTGTTGAACTACTGGTAGTAGTTCTCATTATTGGTATTTTGGCGGCAATTGCTTTACCGGCTTATCAGCGGGCCGTTATGCGGAGCCGGTTTGTGCGCATGTTACCCGGAGCGAAATCAATAGCCCAAGGTAACGAAGCGTACTACATGGAACACGGGCAATATTCAAATGATTCTTCGCAGTTGGATATCACTGGAGTGGGGAACGTAACATTAGTTGCCGGAAATGAGTGGAACTATGCGTTGGCGACCGATGAGAGTCTGCCCAACAATAGACTAGTGGTATATACCAAGGCCAGCAAATATTTCCCGGGGGAGGTCCATTGTGAAGCATCCACCGATAAACAAGCGCGTTGGTTGTGTAAAGAAGGGATGAATGGTACTTATGTGGGGCCATCCAGTGGAGGATGGAACTCATATGTAATTGAGGGAAACGGGCAAGGTGTTCCGCGTGGGTGGGACACGGATAGTAACGGAACGGTGAATATGGATGATCTGTCTGGGATTATCAATTGGGTACTACAAGGGAACTATAACGCCACTGAAGATATGGTAGGATGTTTTACCAGG
>ONOD01000118.1 GCA_900319325.1 uncultured Elusimicrobium sp. | reverse complement strand
AACTACCAGCACACTTTCTTTCTTCGGCATAGGTATATTATAGCAAAATGCCGGGGTGCCTCTAAAAGTGGTAAAATAATATATATGATTATCAACGATGAAAAATTACACAAAGCCCTTGAAAAAGGCCAATCTTACACGGACGCTGACGTTGCCCGCATTCTAACGAAAGCCAAAGAACTAAAAGGCATTTCGCTAGACGAAGCCGCTGTGCTTTTGTCTATTACCGATTCCAAACTCTTAAACCAGTTATTTGAAACCGCTAAATATATTAAAGAAGCCATTTACGGCAACCGCATTGTACTTTTTGCGCCGTTATACATTTCCAACATTTGTACCAACGAATGCGTATATTGTGCGTTTCGCAAATCTAACACGCACTTAAAACGCCATGCCAGCACCCGGGACGAAATCCACCAAGAAGTGACCGAACTGTTAAAACAAGGCCACAAACGTATTTTGATGGTAGCCGGCGAGGCCTACCCCGGTGGCACGCTCCAATATGTTTATGACAGCATTAAAGCCATTTATGAAACCAACTGGAACGGCCAAACCATCCGCCGTGTAAACGTCAACATTGCCCCACTTACGCTGGAAGAATTTGCCGAACTTAAAAAATGCGGCATTGGTACCTTCCAGGTGTTCCAAGAAACGTACCACAAAGAAACGTACGAAAAACTGCACCTGGCCGGCACCAAGAAGGATTACCAGTTCCGCCTGGACGTCATGGACCGCGCGTTGCAAGCCGGCATGAACGACGTAGGCATTGGGCCGCTACTCGGGTTATATGACCACAAATTTGAAATTTTGGCCACGCTTGAACACTCCTGGCACCTAGACAAAACCTACGGTGTGGGGCCGCATACCATTTCCATCCCGCGCATTGAACCCGCGGACGGCAGTGAGTTTAGCCAACACCCCAATGATGTACTCACGGACGACGAATTTAAGCAGTGCGTGGCTGTTTTGCGTTTGGCTGTACCCTATACAGGCATTATCTTAAGCACGCGCGAACGCCCGGAACTGCGCAACCAATGTTTGGAGTTGGGCGTATCGCAAATTTCTGCCGCCAGCCGCGTAAACCCCGGCGGATACTCGTATGACAAAGAGAACGGAAGCCAGTTTACCTTGACGGATGACCGCACACTAGCTGAAGTGATTGATGCGGTGGTAGATGCCAAGCACATGCCTTCTTTCTGCACGGGGTGCTATCGCTTGGGCCGCGTAGGTAAAGACTTTATGGATATGGCTAAGCCAGGCCTTATTAAAACGCACTGCTTGCCTAACGCCATGTTTACCTTTGCCGAATATCTAGAGGACTTTGCCCCCGCCCCTCTCAAGGCCAAGGGGTATGCTCTCATTGAGTCCACCGCCAAAGAGGCTTTTGCGCCGGGAACGCCAATTAAAAAAATGATTGACGAAAACCTGGCTAAAATTAAAGCCGGCAAACGCGACTTGTATTTCTAAAATCATGTAACATAAAGGATGTCACCCCGTACTTGATACGGGGTCTTCCACGTACGTCGTTGGTCGTCCCTTACGTAACAACAAGCGTTGAAGATCCTGAATCAAGTTCAGGATGACACCCTGTAAAATTATTCAATAAAGTTCGTCATGCTGATGAAAATCAGCATCTTCCACGCGCACGCCGTTGGCCGTCCGTTATGTAACAACTAGCGTGGAAGATCCTGAATCAAGTTTGGAATGACACTTTATATGAACAAACAACGAAATAGCACAAATTAGGCAGACCGCAACCAAATTTTCCCACCACACCTCACACGCAGTTTTTGTCAAACCAATTTGCGCTAGTTCTAGGCGCGAAGGAGGGAGGAATACTGGCGGGACGCGCCGGAGGCGGAGGTATCCGACCGACTGAGCAACAACGAAATAGCCCAAATTAAGCAGACAAAAATGAAACCCCCCGCCGTAGCGGGGGGTGTATTCATTCTAATAACGTTGAATAATTAGAATTTGATTAACATGCCGAGTTGGCCTTTGACGTTATCTTTGCGGGCAGCAGAGTCATCGGCTTTGCTGAACATTTCGGTAGCTTCGTTACCATATTTGGCATAACCGATACCGGCAAATAATTGCACATATTCGTTGTGGCTATATTTGGCGGTTAAGTCAGCTTCCCAGGTGGCAGCATGATGACCACGGCTGGATTGGAAGGCATAGCCGTCCAAAGACACGGTCCATTTTTCAGCTGGTTTTACATCAAAACCGAGGTTGAACATGCGTACGCCATCATCAGTGTAGTTCCAGATAGCGCCACCCAATTTATGACCAACTAATAAACCGGGAGTATAGTTACCAAAGGCATAAAAACCTTCGTTGGCATACAAGAACGTACCACGAGCGGTTACGGCTTTGATATCAGCAGCGATATCAGCTTTTACCATATGACCGGTCGGGTTGTGTTCTTTGATCAAACGATGTCCGCCATAGTTGCGGGCATATTCAGCGCTCACGCGGAAGGCTTCAGGAGCAAAAGCAACTTTAGCACCGTAGAAACCCATGTTCGCATTGTCGCGTTCTTGAGTTAATTCGACTCCATCTTGATCTACTACACGCATATTGTTGAGGTTGTAGATATAGGCTTGAGCCATCAAGTCATTGGTGATGTTCAATTTG
>ONOD01000119.1 GCA_900319325.1 uncultured Elusimicrobium sp. | reverse complement strand
GAAAGCGACCGGAACTGCTTCTATGACCCCTCCGCGAGGCGGCGGTCCTCGCAGAAGATAGGAGGGCGTTATGTCTCTAATTGATACGCGAGACTTGTATAAGATTTATCAAGTGGGTGATGTGGAAGTAAAAGCGCTCAACGGAGTTAGTATTTCCATTGAACCCAAGGAATTTGTGGCCGTTATGGGGCCTTCGGGTTCCGGCAAGTCTACCTTTATGAATATTTTAGGGTGTTTGGATAAACCCACTCATGGCACCTATATTTTGGATGATATTGATGTTACTGCCACGGATCTATCCAAATTGGCGGGTGTACGAAATCGCAAAATTGGTTTCGTATTTCAAGGGTTTAACCTCATTAAACGTACTACGGCTATTGAGAACGTAGAACTCCCGATGATTTACAATCATACACCGGCGGCACAACGCCATAAAAAAGCGATGGAAGCTTTAGAAGCGGTTGGTTTAGCTCAGCGCGCGTATCACTTGCCCAATCAACTATCCGGCGGGCAGCAACAGCGTGTGGCTATCGCGCGTAGTTTAGTGTGCGATGCCCCCATCATCTTTGCCGATGAACCAACGGGAAACTTGGATACAAAAATGAGTATTGAGGTCATGGATCTTTTTACGCGGCTTAATAAAGAAATGGGCAAGACCATTATTCTTATCACGCACGAGCCTGACATTGCTCAATATGCTACACGGCTTATCAAATTTAAAGATGGACAGAAGATAAGCGACGAACGACAAACCCCCACCGGGGCTAAACCTGCCGTAGGGGAGGATGAAGATGCTTGATTCATTTTTGTCAGTATTTAAAATTTCACTCAAAGCCATTTTTGCCAATAAGATGCGAGCGGCACTCACCAGCTTGGGTATCATTATTGGTGTGGCGGCTGTTATTACTGTACTGGCTGTAGGAAATGCTACCAAAAAAAGTATTGCGGAACGCTTTTCCAATATGGGCACAAACATCATCTTTCTACGTCAACCGTGGGATTTGGACGATTCTATTTCTTCCCCCAAAGATGTAACGATGGATGATGTGGTGGCTATCCGGGAAATATCAGGAGTGTCAGCGGCCGCACCATATATTCAAACCAGCTTTGATGTAAAATACAAAAACACCAGTGTCAGTTTGAGTGCCTTAGCAACCGATACGGATATTCTTAAGGCATATGATTGGTCTGTAGAGAAAGGACGTGCCTTTACCGAGAAGGAGATTAACGACTATGCTCAAGTGATGGTAATTGGGGCCACGTCCGCGCAAACCATTTTTGGGGATGTGGATCCATTAAATAAAACGGTTGTGTTGGATAATATCCCTTTTACGGTGGTGGGTGTTACTAAAAAAACGGGATCCAGTGGTTTTGGGTTTAACATTGACGAAGGAGCTTTAATTCCCTACACTACCGGTAAAGTAAAACTAAACGCCGGCGGATGGCAGAATTCAAACCGCCGTGCATTGGACCGGGTTGTTATTAAAGTAGCCGATTTTAACCAAATTGAAAATACAAAGGTGGATGTTGCAAACTCTGTACGCAATACGCACCATATTCATCCGCTAGGGAAGGATGACTTTCAATTGGATGACTTTGCATCCTTCGTAGAACAAGCCAAAAGTACCGGGAATACAATGAGTTTATTTTTGGGTATCATCGGTGCCGTGTCTTTGATTGTGGGTGGTATTGGCGTTATGAATATTATGCTTGTTTCTGTTACTGAGCGTACCCGCGAAATTGGGATTCGTATGGCTATAGGAGCTACCAGTTGGAATATCCGTTTACAATTTTTAGTGGAATCCATGACGCTTTCTTGTATGGGCGGATTGATTGGTATCATATTAGGGGTCATTTTTACGCTGTTTGTAGCCAAATATATGTCGCTATCTGCGCAGCTGAGTGTATGGGCAATTTTGGTATCTGCGGGATTTTCTGCCGCTACGGGTATCTTCTTTGGATATTACCCGGCCTATAAAGCATCCAAATTGACCCCGATTGATGCTTTGAGGTATGAATAAACTTTTAGAAGATTAAAAAATCCCCCGGTTTTACGTCGGGGGATTATTATATTAAAAATATTTGCAATAAACTAATAGAGATGGGTGTTAATATACTATGGAGCACAATATGAGCGCGCACAGTGATGATGAATTAGTGATCTTGTTTGCCCAGGGGCAGGATGAAGCATTTGAAGAATTACTTATGCGCCACAAGAATGGGCTGTATCAATATATCCTGTCGTTAGTGAGGGATGAAGGAGCCGCCGGAGATCTTTTTCAAGAAGTGTTCCTAGCGCTTTATAAGCATGCGGCGGATTTTAAAGCGCAAGGAAAGGTGAAATCGTGGTTGTTTTTAACCGCACGTAATAAGGCCCTTAATTACTTGCGGGACCATAAATCCCTTTCCTCCCTGGATGAACAGGATGAAGAAGGAAATGAATTTTGGCATGAAATATTGCCGGATGGGGAAGCCTCGCAGTTGGAGCAATTGGCTCAACAAGAAAATATGGAGCAAATCCGCCAAGTGGTAGCTAGTTTACCCCCCCGTCAGCAGGAAGTGTTGTATTTGAGACCGTATTTTTCGTTT
>ONOD01000120.1 GCA_900319325.1 uncultured Elusimicrobium sp. | reverse complement strand
TACGGATCCTTGGCGGATAAGTCCGTCAGCCACCACACAAATTTGGCCCCGTGCAACGCCCACGATGTTCTAAGCGCATTAAACAGTGCCAGGAAAATCATCGGATTGGCAAAGGCCTCAAAGAAATGCACTTGCGCCGCGATCAAGTAGAAATCAGCGTGCTGGAACATCCGCGCAAAGGGTTCTTGGGAATCGGTTCTAAACCGGCCATCGTAGAAGTAACCAAAAAACGCTGGATGTCCGACTCGTTAGATAGCGAAATTTACATGGATGTTCCTAAACGCCGCCGCGGCGGACGCAACAGCAAACGGGGTGCCAAAGGGGGGCGCCGCACTACTTCCCGCCGTCATAACCGTCGCGCAAACGACGCCGAAATGACCGTGCGTGAACCGCGCGTACATACGCCCAAAGCCAACGAGCCTCAACGCTTGCCTAGCGAAGCCATTCAACATGCTGTCATCCCGGACAATATGCAAGAACCCATGAAGTTGGCCAAAACATATGTGACGGATGTGCTGACCCACATGGGCATCAAAGCCGAAAACGTCAACGTATGGTGGGATGAAAAACAACAACGCATCTTAGTCACCTTTGATTGCGATAAGCCCGCCATCGTCATCGGCGTATCGCCCGCGGCATTGAAATGATTAAAAACGGTAATTCCGTTTTCCGTTTCCGCCCGATGAGCTCTCAATTGCGCCGCTACATTCACCGTGCCGTAGAAGGGAACGAATACGTCCAAACCACTTCCGAAGGGGAGGGAAAATGGCGTAAGGTAACCTTCCGCCCCACCGCCAAAGCATTGGAAGAAGCAAAAGCAGGGGTGGCCCCGGCTGATTTTGTTCCGGGTGTCATCGGCGAGGATATTCCCGAAGTTGCCCAACCGGCGGATCAACCCGTTGCCGAGCAGTCAGTGGAACAACCGCTAGAACCGGCCGCTGAACAAACGACGTCCGTTTCTCAAGCCACTACTCCGGTGGACGCGCAAACAGACGTTCTTCCAACCGCTACCGAAGGTCAACCCGCTAACGAGACGGATAACGTGCAAGTGGAAGAAACTCCCACGCAAAAGTTAGCTACCCAAACAGTAGGTACGACTTTGTCGGAAACGGTGGTCAATACGGCCGAACATACCGTGGTGGAACACTCCGTAGTAGTGGGCACGGAAGAAAAACCCCAATAAGCTACGCCGGCCTATGTTTTTGCCCTCGGGAAATAGACTCCCGGGGGCATTTATTTTTGCAAAATTTTGTCCCCGCATAGCCCCATAAATTGGTACAATAAAAGTACGTATTTGTTAGGAGTATTTTATGCCCAGTAATTTATTAGAAGAACGCATTCCACCCCAAGCACTTGATGCCGAAATGGCCGTGCTGGGATCCATGCTTATGGACAAAGATGCGCTCAATGACGCCCTTGAAATTTTAAAGCCGGAACATTTTTACAAAGACGCTCACCAAGTGATTTTTGCGGCGATGCAAGCCCTTGCCGAACGCAATCAGGCCGTAGATATTGTAACCGTGGTGGAAGAATTAAAACGCCAAAAATCGCTCACAAAAGTTGGGGGCGAGGTCTATTTGGCTCAACTGGAAAGTAAAGTTTCCACCGCTGCCCACGCCAAATATTACGCCGAAATTGTTTATAAAAAATTTGTGGTGCGCGATTTGATCCGCACTTCCACCGCCCTGATACAACGCTGCTACAAAGAAGAAGATGATGACCCGCAAATGCTCATTGACAGTGCCGCGGACCAAATTTATAAACTGAGCCAACGCCAAAAACTTTCGGGCTTTGTTTCTTCCAAAGACTTAGCTCCCGAAGTAATGGAACTGTTGGAAAAAGCCTTCAAAAACAAAAATACCATCCAAGGCGTTCCTACCGGGTTGAGTGAGTTTGACCACAAAACCGGCGGGCTTCGTAAATCGGATTTAATTATTTTGGGCGCACGGCCCAGCCAAGGTAAAACCGCCCTGGCGCTTAATATTGCGCATCACGCGTGTGTGGATTGCAATATTCCGGTGGCGTTCTTTTCGCTGGAAATGGGCCGGCACATCATTTATGAACGTATGCTGGGCGCGGCGGCAATGGCCGAAATTCACAAACTGCGTAGCGGCTACTTTGAGAAAAGCAAATGGCCCGATCTCATGCGCGAAATGGACCGCCTGTCTAAAGCCCCGCTTTATATTGACGATACCTCCGGCATTTCTATTACCGAGCTTCGCATGCGCGCGCGCCGTTTGGCCAGCGAGCTCAAAAAGCAAGGCAAAGAGTTGGGGCTAATTGTCATTGACTATTTGCAACTCATCCGCGGCGGTGAACGTCGTAGCGAATCGCGCCAACAGGAAGTGAGTGAAATTTCCCGTTTACTCAAAGACTTAGCCCGTACGCTGGATGTGCCGGTGCTGGCACTTTCGCAGCTTAGCCGTAAAAACGAAGACAAAACCCGCACCGACAACAAACCCATGCTTTCGGACTTGCGCGAATCGGGCTCTATTGAACAAGATGCCGACGTGGTCGCCCTCATTCACCGTGAGGCCTATTATAAACGCGATGATGATACCCTCAAGCGTAAAGCCACGCTTATTATTGCCAAACAGCGTAACGGCCCGGTGGGGGATATTGACTTGGCTTTCTTTGGCGAATTTGCTCTATTCACTAACCCTGCCCCGGATACGGTAGAAGATACTTCGGCCGCGGTGGGTATGGATACTCAATTGGAGATTCCCGAATAATGACCCCGATTCTGCGCCCAACTATTGCCGAAGTGGACTTAACTAAACTGATGCGCAACTTGCAGAAAGAATGGAAGACAGTCGGACCGGTAATTCATAAACTCTCCGATGAGTTATGGCAACAGTTCACTGCTATCTGTGACCAGTTCTTTGAGAAGAAGGTCTTCCGATCGGGGTCTTTCCACAGCACGGCGGCGCTGGCCGAGGCCTCAAGGTCCAGCGAGAGCCAGCTGGCGGTGAGCACCTGGTCGCGGAGCCAATAGTACGTGGAGCTGGGCTCGTTGAGCCAGTCGGTGCTGAACTCCAGCCTTGCGTTGACCTTGGGGCCGGCGTAGAGGTCGAGGCTGATGTCGCCGGTGAGCAGCTTCTTATACCAGCTCCATCTCACAGATGCGTCTGGATAGTGATGTATAACGTTTCTGCTCTTCATCATTGTCAATCATGCGC
>ONOD01000121.1 GCA_900319325.1 uncultured Elusimicrobium sp. | reverse complement strand
CGGAACGGATGACCGGAGAACGGTTGCCGTTGACATTGACAAAAAGGGAAAATTCCTTTTCGTCCAGATAGGAACAGCCGTTGAGGACAGCATCAATATAAAGACCGTCCGTATCGTAATTAACGATCACGATTTTACCTGCCCGCTTTTCAAAAAAATCAGTCAGCAGTATTCTTGCATTACTAAAAAACGCGACCAAGAAGTATTTTAGTTCGGCTACGTCCTTTATTAAATATAGTAAAATAATACGGTACGCTTTATAAATAGAGGAAACCCATGCTGAATATTGTTCACCAACTTATTAGTTCGCTACGTGCCTTATGCACGTCTCCTTCTTTACAAAATCTATATGATGTAATGAACGGGCTTAATGCGCTTATCTGGGGCCCGCCGATGATTTTTTTCTTACTTTCCTTGGGGATTTATTTTACCGTAAAATTACGATTTATTCAAAAATACACATGGCCCGCGGTTAAATTATCGGTTGCCAAAGCTGAAAGTGAAGGCATGGTTAGCAGTTTTGGTTCGCTGGCGGTGATGATTGGCGCCACCGTAGGAACGGGTAGTATTATCGGGGTAACAACGGCTGTTGCCGAAGGCGGGCCGGGAGCTTTATTTTGGATGGCTGTGGCAGGTTTTTTTAACTTTGCCATTAAATATTGTGAATGTTTAGTAGCTTTTAAGTTTCGCGTATGTTTGCCGGATGGCGAATATGTAGGCGGTCCCATGTATTATTTGGCGCATACGCTCAAACTTAAGTGGTTGGGGATCATTTTCGCGGTAGGTGCGGTGTTGATGGGGCTTACGGCGGGCAGCGCGTTGCAATCTAATTCCATTGCTGATGCTTTGCGCGAGGGATACAACTTAAACCCGTGGTATGTGGCGTTAGTTGTAGCATTGGCCACAGGCGCGGTAGTGCTGGGCGGGGTTAAAAGGATTGCCTCGTACTCTGAATGGTTGGTACCTATTATGGGTAGCCTATACCTATTAATAGCGCTGATTGTGATTGCGATGAATTTTACACAAATCCCGCATGCAATTTGGGTCGTTCTAAAAGGTGCGTTTACCGGCAAAGCCGCCGCCGGCGGAGCGATTGGCGTTGGAATTTTGGGCCTGGTACAAGCGATGATCCCCGGCATAACAGCGGGCGTTACCCGCGCGGTGCTGACGACGGAGGCTGGGCTGGGTAGTGCTTCTATAGCAGCGGCGGCCGCGCGCACGCGTAGTGCCACGCAAATGGCTATTGTATCGGCCACGTCGGTAGTTTGGACGATTTTCATTTGTAGCTTAACGGGAATTGTAATTTTGCTTGCCGGCGATTATACCAACCCAAACGTCTATGCCGCCAATCTTTGTAACAGTGCTTTTAAAACAGTTCCTTATATAGGTACGCCGATTTTGGTATTTTCATTAGTTATTTTTTCGTATACCACGATTATTGGGTGGGGGTATTATACGGAAAAAGCCCTCCAATTTTTATGCAAAGGTTCCAATGTGCTTATAAAACCTACGCGTTTGTTATTCGTGTTATTTGTTTTTTTGGGGGGGATTATTGGCACTTCGTTCTCGTTTGATTTTACGGTGGCAGATTCTTTACTGCGCACCACCGAAGCCAACGTATCCACGCGCTTTATGTGGGCCTTGGCAATTTTCACGATGACCATGATGACCGTACCTAATATATGGGCGTTGTGGTGTTTCCGCAAAAGTATCACAAAAACAACTAGCAAGAACTTGCGCGCCTTGGTAGGCAAACAAGCCTGTTTGGAACGGGCCGCACAGGCTCGCGCGGAAAAGCAAGCTGCAAAAAGAAAATAAAAAGGCGCTACGTCAACGTGCGTGGAAGATGCTGATTTTCATCAGCATGACGGGCTTTATTAAATGATTTCATAGGGTGTCATTCCAAACTTGATTTGGAATCTTCCACGCAAGTTGTTGAGAGTTTAATTGTTTTCTTCGTCTAAAAAAACGATAGACCGCCGAAAAAGTGCAATAAGATACTACTTAAAAAGAATTATGTCAAGCCCTATTTTAAAAAAATCTTGCACGGGGGTATTGAAATAAGATTTAATAAGAGATGTAGGGAGTATAAATTATATAGGAGGAGTATTCATGAAGAAACTATTAGGCGTGCTGCTCGCCATGGCTTTGACCTGGCCTGCCGGCGCAACTGTACTTAATAACGTTGAAGTGAAAGGCGAAATCCAAACCATCGCCTCTGATGTAATCCATCAAATTGATGTAACAGATGCTGTAACTACTGAACCGGATGGCCTGTATAACCGCGGTGCTTGGACTCGCGCTATGGCTGGTTTATCCGCTGATTTAGTGGAAGATGTAACCGCCAACTTAATGTTCCAATATGCATATATGTGGGGCGATAAAAACGAATACGGCGAAGGTTTTTCCAATGGAACCGGTGTGAAATTGGTAAACGCCAATGTGGCTTTGCACAACTTGTTCTGC
>ONOD01000123.1 GCA_900319325.1 uncultured Elusimicrobium sp. | reverse complement strand
CGGTCACTTAGTGCTTTCTACGTTACACACGAACGACGCCTTGGGGGCAGTTCCCCGTTTAATTGACATGGGGATGGAGCCTTTCTTGCTAGCCAACTCACTGGCGTTAGTGGCGGCGCAGCGTTTGGTGCGCGTGTTGTGCCCGTACTGCAAGGTACCGCACATCCCGGATGCTGCTACGTTAGATCGTATCATTCAAGAAGGGCACCTTAACCCGCGGGAACGCAACTCGTGGACGTTCTTCAAATCGGTGGGCTGTCAGCGTTGTTTTAATACGGGCTACAGCGGACGCCGCGCTATTTACGAAGTATACCGCATAACGGAAGAAATGCGAAATATTATTTACAAAACGCAAGATTTAATTGAGCTGCGTAAAGCGGCGGATAAGTCGGGCGCTTTGAACTTACGTGCCAACGGATGGCATAAAGTAATCCGCGGAATTACGACTGTGGATGAAATTTTGAACATTACAACGGCGGACGAATAACAAGTTCTACAGAGGGTAACTTATGCCAAAATATACATACAGAGTCAAAGACGAACACGGAAAGACCTTTACCGGTTCCTATACTACGGATAGTAAGGATCGTTTGCGTGCAGCCTTACAAAACAAAGGATATCTAGTATTAGATATTTCTGAAGCAACCGGCGGTTTATTTTCTTCCGCCAAAGTTTCCACGCGTCGCAAAGGGGGCAAAGTGCCGGGCCACGTGCTGGCATTCTTTGCCGAACAGCTATCCACCTTGGTTGCCGGCGGTGTGCCGTTGGTGCGTGCTATCTCGCTGTTGGGGCAATATTCGGCCAACCCGACCATGGGAATGGTGCTGACTCAAATTGCGCACGACATTTCGGGCGGTCAATCTTTGCACGAAGCCATGGCTCAACATCCTAAAACGTTTAGTCATGTGTGGGTTTCCCTTGTAGAAGCCGGGGAAGTCGGCGGGCAAATTGCCGAAACCCTCATGCAATTGGCCATCTACACAAAAACACAAGAAGGGATGAAAAGCAAAATCATTACGGCTGTTACGTACCCGGCTATTTTGACGTTTGCCTCTGTAGGCGTACTTGTTTACTTCATCGTGGGAATCGTACCGACCTTCGCCCAAATTTTTGCGGACTTTAACTTGGAATTGCCTACCATTACGGTGGCGGTGCTTAAAGTATCCAGCGTTTTCACGAACCACGTCGTTGCGTTGGTGTTGTGTCTCCTTATTGTGATATTTGGGTTCCGGTTTTACATTCGCACACCTAACGGCCGCAAACGTTGGCACTCGTTCCTACTAACGATGCCCATTTTCGGCGGGTTTATTAAAAACATTTATTTTGACCGTATGCTTTCCACGTTGGCTACATTACTGCGTAGTGGGGTTACCATTTTGAACGCTGTGGGCGTATTGGAAGAATCGTTTCAAGGGAACGTTATCATTCAAAACGCGCTCAAGCAAGTCCGTGCGGAAGTGGCCTCCGGGCAATCCATTTCGGATTCGTTCGCGGCAACGGGGGTATTCCCGGGGCTGATGACCGAAATGATGAGAATGGGGGAAGAATCCGGTAAGTTGCCGGGCATTATTCAAACCCTCTCTAAATTCTACGCGGATCATGTAGACCAGTTTATTGCACGTTTCTCAGCCGTCATTGACCCTATTTTGATTGTCGGCGTCGGTGTGCTGATTGGTATCATTGTGGCGTCTATTTTCTTGCCGATCTTCAAGTTGTCTCAAATCGGCAGTTAATCTTTGCCCCTTGACAAATACGGCTTTGTACATCATACTTAAAAGAGGCCGGTTTAGGAGGAAGCTATGTTCGGTAAAAAAGGTTTTACGCTGGTAGAAATTTTGTTTGTGCTCATCATTGCTGCGGGGATTTTGATGTATGCGGTGCCATCCTATAGACGCACCAAAGAACGCTCCCAGTATGAGGCGGCGGTGGGGACATTGGTCAGCGTGGGCAATGCCATCCAATCCTTGGAGCAATACCTCCAGTCCGAGGGGTACACGTTTTCGTTACCTACGGACGAATCCAGCAATGCTTATTATACGATGCCTACCGCTCAACCTAAGCTTCTCCAAATGGGATGTGTAGCGTCCCCCAGGGATGCTATTGCGGGTGCCAGTGGAACGAGTGCTAAGAATAGCAATTTTGTACATTTTTTGTTTGCTATGAAATATCTGGATAAAGCACCGTTTGCGTCCGCAACGGGTTACAGCTTTTATGCCATTAACAATACGTCTACTAAGACCGCATCTATTTGTAGGAATAATTGCCGCGATAAAACCTCCGGAGATTTGGCAGACCGAAGCGTAATTGCGTGTATGTGTCAATCCAGTGCAAATCTGAATAAATCTACGGGATGTTTCTACGGAGCAAAGATGTACCGAAACGGACGAATTGAAAAATTTACGAGTGGAAATTCCCGCGCTCAGGATTGTAAAGGGTAAG
>ONOD01000124.1 GCA_900319325.1 uncultured Elusimicrobium sp. | reverse complement strand
CGTACGTACGCTCCCTAGGACATATGCTCGCGCAAAAGTTAGGCACCGTAGGTCATTTGTCCAGCTTACGACGAATCGCTATCGGTCCCTATCAGGTAGCCCATGCGTTTGATGGCAATTTGCTAAAAGAGTGTCAAACTGATACGCTATATAATTGGGTACAGCCCTTATGAAAAATTTCATCACAATCGGTACGTTTGACGGAGTACATCGCGGACATCAACACTTATTTAACTTGCTGGAAGCCCGCGCTGCCTTGCATCGCGCCAAACCGCTGATACTGTATTTTCTGTTACCGCCAAAAACACTTCAAACCCCCCATCCTGAAATGACGGTGCTCTCTTTACCCGACGAAAAGAAACGTTTATTTAAGGCCATGGGCCTACGAGCGGAAATATTGGATTTTTCAAAAGTACGTTCCCTCTCGGCACAACAATTTTTCAACCGCTTGCTCAATCGCTTTGATTGCGGCGGGCTTCTAATTGGGGCAGATTTCGCTTTTGGCAAAAACCGCGAGGGTTCCGCCGTGTTCTTGCGCGAAGCGTGCGGACAAAAAAATATTCCTTTTGAAGTGGCCCCCTTTTACACGGAAGAATACGAAAAAATTTCTTCCTCCCTCATCCGTAAAGTATTGGCACAAGGCGATATCGCCCGCGCAAACTCCTTACTGGGCCGCCCATACGAACTAACAGGCCGCGTGGTTGCCGGGCATAAATTAGGGCGCAAACTCGGCTATCCCACAGCTAATTTGGATACGGGAATCTATAAAATTTTGCCGTTAGGTGTATTTGCCGTCAAAGTGCGCGTGGGTACTAAAATGTATGACGGGTTCTGCAATATTGGGTTCCGCCCTACCATCAACACTTTAAACACCCTCCTGCCGCTTGTGGAAGTGCACATTTTCAATTTTAAACAGAGTATTTATGGCCGGAAAATCACTATCTGGTTCTACCAAAAATTACGTAATGAAGTGAAATTTGAGGGCTTAGAAGCACTTAAAACTCAACTAGCGCAAGACAAACAACAGGCTACCGATATTCTGCGCTCTATTGTTTTGCCGTAAAAAAACAGCGCCCTTAAAAGAGCGCTGCTTTGCAAAATGTATCTACGTTTATTCTTCTTCGTAATAGTTACGCACAAACAATAAAATGTACGCTAACCAGGTAGCACCAAAGAAAATAATAAAACAATAAGAGCACCACCATAACTTCATAGTAGGATCATAATTACGTACGAGGGCATCAAACAACAAATTACCTAAAATAAACATGAGGTATGTCCACACAACAACAGTGAGCAAACGTAATGCCATGTCTAACGTGGCACGGATTATTCCTGTTTCTTGATAAGGTTGTTTAATGTAAGCCATTATCTTTTGCATAAAAATTCCCCTTAATTAGAAGTTGTCGGTTTTGATGCATCTACCGGGATTTCTGTATACGTATTGTCGCTAAGCGTATCTTGTGTATACGTTTGCGTAAAATCTTCCTGCAGGTAAGGATTTGTATTATCTGCGGGTAAAAGGTTCCCCGAATTCGTCACTGATGAGGCGGGGGCAGGCTCTTCCACCGGGGTAGATACTGTGGTTGTCACCAAACGGCGATTAGCCTTAGATTGACGAGCTTTCGTCCCCGTTTTTGTTTCATACGTAGGGCGTTGACTTGTAGCACTGTTGTTATCTGCCGCAGAACGTTGTGTCGTTTGTAAAGTATTCGGTTGCGTAGTCGTTTTCGCTGGGACGCTCCCATACGCAGGAACGGTAGGAGATTCCACGTAAACAAAGTAATCTTGCGCAATAGGTGCCGGATTATTGTAAATATACGTCCCTGTTCCCGTAGTGGCAGGAACCACCGTAGGCGGAACGGATGCCGAATTATCGTAAATATAAGTTTCCGTCCCCGTAGTGGCAGGAACCACCGTAGGCGGAACGGATGCCGAATTATCATAGATATAAGTTTCTGTTTCCGTGGTAGACGGAACAGTTATATAAGAAACGGGCACCGCATAGGTTTCCACTACTTGTATCGCCTCTCCAGGCATAACTTCCGGGAATTGAACCGTGGGCACATAACCGCGAGATACCGCCATTTTTTCAGATTTAAAATTTCGTCGTTTAGCCGTAGGGCGTTCTTGCGTAGGCTGCGTCACGTGCGGTTGATGCGTGCTAACGCCTGAAAACACAAGCCCCGAATAAGTTGTATCCGGCGCATTAAATTCCGGCGTTAAACAATAGGCCACCCGCTGGTTGGTGGTAGCGTTTGGATGGGCATCCACACGTATTTCACATGTAGATTGCGTTCATAAACTCTCCGTATCTCTATCATAGTACATTTTTAGTTTTTTTGCACACATTTTATGCGCTCTAAAAAAAACTTGCGCCTCTATACAAACTTTTGTTATAATAGCTAGGTACGATTTACGTCACCGTAGCTCAGCTGGTTAGAGCGATTCTCTCATAAGGAATAGGTCGGTGGTTCGAGCCCACCCGGTGACATTTTTAAAGGACGAAATTATTTTCGTCCTCTTTTTTATCTAAGTTTGCTATAAATATTCAAATACTGCGGGATATTGGGTTTCTTCGCGTACTCATAATCTTGCTGTGCCTGCTCTTTTTTACCCCACTGGGCATAGGCGTTTGCACGCGCGTTCAACACATCGGCCGATACATGTTCCTGCAATACACGGGTATAATCTGCTACCGCCCGATCATACGCCCCCAGCATATAATATACCCCGGCACGGGCAAAATAAGTTTCCGCAGTAGCTTTTCCTAATTGATCTACCAAATTTAACACTTGTAAAGCGTTGTTATAATCGCCTTTTGAGGCCAACACGCTGGCATAGGCAGTGTACGAAGAAATTCGGTACGGATCTTCCCGTAACACTCGCTCAAAATCTGTTTGGGCCAAATCGTACTGCCCGTTGAAAAAATAGGCAGCGCCGCGCGCCTCATAGACGTCCAAATTATCGGGATTGAGCACAACCGCTTTATTAAATGAATTAATAGCAGCTTGTCTTTTACCGTCTTTTAAATATCCATTACCGCGCGCCATATATTCACCGGAAGTTTTCAAAGAGGAACACGCCGTCAAACAAAGACAACTAAGTAGTAATAATTTCTTCATATTTTCTCCTCGTTCAATTCCATAGTATTATAGCACATTGGGCCCAAGTGGACCTAGGTATTTTTTCTATCTCAAAATAGGTCTTAAGACCCTGGTTTCTATTTTTTACA
>ONOD01000125.1 GCA_900319325.1 uncultured Elusimicrobium sp. | reverse complement strand
GTTATTTAGCATACAAAGTAAAATTGGAAACCTTTTCATTTACACCCACTTGGGCTTGTGTACCTTCCAATTCGGTAATTAAAGCAGGGTTGGTGGCTAGAGAGGTTGGTTCTGCTCCGTTTGCCATTACGGCACCGCCCATAGCCGTCGAGCGTCCGCTGTATTCATACAACGCAAACCCAGCCCCATAAGAAAGGTTTGTTAATCCTGCAGCAAGAATTGCTGTTAATAAGAATTTTTTCATAACTCTCCTGTACTACACAAAAATCCCCGCTTTTAAGGGCGGGGCACAAATTATTTGTTTAACACGGCTAAACGATCCTTTGCTACTGCACCGAAGTAAGTTTTGGTGTAGTCGGCCAAAATCTGTTTATACGTTTCAATAGCTTCTTGTTTTTTACCGGCGAGTTCTTGGCTCATAGCCAGGGTAAAATAAGCTTGGGGAAGCGCAAAACTTTTGGAATTTTTTTCAATAAATTTTGTCATTTCCCGGATGGAACGGTCGTAATCTTGCGTGGCTTGTTTGGTGGCCGCAAAACTTAAGGTCGCTACCGTGCGAAGCGTTTCATTTTTTGCATTTAATAAAGGTTCGTAAGCATCCGCTGCCTGCGCATAATTTTCTTGCGCGTATAATAAATCCCCTTTTAATAGTTGCGCATATTGTGCGGCATTTGTGTTAGGAAATTGCACAGCAACGCTATCTAGTTGTGTTAAGGTTGTCGGGTCACTCATAACGGCAAGTTGGGCCTTATAATAAGCAGCCCAAGACCTTTCCTGTACGCTTTTTACATGGGCATCGTAAGCATAACCTAGCACGGCCGCCAGCACGAGGATTACCACGATAGTTATAACTGATTTTTTGTGGGCTTTTACATAGGTAACGGTGCTGGATAAAAACGAAAGAAGTACATCTTTTTCTGGCTGCTGAGCAGCTACTTGTTTGTTTGTCATATAATTTATTATAGTAAAAATAGGGCACAAAATAAACTCCGCAAATTATAAAAAGGACTACGATTGAAAAATGGGTAAGATAAATTTGTTTCGGATTGTTGCAATTGTTGTGGTTGTTGGTGCCATCATTGTGGGTGGATGGGTGATTTGGAAATCAATTCATTCGTCTGCTAAGGTGGCATCGGACAGTACGGAGGCAGAGAAATTATTAGAACGAACGGTGGCAGCACGTCAAGAAGAAAATAAAATACAAGATGCCCCTTCGGGTAAAAAATCAAGTTTGGAGTTACTTGAAAATTATATAGGTAAAGCGTACGACAATGGGTACACGCAAGAAGACGTAACCGATGAAAATCAGTTAGAAGATGAATCTGCGGTGCAAGATGAGGCTTCAGAAGCTAACCAGCAGTTTTCATATACGTTAGAGGAAACTTCAACTCCCAAAAAAACAACTAGCTCGGTTGCACAATCTAAGCGGGCTGTTGCGTCAAAAACACAACCGAAGATTAAATATGCTTCCTATGCACGGGGATTGACGGAATGCTTGCAAAACCATAGGTTTCCTTGTGTTTGGAAAGATAATAGCGGAACACTTATCAAACAGTACGTATTAAAAAATGGACAGGGCCCGGTGGAACGTATTGTCTTTAGTTCTGAAGGTAAAATAATTAGCCAAACTTTTGCCACGTTGGACGGCCAGGTTACGCGTTACCAGGGTAGTTTTGCGGACCTCTATTTTGAAGGTGGATTATTAACAAAGATCCGTACGTTCCCTTATGATAATCCTAATTTGCGTGACTGGTTTTTGATTGGGCCAAATGGCAAAATTACTGCCTGCCTGTGCGGTATGCCTACCAAAGACTGCTGCTCCCGCTGTTTGTTATATCGGGAAGGTGGTCCGCGCAGTTATTGTGCGCTATTTCCGGTGGATACAGATTTTTGTGCCAAATCACATGCTTGATTTTTATACAATATAAATATGTCTAAAAAATCAAATATTTCCACAGCTTTGTGGTTCATCCCGTTATTGGCTGTTCTATTAGCGGTGTTGTTTGTGCTTATCTTTTGGACAGGTCGCGTTTTATTGCATAAAACCTCCAAGTAAGAGACAGTTCGGGCAGTATCTATATATTATGTCCCGTTCCGGTCAGATTGACAATATGAGTTTTTAACAGCATATCACGAGAGAGTGTTCAGAATGTGTCTTACGACTCTTCAATGGCAGGAATAAGGAGGAAAAAGCAGGGCAGTGAACACAAAGTTTTCATGATTCCCGTCCTTGACGGAGAAAATGAATGTGTTACTATATGTGTAACAGTAATTTTACTGCTGTTCTTTTTGTCAACTTTTTTTTGTTTTAATGACAGAAGTATGGCCGCTCTGTATTTATCTTCGTATAAAGGAGCAGAGGGAACGTCCTGCGAACGCCGGACGTTCGCAGATGACAGCAACGGCT
>ONOD01000129.1 GCA_900319325.1 uncultured Elusimicrobium sp. | reverse complement strand
GCCTGCACCATGGGCGCGTTCCCTTTATAACTGGCCGCAATCAGCACGGACATCCCCGCCTTCATAAAATTGGCATTGGCCCCCAAGGCCAAGAGCGCTTTTACAGCATCTACTTGCTGATTTCGCACCGCCAACATCAGCGCAGTATCCATGTTCCAATCCATCGCTTCCAAATCCAGTTGCTTGCTGCCTCCCAACGCGTTGATAATATCTACATGCCCGGCTTCACTGGCCGCCATCAAGGCAGTAGTTTGCTTGGAATTGGTGGCATTTACATCCGCCCCTGCCGCCAGCAATGCTTGCACCGCTTTTAAATTTCCCTGTCGGCTCGCCACAATCAGCGGCGTATCGCCCTCCACCGTCATTGCATTTACATCCGCCATCACACGTGAAGCCGCCTGGCTGACGGTTGTATACGTGTTAACTACGGGAACGGAGGGACTTTCTTGCGCGGGGATCAATTCGCATCCCACAGCGCCCAATGCCGCACAAATTGCTGCTAGTGTTTTCTTCATAACCTGTCTCCCTTAAAATAGGATATGTTTATTGTACTATATTGCAAAAAGGGCAAGCCACCCTGTGCATCCGTCAAGTATAGTACAATATAGTAATGAAAAAATTATTCATCGTTTTAAGTACACTGGGAATTTTGGTAGGCCTTGTATGCCGTACTATCTTGCTAAATATTTCCTTTGAATATGATGAAATTTTTACATCTATCACCGCCAATCCGGCCGTCCCTTTAAGTTATATTTGGAATCACTACCTGGCCGTAGATGTGCACCCGCCTCTGTTCAATATTCTATTGTGGCTATATAATCACCTGGTTGCTTACGGACCGGAGTGGATTTTGCGTTTTCCCAGTCTGATACTAAGTTTTATTGGCCTATTCCTGGCGTGGAAATTATTTCCGCGCTACCTGCCCCGTATCACACGGTGGCTTTTTATGTTGCTGTTAGGCTGTAATTTTTACTTGCTGCTCTATGCCCAACATGCCCGTGCATATTCACTCATGTTGTGCTTGTCTATCGTGCTGACATTTCTGTACTTGCAAATGGCACGGTTCATCCGCCATCATAAATCTATCCCCACGGCAACGTGGATAGGATATGGGATTTGCTCCCTACTGCTGTGCTGGACGCATTATTTCGGAGCCCTGTTATTTGGTTTATTATCCGTAGTTTTGTTCGTTTACGCTTGGAAACATAAACAACCGTTGCGGGGTTTTATTTTCGTTCCGCTGTTGGTATTTATTGGATTTTTGCCTTGGCTCATTCCCAACTTATTTCAGAATCTTTCCCAACAACGCTTTGAGGGAAATTGGTGGGCCAATAAGCCGTTGTCATGGAAGTTGGCGACCCTATGGATTGAATTCTTTTTTTCAGACAAACAAGCTTTCTATATATTAAGTGGGCTGGGGATTGCCAGCATAGTCTATTCCTCTTTACGCTTTAAGCGCCAAAGAGTGTGGCCCTTTAACCGCGAAATGATACTGACTTTTATCCCAATGGCTATCGCCTTTGTGTTTGCCTTGGTTATGTCTTTAAAAATCTTTTGGCTGGTATGGCGCTATTTTATCCCGTTTGTCCCTTGCTTATATCTTTTTGTGGCACTTGTGCTGACTCCGCTGTGCAAACGCTACCGCTTTACCGGGCTTATATTTTTATGTTTTGTGGGGATGTCGTTTCACGCATTTATTCGCATGTGCCCTTATTTTCAAGAAGGAAAGGCCTTCCACGCCCGGGAATCCATGCGCATCTATCAAAGCGCTTTTGCTGATAAGGACTTATATGTGGTCGCCATAGAAGACTTCCCGGTAGAGTCCATGCAGCCCATGTATGCTTTCTATCCCAAGGATTATTTTCATCTGGACAAATCCGTTTATGAAGTATTTCACATGAATACCGAACAGAGAGAGCAACTGATTACCCGCGAGGGGGAATTTGTGATGTGGATGCCTAATTGCAACCCGGAAAAAATGTACCGCTTGGCGCAAACTTTCCGCCGCACCGTAGACCCCGTTAGAAAAGAAGAATACACCCAGCGCTTTAAGCAAGCCGCCCAGCAATTGACACATCAAAGAAATATTAGCAGTTAATTTTTTCGTCTATCAAATAGAGAGGACGTTGTTTTACTTCCATAAAGATGCGGCTCAAATACTCGCCAATAATCCCTAAGGAAATCAGCTGCACCCCGCTGCAAAATAAAACAGCTACCATCAAAGAAGTATATCCGCTGACCGGGTTTCCCCACACGATTTTTTTGAAAGCCACCCAACCGGCAAACAACACAGCCCCCAGGGAAATGCACATGCCTATATAAGCCCAAAGCCGAAGTAAAACCGTACTGCCGGCAGTAATTCCCTGCAAGGCAAAATTCCATAATTTCCAATAATTCCATTTGGTGGTTCCGGCCACACGTTTTTGACGCACAAAAGGGATGGCGGCACTCTTAAACCCCACCCAATTAAAAAGCCCTTTCATAAATCGCTCCCGCTCCGGAAGCGTAAGCAAGGCCTCCAGTACGCGCCGGCTCAGTAAACGGCAATCGCCCGCATGGGCCGGCAACGGACGGTCCGCCAGGGCATTATATCCCTTATAGAAAAGTTGCGCCGTGGTGCGCTTGAGCCAGGAGTCCGCCTGACGGCTGCTACGCACGCCATATACCACTTCGTATCCTTCCTGAAATTTTTGCAGGAACTCCGGGATTAGAGAGGGCGGATCTTGCAAATCTGCATCCATCACAATGGCTGCTTGCGCAGTTTGCGCCACCGCCGCTAATCCTGCCGTAATAGCTGCTTCTTTCCCAAAATTTCGTGAGAGCGATACGATCTGTACGTCCGGGTTTTGCTGCGCCAATGTTTTTAGCCACGCAAGGGATGCGTCTGTACTCCCGTCATTCACAAACAACCAGGTAAAATGAACATTTGTGCAAGTTGCAGTTACTGGCTGGGTTTGTTCCCAAAATAACGGCAACATCACTTCTTCATTATAACAAGGTACGATTAAGGTGATTTCCATCTCAAATTCCTCGTATTATAAACTCTTAGATAGAGTATAGCAAATAAAGCCATCCCGGTGGCAGAACGTAAATAGAATATGCTATAATAAAATATAGATTTAAGTAGTTGCAATAGGTTACGCCCAGTTGGCGCAGCGCTTGTAGCATAAAGTTCGTTCCCGCTTTTGGGGACGCGCCAACAGAAGCAAATATATGGCTTTTAATTGAAACCGCAACTAACAATTTACGCCCAGTTGGCGCAGCGGTAGCGCGTTCCCTTGACATGGGAAAGGTCACAGGTTCAATCCCTGTACTGGGCACCATTTAAAAACCCACCTCTTTGGTGGGTTTTTTGCACAGTAGTGCATAAACTGCTTTATGCGCGGCAGGGATTGAAAGGCGGCTTTGCCAAGCTCTCAAAAACCGGGCGCGCGGCCGCGTTGGCAACGTCTGTTTTGGGGACGGCATTTGCGTTGTGGCTTGTATATGCGGCCGGGCTCAAATACTTGTTCTTGGCGGCAATTTTCCTCGCGTGTGGGATCCCGGTATTTATCTGGGCGCGTAAGCAGAAAAAGGACGGCAAGCCCATTTTTGCCGGATCAGAAAAAGCCGTTGTAACAATACTCGCCTTGGTGGCTTTAGCCGCCATGTATGCGTTTAGCAGAGGACTACTGAAAATATAAGTTATCGGAACACCACAAACCGCCTAGGTTCAACTAGGCGGTTTT
>ONOD01000131.1 GCA_900319325.1 uncultured Elusimicrobium sp. | reverse complement strand
CCCCGGCATAGCAAGGGACGGTTTGATGATAAGGGGGAAAAACTAGCAGATTTCTCCGTCACCAAAGGCAAATTGCGTTAAAGAACCGTCCTTGGCTTGTACACAGATATATTGCAGATCTGTTTTTGCCTGCATGCTGCGTACGGCTTGCGGTGCTACGCGCACGCAAGAGCCTTCTTGTACGGTAATGGTTTGCCCGTCTAGCGTCATGGTGCCTTCGCCTTTTAAGAAAATATACACTTCTTCATTTTGTTTGTGTTTGTGGTTAAAAGGGGCTTTTGCGCCGGCAGGCATAAAGTTGACGGAAATTTCACAACTGGTAAGCCCTAATACGTCGTGCAAGAAGGCTTTACCATGTTCATATTTCGCGCCAATTTGCGCTAAATTTCCAATTTCGGTAGATTTGTAGTTTGCCATAAATACTCCTGTAAAGTAAGATAATTTATTAAATCAAAATGCGGTTATGGTTGTAAAGTAGACACTATTTTGTAATTAGGTGTTTTCAATGGCACAACACGCTTACCGCACAAGTTCTGTTACGGACGTTTTATCAACGTAAAACGTACACAGTTTTTAGGGCACGCGGTTACGCATTTCATGCAGTTAATGCAACTGGGGTGGCGCACAAAGGGAGTGCCGGACACAGGGATATTCATGGGGCAGGCTTTGTCACACCGCTCACAATGCACGCACGTATCTTCTTTACGGGCGATCCCAAACGGGCGTAACACACCCCACACTCCCATTGCCGCACCGTGTACACAGAAATAATTGCAAAAAGGACGGTCCGTAAATAGAGTGGCTAGTAAAAAGAAAATCAGTACGGAGCCATTGACCCAATCCCACATCCCCACGGCTACGCTATGGCCAAAATAAAAGCGGCTGTTTAGAAAGTAAAACACCAGGTTTAGCGTGCTAAGTCCGTAGAGTACGTAGCGTAAAAGTTGTGCGTATTGCTGATACTTTTGTGGTAGTTTGTAGCGTGGTAAATGTATTTTTTGGGCAATCCACCCCAACCAATCTTGCAGTGCCCCAAATGGGCAAATCCATCCGCAGAAAAATACACCACAAAACAAAATGGTAATCCAAATTTTTTGACCGACGATGTCAGCGAACGGGAGAAAAGGCAAAAACAGGCCCGCCATAAAGCAGGCTTGTATGATTAAACGTAGGGGTTGGAGGAGTTTTCTCATCTAAAATCCTAACTTTTTGAGCCAGGCATTTACTTTGAGTTGGGTGTTTTCGCGCTCGTTTTGCGCTTCATGCCCATATATGGAAAATCCGCTCAATACGTCTGCCTTTGTGACTTTTTTAATGCTAGACGGAATAGAGGATAAGCCGCTCCCTTCGTGCGTGATAAACGGAGCTACTTTCTTGCCGGTCCAGTTGTACTGTTCCATAAACGTATAGAGCACCATGGGCAAATCACCCCACCAGTTAGGGCAGCCGATAAATACAGTACCGTAATCATTGAAATTGGCAACTTGGTTGGCGATTTCGGGGCGTGCGTTGGCACGCTTTTCTTGTTGGGCTACTTCGGTTAACGGACGGTATTGGGTAGGATATGTGTCGTTTTTAAGTTTAATTTCAAACAAATCGCCCCCGATTTTTTCGGCAATCATTTTGGCTACAATGGCGGTGTTGCCTTCTTTGATGTTGCCCACGCCGTATTGCTCCCCGGTACGGGAAAAATAGACAACTAACACTTTGCCGTTGTTGGTTGCCAGTTTAGCGGGTTCTTCGGTTTTGGGTTTTGCATTACAGGCAATAGCGCATAATGCGGTGAGTAAAAGTATAAGTGTTTTTTTCATCGGTTTCTCCTTAATCCTTCATTGATGGTTGTGTCCTAGGGCATAGCACTGGGGCGGTATCTTTCGCGTTATTTTAGGTTTGTCTTAAAGAAGTTTTCCAGTTTATCAAAGGGGATTTTTTGCAGATTATCATACAAATCTACGTGGCTGGCTCCTGGGATAATGAGCAGTTCTTTATTGCTGCCTTTTAACTTTTTATGATTC
>ONOD01000132.1 GCA_900319325.1 uncultured Elusimicrobium sp. | reverse complement strand
CCGTTATAATACAATACCCAGTGGTCCGCGAGATCCTTGTAGGTGTTCCAAAAGTTTTGTTTACTGCGACCAAAACGCCGTATAACATCTTCTTCCGGTACAGGATGGCCTCCATTCTTAACGCGGGTTTGGATGCGCACAATACACGAATCTGGGCCATCTACAAACGTGTAAAGAACTATTACTTTGTAACCTAGTTTATGGGCGGTTTCAATGGTCTTGATATGCCCAACACCAGACAACGTGCTTTCCAAAGCGAACGATTTACCTTCCCCAAACAATTTATCAATTCGGGCATGGAGTTCCTTACCCGCTTGAATGCGTACTGATTGCATGTTCTCGGGGCAAAGTTCCTTGGCAATATCGTCTGCATTTACATAAACGATATTTTCTTCCGGCAATAGTTCCTTAGCAATCGTGCTTTTGCCGCTACCATTGGCTCCGGCTAAAATAAACAAGGTCTTCATATATTTAATTATAGCAATTTACGAAATAAGACTACACTTCTAGACCAACAGTATGGCATACTGTTCACATGAAAGGAATAAAATTAAATCGAATCAGATGTAAATTCTGTGGAGATGTCATTACATCCCACTTTCGGCATGACTTCAAACAGTGCAAATGTGAACGTGTCGCTATTGATGGAGGGCATGCTTATCTTGGGCGGTGCTTCGTAGAAGAGGACGATTATGAAGAACTGTCAATCGTAGAAGATGTCGGTAAAGAATTACCACCTTTGCCACCCCAACGATCCACCAAATAACTGAAAATAGTATATAAATTACGACGAAAAGTGTCCACGTTTGGACACTAATTTTCTGCCTACAATTCCCCGTTTGCGCATCGAACCCCCGTCGAGCCCTGTCCAAACCATATAAAAAATGCTTAAATTTTCAGTACTTTTTGTATAAGAATAATGGGCAGAGTTTTGGACACCTCTCCGTCGAGAGTTCGATGCCTGTTGGGCATGAAACTATATCTTTTGTAATGGCTAAATAACAAAAAACCCTTAAATTTTAAGCATTTTTAGTAGTTTTTGTATGAAAATTATCGGAAGGATTACGGACTGCAACCGTCGTAGCTACAGCCATGTTGGGCATGAAACTATATCTTTTGTAATACAGTCATGTTGGGCATGAAACTATATCTTTTGTAATGGCCAAATAACAAAAAACCCTTAAAATTTAAGCGTTTTCAGTAGTTTTTGTATAAGAAATATGGGATCGAATAAGGACTGGCTCGTCGTGGTATCGAGCAGAATTTGGGAGGAGTCGAACCCACATCTTCAGCTCCGGAGGCTGACGCTCTATCCATTGAACTACGGGCGCATAAATCTATATCTCTATTTTATCAAAATAAATCACGTTACGCCGCAGTTTGTGTGCCTTCGGCGTGTTTGCGCGGATAGCGCAGCAAAATAGCCAATAAAACCCCTAGGGCCAATAAGTATGGGTAATATAAGTATTTCATAATGCCTACGGGGGAAATACTGGCCAGGTTGGCTGCCATTAATAGTTGGGCACCGTAGGGAATAATTCCTTGTACTACGCAAGAGCAGATATCCAATAAACTAGCACAGCGGTTGGGCACAATGTTAAATTTGGCGGCAATCTCTTTGGCAATCGGTCCCGCCATAATAAGCGCAATCGTGTTATTTGCCGTGCATAAGTTGGCAAAGCTGACAATCCCGGCAATCGCCGTTTCGGCGCCGCGCTTGGTGGTAATATGCGCCGTCATGCGCTTGATGATAAATGCCAAACCGCCGTTATAGCGGATCATCTCAAGCATGCCTCCGGCCAATAGAGTTACGATAATTAGTTCGGCCATGCCGATAATTCCGTTACCCATGGCATTTGTCCATCCCCATATAGTAAAACTATGCGTACATAGGCCAATGATCCCACATAATAGTGTACCACCCAACAATACAAGCATTACATTTACGCCCATTATAGCGGCTGCCAAAACGGCAGCGTACGGTAATACTTTTACCCATACCACGGGTTCCAATACAAATGCATGGCTTGCGCCACTTCCGACAAGCACATAGAGAAGCATTGTAACAATAGCAAAAGGGAATACAATGGCAAAATTGGTTTTGAACTTGTCATCCATTTTGCACCCTTGCGTACGGGTGGCTACAATCGTGGTATCTGAAATAAACGAAAGGTTATCACCAAACATAGCCCCGCTGACAACTACCGCTGCCATGAGTCCCAATGAGAGCCCGGTTTGCTCGCTCAGCCCGGCTGCTACGGGGGTCAGAGCAACAATGGTACCTACAGAAGTCCCCACAGAAATGGAAATTAAACATGCTGCAATAAATACTCCTGCTGCTAAAATGTTTCCCGGCAAGATAGATAGGGTTAAGTTAACAGTAGCGTCTACGGCCCCCATGGCTTTGGCTGTTTGAGCAAATGCTCCGGCCAAGATGAAAATAAGAATCATCAGCATGATGTTGGGGTTGGCGGGCCCTTTGCAAAATAGTTCAATACGGCGATGCAGACTGCCTCCGCGGCTCATGGCTACTGCTACGACACAGGCCAGTACAAAAGCAACGGTGATAGGCATTTTATAAAAATCGCCTGCAAGCAATGATACAACCACATAGGCAAATAAAAAAACGCCTAACGGAACAAGCGCCAACGGATTGGGTGGGAAATTCTCCGGTTTCATACTATCTACATTATACTAAAGTTGGTTATATGGTTCGGGGATTGGGATGTTGCGTAATTCCCCCGGGTACACAGCGTAGGAGGCAACACAACTTGGGGGTTCATGTTCACTAAGAAGTTTTGTAGGTCTCCGCGGAAACTGTGTTCCGTCGTCTTAGTTGTTTTAAATTTTGCTGAGATTTCATTAAGATAATGCGTAATATTTTGCATATGTTTCCATTCTCCCCAAGATACACCCGTCTTTTTGCTTCCTTCGAAGTCAAAATATACTTTTATTGTAGCACATTTGTTCGTAAAGACGGCATTCTGCCTAAATAAGCCCCCAAAATCGGCCCACAAACGGGTTTTAGGGCCTTAGGCCTGGGTTTCCTCGCATTTGCTTATTTTTAGATTTGTTGGGTAAAAATCAAAGTGATTTGCCAATATCTCTGTGCACTGCAGAAATCC
>ONOD01000134.1 GCA_900319325.1 uncultured Elusimicrobium sp. | reverse complement strand
ATCACACAAGAATCACCTTTACTTTCCGGATTGACGTGATCGCTGTACGTATCCGCATAGATGGGATTGGCATGAGGTTTGTTGGTTTGTACGCCAGCCTGTTTGCGATCCACTTGGTTATCAGTACTATTTGTGGCACTGGCACCACCGGAAACGGCACCATGGTTAAAGGCATATTTGCCATGTTTAACCTTAAAGCGCGAGCACAACAAATCTCCCTGAGGCAACTCATCGCCAAAGTACGGTTTCAAGTTAGCCGGGAAGTAGTTACGTGCCGTGACTACGTAGTAAATTTGTTTGGCTGGCCCCGAACCGACAACGCTGATGAAGGGCATATCCTTACAAAGATCTCCGCTTCCGTCGCTGGCACTTAAACCAATCTCGCCGGACCAACGGCCACCGCCTCTGATACCTAAACATCCTAAACGAGAAGCAACAAAGCCACCGCTCTCGCCAGCACCTGCGGAAGGCCCTTTATAACCACCGCCATCTTTACACTCCGGCATGCTTGATTTTACGGCTTTACACAAAGCTTCGAAATCTCCTTTGGCATATTCGAGTTCTCTTCCAAAACGAATGGACATTTTTTTATCACTCACGCCACAGCATTCCCCCGATGTACGGCCACCGGCAGAACCATAACCAAACATACGTCCCATATCACCGCCATCATCTCCGGTGATTAAACAGTTGATAAGACCCTTTAAGATGTTTTTGGCAATGTCCGTAGCCCAGTTGATCCAGCCCCATTTATAATTAAAGCGGGCTTCCCATTCTTTTTGCATACGGGTTTTCATCATATCCCACCACCACGGCTCTCTGCCGGGGGCAATATTGATGTTGTGGTCTAATTTTCCGCCACCACCCATATGGCCATCTGAGAACAGATCCAAGCCACCGGTGCGAACCGAATCTACAGGCTTTACATAGGAATCGCGCAAGGCTTCTACGGCGTTGGCTTTCCCCATATTATCAAGCCCTTTACGGGCAGCTGCCGCGGCTCCTTGTCCAAACGTGGAACGCGCCGGTCCGCCTGCGCGCAACGGCTGCAACGAAACCGGTTTAGGAGCATCTTTTGGTTTGGAGGCTTTTACTTTACTAGCGGCATTTTTAATGCTTCCGCCCCACGGGGTAACACCGAGCTTGCTTCCCCCCGCCCGACGCAACGACGCATTGCCTAATTCTTTAATCGGCGTACGGCGGAAAGCAGCGCGCGTACCGGCACGTGCACGGCGTTTATAAATGTTGGTAATATTTTCTTCTTCATCAATTTCAGTAGAAGCATGGCGCTTGGCTTCATATTCCCCTTCGGCTTCATAATCTGCGCGGGCGCTGCTAGATGCAGAGGCGTCAAAATCAAAGTCATCACGGGCACCATAGTCTTCTTCTTCATTACCGAATCCGCGAATGAGGTCAAACGAGCTACGCCCAGACAACTGAGCGATTTGCCCATCCGGATCTTCTACCATCGCGGTATCAAAACCGTAACGTTCCGGGTCAAACATAGATTCTTCACTACCCGGCGTCAATAAGGTAGTATCTTCACTGGATTGGCCGCTATACTTGTACAAGAACGGTAACAAGAGTAACGCTACCAAGGCCGCAATGAAGAACGGGGCATCCCGGCGGGTTCTCTCAAAGAGAGTCTGTCTCGGTTTGCCGTCTCTCCCAATTTTGGAGGAAGATTTAGCGAAAGAAAAGGTGAAACTTTCTTTCTTTTCCTCTGGCATAATAGCCTCCTATTAAAATAAAGCTGCTTTTTCTTTACAACTGGCGGATTGTTTACGACGAGCTATCAACTTTCCGCGGGTACTAGAACATAAATAAATTATGTGTTGTCCACAACTGGTTACCCATTGTGCAACAACGTTTGCCTACTACCTCTTACAATTATTATACAACTATTCTTCATAATTTCAAGACCTAATTTTAGGGCAATTTGGACCTATTTTGGGCCTATATACTATTGCCATTTACTTTTAAAATACTGTCATCAATGGTATTTACGACACCCTGTATATCAGCGGGATTTTCAGCCGTACACGTCATATTACCGCTGGCATCTTCCGTACATGTAGCCCGTATCCACGTGGCGAATTTATTGCCGTCTTGCCGAATGTGCGAGAACATGCCAACCGCATTACTATATTGAACTCCGTCCACTTCAACGTCTGTAGTCGTCCCCCAGTATGGCCAACCGTTATTATTATCGTTATCAAAAGTAAGGCCCTCAGGAATTTGCGGCTGTCCTGATTCATCCTTGAACTTGTTTTCCCACTCTATTTTCTTGGCGTTGTATAGGTTTTGGTACCCTTGCTTAAATCCATCAAACGCTCCCGTATAACCAGCCGAGATGTCCTCACAAACTACTTGTGTGGCGGAAATTTTCATATGGCAGGCATCCGCCAATTTTTTGTATCCCTCGTCTAGATTCTTACAAACTTGTTGAATCTTATCTGCCTTATCAGAAAAACTGGAACTATCCGCATGAAGTGCCTGGTCACAATTGGTAGGATACCCTAACTCTGAGGCCCCGGCATATACAATACTATTAAAATCGGCTATTGCGTCATCTATTTGACCGGAAGAACCCTCTATAGCTTCCTTACATTGTTTTTCAAATTCCAAATATTCTTGCCAGCTTTCCTGATCCTCTTTCAAGGCATCAATATCTATTTGAAGTCCGCCGTACCCAATCACATTGGACGTTACACTGGGCATAGCCGCTCCCATAAAACCGGTATCAGCCAAGGCCTTTTTAAGCATGGCATTTGACGTGTGTTTAGCCATACGGCTGGTAATCCAAGCGTGGTACAAATCGCGGTGGGATTTTTCTTTTCCCACCTCTTTAATTTCGGTTCCCCAGTTAACTTTGGTACCGCTTAACAATTTATTTACGCCACCCAGGCCTGCATCTGCTTTCATCATTTGTTTAGCCATTTTTTGCAGCCAATCATCCGCTGGTTCCACATGAGAAATATTGAGGTTCATCTTTTGGAATGCACTTACAGAGTCATACCCATCCTGAAAGTTACGCACGACCGAATTAGCATCGCTCCCAAAAAACACATCGCCCGTTTTGCGGTTGGCTTCGGTTTGCACTTTGGCGTTATCATCCTTTAGCATGTTAGGATCCAACTCGGTTTCCTGCCCGGCAATGGGGGCAATGGATCCTCTTACTTCGTCTACTTTCATTCCTCGTTTGAGCTGCATCGCGTTTAATTCGTTAATGTTTATCAGCCGGGTTTTACCGGTTTGACGTTCTGCACGCCCGTAAATACTGTCCAAATTGTCTTCATCACCCAGCGGCGGTTCTTTGCCCCACAGCCGCGCCCACCACGAGGAGCTGGCTTCCCCGGCAAAGACACTGTTCGCCATCGACGTCCGCAAGCATTTCCCCTTCCAGCAGGAACAGGAAGGTGAAGCACGGCAAAGTGGTACGCGAGATCTCGGTCGCTTCCACCGGAAGACTGGATTCCACACGCTTGACGAAAATCCCATGCTGAGACCAGTCGCCCCCTTTTTCCCAATACGGAATGACTCTTTTCATACCGTCGTACCATTCCATAATATGTTTTGCCTGATTCAGCATAGTGTTGATTTCACGCTCGCCGAACGGTATCGC
>ONOD01000133.1:1992-2915 GCA_900319325.1 uncultured Elusimicrobium sp. | reverse complement strand
GAAGTTGCCAAAAAGATAATATCGCGCAGAGGGCGTTCTTCTTGCCGAGCCAGCCATAAAAATAAAGCCAAATAATTAGCAGTATAGTTCTTGGCATCGGTGGTGCCCAGCCCATAAATTTTGCCGTCTTTTTGCGTGGCTTTGAAGGGGGGAACCGTCCAACCGTCCTGCGCGTTGGCTGTGTCTAGGTGTGAAATTAACAATAGCGGCTTTTGGGTAGGATCTTTCCCTTTGATGCGGGCCATCAAATTTGCATGCCCTTTGCTGGGGATGAAAATATCCCAATCAATCTTTTGTTTGTTAAATTGTTTATAGATATAGCGTGCGGCCGAAATTTCGTCCGGGTTAGCGGCGGAAGTATCAATTTGGACCAGATGAGTTAAATGCTTTTTTGCATCTTGTTTGAGCGCATCCCAAGCGGGAGGTTGTGCTTGTAAGGATGCGGTTCCTAAGAGTAATAGACCCAGCAAGGCATATTTATTTTTCATAGGTAAATTGTAGTTTGCTCCCTGGAATCACTTGATGCTTTTGCGCCGTTTTGCTGGCCAATTCTAAAACGTATTGACCGTATCCAACTGCTTGGGCTACTTCATAATCGGGGGTATAGGTGTAGGAGTGTGGAACTTCGGCCTCTACACTGGTAACGGTTTGATCACTGGTCATAAACACTATGTCCAAATCAATGAGCGTGTTTTTCATCCAAAAGAATTGCTCTTGGTCTTTATCAAATACAAAAATCATGCCCTGATTTTCGGGCAAATCGGTAACAAACATGAGTCCGCGTTCTTGCTTGGCAGGAGTGTCCGCCACGCGTGCGTTTACCACAAAGCCATCCGGCAAGGTAACGGGAATAGTTTGATAATGTTTGCACGCACCCAGCGTTAGTAAGGCGACACCTAATAAGAAAAACCGCTTCATATAAA
>ONOD01000133.1:0-1984 GCA_900319325.1 uncultured Elusimicrobium sp. | reverse complement strand
ATATCAATGGCGCGGCAACGCAATAGCGCAGATAAAAGCAAAGTGTTATAATATATATATGACGGAGCCGATCTTACGCGTAGAAAATTTGTCACTTAGCTTTGTAACCGAAACAGGAACCGTGCCGGTATTGCATGAGCTGTCTTACTCGTTACCAAAGGGGAAGGTGCTTGCTGTTGTGGGGGAATCCGGCAGCGGAAAAACCGTACAGGCGTTATCTGTCTTAAAACTACTGGCCCCTAATGCAAAAATTACCGGGGGAAAAATTATCTACGGGGGAAAAAATTTGCTGGCGTGTAAAGAGAGTACGCTACGTAAAGTGCGCGGTAGCAAGATTTCCATGATCTTTCAGGATCCGGGGTCCAGTCTTAATCCGGTTTTAACCATTGGTGAACAACTGACCGAAACCTTGCGCGCACATCGCAAAATCACCAAAACGGCTGCCCGCAAAAAAGCGGCGGAACTATTAACACAAGTAGGTATTGCCGATGCAGAAAAGCGTCTTGCGGAATATCCGTTCCAATTTTCGGGGGGAATGTGTCAACGTGTGATGATTGCCATGGCCCTAGCGCTCAACCCCGATATTTTAATTGCCGATGAACCCACCACTGCCCTGGATGTTACTATCCAAGCGCAAATTTTAAAACTAATTAAAGACTTGCAACGCCAAAATGGGATGTCGGTCATTTTTATTACGCATAATTTGGCTGTGGCCGCGCAAGTGGCAGATGAAGTGCTTGTCCTGTATGCAGGCCAATGTATGGAACTGGCCCCGGCCAACGATTTGTTTTCCCGCCCTTTACATCCTTATACCCAGGGACTTTTGAGCTCACTGGCTAGCGTAACCCGGAAAGAGGATCGCTTACCGGTCATTGCAGGTACACCTCCGCGACCAGGTGAAATCGTAAAAGGATGTCCGTTTGCCCCGCGTTGCAAGCAGGCAATGGCCAAATGTTTTGAAACATGTCCGCCTCTGTTTGCCCAAAATTTCCGACAAGTGCGTTGCTACTTACAGGAGGCCCAATGACGGCGGCATTGGTAGTACGTAACTTGACCAAAACCTACGTGCGTAACCCGTGGATAGGGGCGCATACGCAAAAAACGGTGCTGCGCGGGGTTAACTTGATCTTGGAAAAAGGAAAAGTGTTGGGGCTGGTTGGCGAGAGTGGGTGTGGCAAAAGTACGCTGTGTAAGGTGATTTTGGGCATTGAGCCGATTACTTCGGGCAGCGTAGAAATCAACGGCAAAAATATGGCCGCGCTTAATAAAAAAGAGTGGCGCGCATTGCGCCGCGATATGCAGGTGGTCTACCAAGATCCGTACGCTAGTTTGGATCCGCGCTTTACCGTGCGCCAGCTTATCAGCGAACCGCTGGATATTCACGGCTTATATACCGATAAAGCGGCTCGTGAAAAATACTTACGGGAAACATTGGCAGCCGTGCAGTTGGATAGTGCCTATTTGGACCGCTTTGCTCATGAGTTTTCCGGCGGGCAACGCCAGCGTATCGCAATTGCGCGGGCCCTGGTGCTCAACCCTTCCATTTTAATTGCCGATGAGCCGGTATCTGCGTTGGACGTTTCCGTGCAAGCCCAAATTTTGAATTTACTTAAAGACATTCAGCGTACACGCAAATTGTCTATGCTCTTTGTGACACATGATTTTGCCGTGGCGCGCTTCTTGTGTGATGATATTGCGGTAATGAATGACGGACAAATTGTGGAATATGCCCCGGCCGAAGAGTTATTTTCTTCTCCGAAGCAAACATATACAAAAACGCTACTTGCGGCTGTTCCCACGATAGAAGGGGGGAAGCGATGACTCGTTACATTTTGCGCCGTTTATGCTTGTTGCCGCTAGTTGTTTTAGGCGTTACGTTTTTATTATTCTTTTTAACCCAGCGTTTAAGCCCCGAAATGCGCGCTTCCTTATATGTGAAAGATCCCCGGCAAATGAACGCGTTGGAAGAAGTTATCCGCCAATA